>NZ_JAIEOF010000119.1 GCF_019750675.1 Methylobacterium sp.
AGCTCGACACCGCCACCCGCCGCGGCCTGATGACCGTGGGGCTCGGCGCCGCCGTCGTGGCCACCGCGTTGGCGACGGAGGCAGCCGAGGCTGCACCCGGAGCCGCCCGCAGCGCCACTGCCCCCGCCGGGCCGTCCGCGAAATCCGAGAGCGGCTTCCTGACGACCCAGGACGGTGCCCGGATCTTCTACAAGCAATGGGGTCCCCGGACCGCCCAACCGGTCGTCTTCCATCACGGCTGGCCCCTGAGCGCGGACGACTGGGACGCGCAGATGCTGTTCTTCCTGCAGAAGGGCTACCGCGTCATCGCCCATGACCGCCGCGGCCACGGCCGCTCGACCCAGACCGACAGCGGCAACGAGATGGACACCTATGCGGCCGACGTCGCGGCGCTGGCCGAGCACCTGGACCTGAAGAACGCGTTCCACGTCGGCCATTCCACGGGTGGTGGAGAGGTCGCCCGCTACGCGGCGCGGGCGAAGTCGGGTCGGGTCGGAAAGGCCGTCCTCATCGGCGCGGTGCCGCCGATCATGCTGCAGACCCCGGCCAATCCGGGTGGCCTGCCCATCGAGGTCTTCGACGGCTTCCGCAGCGCCCTGGCGGCGAACCGCGCGCAGTTCTTTCGGGACGTGCCGGCCGGGCCCTTCTACGGTTTCAACCGGGCGGGGGCGAAGGTCAGCCAGGGCCTGATCGACAATTGGTGGCGCCAGGGCATGATGGGCGGCGCCAAGGCCCATTACGATTGCATCAAGGCGTTCTCGGAGACCGACTTCACGGCGGACCTGAAGGCCATCGAGGTTCCGGTGCTCATCCTGCACGGCGCGGACGATCAGATCGTCCCGATCGCCGACAGTGCCGAGCTGGCCATCAAGCTCGTCAAGAAGGGCACGTTGAAGGTCTATCCGGGCCTGTCGCACGGCATGGCCTCGACCCATCCGGACCTCATCAACGCCGATCTGCTGGCTTTCTTCCGGACCTGAGCCCCCGACGGGGGACCGCCGTGCTCGGGGCGCCGGACCCGGCCGGGCGCTTCCCGCGCCCGGCATCCCTAGCGGTCGTAATACGCCTGCAAGGCTTGGCGGTCGCGGGTGATCGGCAGGGCCAGCAGCGCCAGGACCCGGGCCTTGTCGGGGGTGAGATCGTCGGCGAAGACCGCGCCGGCAGCGCGCAGCGTGCCGCCGCCGCCCTTGAAACCGTAGACCGGGAGCGCCCGGCCATGCGGAACCTGGCTCGCCACCACGATCGTGACGCCGGCCGCGATCGCCTCCACCACCGCGTCGTAGAGGGCCTCGTTGACGTTGCCGAAGCCGTAGGCGGCGATCACCACGCCCTCGGCCCCGTCCGCCACCGCGTGACGGAGCTGGCGACCGTCGCTGCCGGCCGCCATCGCCACGAGATCGACCCGGGCGAGCCGGTCGGGCAGCGGCAGGGTCTGGCGGCGCAGGGACTTCCGGGCGAAGACCACCCGGTCCTCGTCGATATGGCCGAGGAAGCCGGCCTCGCCGGAATTGAAGGTCTCGACGTTGTTGGTGTGGGACTTCCGCACCTCGCGGGCGGCGTTGATGTTGTGGTTGAGCGTCACCGTGACACCCAACCCTCGTAGGTCCTCGCGTGCGCCCTGGGCCAGGATCTGCCGGACCGCGTTGAGGAGGTTGCGCGCCCCGTCCGCATCCGCCTCGGAGGCGTTGCGCTGGGCGCCCACCACCACCACCGGCTTGTCGCTCGCGAGCGTCAGGTCGAGGAAATAGGCGGTCTGGTCCAGGGTGTCGGTGCCGTGGAGGACGATGGCGCCCGCGATCTCCGGCCGCGCGAGCAGGCCCGCCACCGCGCGGCTGAGGTCAGGCCACAGGGCCGGGCCCAGATAGGCGCTCGGTACGTTGGCGAATTCCAGTACCTCGATCCGCGCGAGGTCGGATAGACGCGGCACCGCGGCGACAAGGTCGGCCCCCGTCAGGGCCGGAACCGGCGCGCCCGTGCCGGGATCGTGCTTCATCGCGATGGTGCCGCCGGTGGCGACGATGGCGACGGTCGGTCGATCGGACATACCGCGGAGACCGCTCAATCGGTCAGCGCGCGCGCCTCTTCCGGCAGCATGATCGGGATGCCGTCCCGGATCGGGTAGGCGAGGCGGGCGGAGCGGCTCACCAGCTCCTGCCGGGCGGCGTCGTACTCGAGGGTGTCCTTCGTCAGCGGACAGACGAGGAGCTCGAGGAGCTTGGGGTCGACGCGGGTGGCCTCGACGGGGCTCGGGGTGTCATCGGCCATGGGGGTGTCCTTCCGTATCGAGAAACTACTGCAGCGTCGGCTCGGAGCCCGACCCGCGCACCAACTCCATTTCGGTCACCGCGATCAAGACCTCGGCCCGCGTCTTGAGATCGGGAGCCTCCAGCATGGCCTGCTTCTCGCGGGCGCCGAACGGGCTCATCATGCACAGCGCGTTCACCAGCGCCTCGTTGGGCGCCTCCTCGATGCCGGCCCAGTCGACCTTGAGGTCGTTGACCTCGACGAAGTCGCGCAGCGCCTTCAGCACGCCCTCCCGGTCCACCGCCTCCTCACCGGCCCGCGCCTCGAAATCGGTGGCGAAGTCGTCGTAGGAAACCTGGCAGCGGCGGTAGCGGGTGGTGGTGGCGAGTTCGCTCTCCACCCGGAACCGAGCGATGCCGGTGAGGGAAATGAGGTAGCGCCCATCGCCGGTCTCGGCGAACTGGGTGATGCGCCCGGCGCAGCCGACGCGGAACAGCTTCGGCGTCATCGGCGACGAGCCTGCCTCCACGTCCGGCTGGATCATGCCGATGATCCGGTCGCTCCGCAGGGCGTCGTCGATCATGGCGAGGTAGCGCGGCTCGAAGATGTTCAACGGCATCTGTCCGCGCGGCAGGAGCAGCGCACCGGGCAACGGGAACACCGGAATCACTCCGGGGCAATCGGCCGGTCCCTTGTAGCCCGCATGCGTGCTCATCGTGTTCCCCTGCGGTTCGTTCGCGGCCTCACGCAAAGACCAGGGTGGACAGGCGTCGCCGCCCGCGGATCGAGGCCTTGTCCATCAGGCCCCAGGCCTCGAAGAAGGTGAGGAGCTGCTTGCGCGCCGCGCCCTCGTTCCAGGTCCTGTCCCGGCGCTCGATCTCGATCAGCTGGTCCACCGCCTCGTCGCGCATGTTGCGGCCGTTGAGGCCGAGCGCGAGGTCGAAGCGGGCCTGGAAGTCGTTCGGATCGGCGTCGATCCGGGTCTGGAAGGCACCGAGGTCGCCGAGCGCCGCCGCCTGCTCCGCGAGCTCGATCGCCGCGCGCACGCTGGCGAGTCCGGCATGGGCGGCCTTGTCGGCGGGGGCCATGGCCACGAGCTGCTTGGCGTTCTCGATGTCCCCGAGGTCGAGCTGGATCTTGGCGAGCGCCGCGATCGCGTCGACGTTCTCGGGCTCCTCGGAGAGAACGGCGGCGTAGAGCTGCGCGGCTTGCGCGACGTCGCCTGTCCCGAGGAGCGCCTCGGCCTCGGACATGGCCGCCTCGATCGGCGTCGGGCCGGCGGGACCGGCGAGGCGCGTGATGAATTCCTTGATCTGCGCCTCGGGCACCGCGCCCATGAAGCCGTCCACCGGCTGGCCCTTGTCGAAGGCGATCACGGCCGGGATCGACTGGATGCCGAGCTGACCGGCGATGGAGGGATGCTCGTCGATGTTCATCTTGACGAGCTTCACCTGACCGGCGCTGCCCGCGACCACCTTCTCCAGAACGGGGGCGAGTTGCTTGCACGGGCCGCACCAGGGCGCCCAGAAATCGACGAGCACGGGCTGCTGCATCGACTCGGCGATGACGTCCTGGCGGAAGCTCGCCGTGGTCACGTCCTTGATGGTCCCGCCCGGCATCGGCGCATCGTTCAGCATAACGTCCTCAAGGCCTTCGTTTGGATCCGTGGGAGAGTCCGGTCTGTCCGTCCGTCCCGTCCTGCGTCAAGAGATGGGAACTCCGCGCGCTCGGACCAGAGCGGACGTCCACACGCAATCGCCTCGATCTCCCGCGCGTCCTGCCCTCGGGCGGCCGACGCCGTCGATGCGCGAGGGCCCTAGCGGGCCGGTGCGGTCCCACCGGCCTCGGTGCCCGGCGTCTTGGGGGCGGGCATCTTGGTGTCGGGCATCTTGAGATCGGGCATCTTGGGATCGGGCGTTTTGGCATCGGTCACGAAGGTGCCCTGGTAGGTTCCCTTGGCGGCGTTCGCCTCGCAGGTGATCGCGGTCTTGCCCGGCTCCGGCGTGCTGAAGGCGCAGGCGCCGACGGCGACCAGGGGCCCCTGGACCACGCCGTCCTTCGTGGTCTCGCTCGGGATCACGAGGTTGATGGGCTGGAGCGGATCGGTCTCCTCGGTGCGCTCCTGCTGGGCGCCGTTGCCGCTGAAGCTCAGGGCGCGCCCCTCGGCGGCGAAGTCGAAGCTCGTGCGGTTGCGCGAGACCGTGTTCATCAGGGTGTTCTTGCAGGAGGCGGTCACGTCCTTGCCGGCGATCACGAGCTTCTCGCAGCGGCCCTCCAGCTTCACGGCGGTCTGGGCCGATACGGATGTGGCCGCGAGCACAGGCAGGGTCGCGAGGAGGAGAAGGCGGGCAGTCGGGAGCAGCGTCATGGTTCCGATGTAAGGCTGGGCACCGATCTGTCGAGGGGCCCCCTCCCGGCTCAGGCCGGAAAGCGGGCTGCGCGGTCGTTCGGCGCCGCGAAGTCGAGGGCGGGCCCAAGCGGCACGATGCCGGTCGGGTTGATGGTCGGGTGGCTCTCGTAATAGTGCCGCTTGATGTGGGTGAGGTTCACCGTCCCGGCGACCCCCGGCAGGGCGTAGAGGTCGCGCAGGTAATTCGACAGGTTGGGATAATCGGCGATGCGCTGCCGGTTGCACTTGAAATGCCCGACATAGACCGCGTCGAACCGCACCAGGGTGGTGAACAGGCGGATGTCAGCTTCCGTCAGCCGGTCGCCGCAGAGGTAGCGCGCCGCGTCGAGGCGGGCCTCCAGGGCGTCGAGTTCGGCGAACAACGCGGTGAAGGCCTCCGCGTAGGCCTCCTGCCCGGTGGCGAAGCCCGCCTTGTAGACCCCGTTGTTCACGGCGTCGTAGACCCGGGCGTTGACCGCGTCGATCTCGCCGGCGAGGTCTGCCGGGTAGAGGTCGGGTTCCCCGGTCCCGAAGGCCCCGTTCAGCATGCGGACGATCTCGGCCGACTCGTTCGACACGATGACGCCGCGCCGCTTGTCCCACAGCACCGGCACGGTGACGCGGCCGGTGAAGCCGGGATCGTTCTTCAGGTAGACCTCGTACAGGCGGGTGGCGCCGTTGACCGTGTCGGGCGTGGCGCCGGGCGAATCGCCGAACACCCAGCCCTCCGCCCCCATATGCGGATCGACCACCGAGACCGAGATCGCCTCCTCCAAGCCCTTGAGGGCCCGCACGATCAGGGTGCGGTGGGCCCAGGGGCAGGCGAGCGAGACGTAGAGGTGGTAGCGCCCGGCCTCGGCCGGGAACCCGCCCTCCCCGCTCGGACCGGGGGAGCCGTCGG
>NZ_JAIEOF010000348.1 GCF_019750675.1 Methylobacterium sp.
TCGAAGGCGCCGTACACGATGCGCTCGGCGGTGGACTTCTTGCCCTCGTACATGATGGAATTCATGAACTTGGTCAGCACGATGTCCCCGTACTTCGGGTCCGGGATGATCTCACGCTTTTCGGCAGAATGGCGGCGGGACATCGCTCGCTCCGTCTAAACTTGGGTCTTGAAACCACCCTGCGCAGGCCGCCTTGAGCCTCACGCGGGGCCGGCGACATCCTTACAGGGTGCGCGAATTTCGGTCTTACTTCGGGCGCTTGGCGCCGTACTTCGAACGGCGCTGCTTGCGGCCCTTCACGCCCTGCGTGTCGAGGACGCCGCGCAGGATGTGGTAACGAACACCCGGCAAGTCCTTCACGCGGCCGCCCCGGATCATCACCACGGAGTGCTCCTGAAGGTTGTGACCCTCACCCGGGATGTAACCGATGACCTCGAAGCCGTTGGTGAGACGAACCTTCGCGACCTTGCGGAGCGCGGAGTTCGGCTTCTTCGGGGTCGTCGTGTAGACGCGGGTGCAGACGCCACGCTTCTGCGGGCAGGCGTCGAGCGCCGGCACCTTGTTGCGGCTCTTCTGCGCCTTGCGCGGCTGAGCGATCAGCTGGTTGATCGTCGGCATGCCAATCCTCTCGAAACGCGTCACCGTCGGTGACCGTCGAAATCCAAATCTCGTTGTGGTCGGCCCCGGCATCGCACAAAGCTGTGCGACGAAACGCAAAGCCGCGCCCCAGGCTGATGTCAGCCTTTGGCGCGCCGTTGCAAGCAGAGGATCACCTGCATCGAAGCAAGCGATCATGCCGGACTGACACGTGTTCGTCTGTTGAAGTCGGATGCGTTTAGGAAGCCTGGATCGAGGCTCTGGGCCTCACGATCGTTTGCTGCCTACGGCCAGCCGTTCAATGAGGGCCTGATAGAGGTGGATTCGGCCCGCGTCAACCCGTTCCGTTACAAGTTCATGAAGGCGGAGCGGCGGGATGGCGGTTTCCATGACCCGCGAGCCGGGGTGGGACGCGAGGGGGCTTCGCCCAATCGGTCCATCCACCGTTGCTGATCGGGTCGCTAGTCGATTCCCGGGTGCATCGGGTCCGGCCCGAACTGGTTCGGACCCTCGTTTCCGCGACGGACGAGGACACCGAAGAACACCCACAGCATCGCGGCCATGGTTATCAAGCCGAGCAGCAACGTCAGCGTCGCATGGTTCGGGTTGGTCACGGTGGAAAAGATAGTCAGCAGCATGGGCGGAATCGCGATCAGCGACCACCAGCCCGAACGTCCGATATCGTGGAACCGCTTGATGCCGAGGACGATACCCGACCAAGAAAGGACGAGTGAGACGATTACGCCGAGGATTGGGATCCATCCGGTGAGGAGCCCGACGCAGGACGTGACCAGAAACCCGTAGAGCCAATACTCCCTTCGGGAAATCCGGCCGCTCGGGCTCAGGTAGAACTGGGTCCAATCCCGCTTCGCCGCGAGGGCCCTGAGCGGCGTGCTCGCGGCGAGCGTGTAGATCTCCTTCGCTTCGCCGGCGCTGATCTCGAAGTCGACCTCGTCGCCCGCCGCCGGAGGTGCATTACGCAGGTCGCTCAGGGCGAAGCGATAGCGCTGCCCGTCGTGACCCGAGATGATGCCCGGCCCAGTCGGACCCGGCATCGAGAGTACCCTACCCCGCATCGTCGTTTCTCCGCGATCCGTCGCGTCGCAGGCCGACACAATCAGGACGGGAAATTCTTGAGGGCGGGCGCGTCCATGGTCAAGCTTGGACGGGCACCGTCCTTCGAGGCTTCCCGGTGCCCTGGAATAGCTCTTCAACGCGAAAGGGCGGCTCTTGCGAGCCGCCCCCCCTCGGTCGTTTCGAGCCCTTGCCCGCTTACTCGGCGGCGGGCGGCAGCTCGGAGAGGGGCTGCGCCCCGCTCTCGGCGGCCTTCTGTTGGAGGATCAGGTTGTCGCGACGGCGAGCCACGGCACGGATCTCGGCCGCCATGGAGCCGGTGCCGGCCGGGATGAGCGAACCGACGATGACGTTTTCCTTGAGGCCCTCGAGGTAGTCGATCTTGCCGTTCACCGCCGCTTCCGTGAGGACGCGGGTGGTCTCCTGGAACGAGGCCGCCGAGATGAACGACTTCGTCTGCAGGCTCGCCTTGGTGATGCCGAGGAGCACCGGCACGCCGACGACGGGCTTCTTGCCCTCGGCGAGCAGCTTCTCGTTCACTTCCGCGAGCTCCGTCCGGTCGATCTGATCGCCCGTCAGAATGTCGGAATCACCGCCGTCGGTGATCTCGACCTTCTGCAGCATCTGCCGGACGATGACCTCGATGTGCTTATCGTTGATCGACACGCCCTGGAGTCGGTAGACCTCCTGGATCTCGTTGACGAGGTAGGCCGCGAGTTCCTCCACGCCCTTGATCGCCAGGATGTCGTGCGGCGCCGGGTTGCCGTCGACGATGTAGTCGCCGAGCTCGACCACGTCCCCGTCCTGAAGGTGGATGTGCTTGCCCTTCGGGATCAGGTACTCGACCGCCTCCGAACCGTCATGCGGCGTCAGTGTCAGGCGACGCTTGTTCTTGTAGTCGCGCCCGAACTGAATCGTGCCCGACTTCTCCGCGATGATGGCCGCGTCCTTCGGGCGCCGGGCCTCGAACAGCTCCGCCACTCGCGGCAGACCGCCGGTGATGTCGCGGGTCTTGGCCGAATCCGCCGAGACGCGGGCGAGGATGTCACCGGCCTTCACCTTGCCGCCCGGGTCGTAGCCGATGATGGCGTCGACGGGCAGGAAGTAGCGGGCGTCCGAGCCGCGCGGCAGCTTCATGGGCTTGCCGTCGGCATCGGTCACCAGCATCGCCGGCTTGAGGTCGGCGGTGCGGGCGGTGCCGCGCCAGTCGATGACGACGCGCTTGGCGATGCCGGTCGACTCGTCGGTGGTCTCGGTGATCGACTGGCCGTCGATGAGGTCCTCGTACTGAACGATGCCGTCCGTCTCGGTGATGATCGGGCGGGTGTAGGGGTCCCACTCGGCGATGCGCTGGCCGCGCTTGACCGTGTCGCCCTCGTCCACCCGCAGCTTCGCGCCGTATTGCAGGCGGTGGTTGGCGCGTTCCGTCCCGTCCGAGCCGACGATGACGATGGAGACGTTGCGGCCGGTGGCGATGAGATCGCCGTCCGAGTTCCGGGCGAGGGCCCGGTTGCGGATCTTGATCGTGCCCTCGAAGCTCGACTCGATGAAGGACGAGTCGGAGATCTGGGCGGCGCCGCCGATGTGGAAGGTACGCATGGTGAGCTGGGTGCCCGGCTCGCCGATGGACTGCGCCGCGATGACGCCGACCGCTTCGCCCATGTTGACGGGCGTTCCACGGGCGAGATCGCGCCCGTAGCAGGTGGCGCAGACGCCGCTCTTGGTGGCGCAGACGAGCACCGAGCGGATCTTGACCTCCTGGATGCCGGCCGCCTGGATGGCGGGCAGGTGCTTCTCCTCGATCGTCTCGTTGGTCTTGACGATCACGGTGCCGTCGAGGGCCACCAGGTCCTCGGCCGTGGCGCGGCCGAGGATGCGGATGGCGAGCGGGGCGACGACCTGGCCCGCATCCACGATGGCGCGCATGCGGATGCCGTTGGTGGTGCCACAATCGGTCTCGCGGATGACGGCGTCCTGCGCCACGTCCACGAGACGACGGGTCAGGTAACCCGAGTTCGCGGTCTTCAGCGCCGTATCCGCGAGGCCCTTACGGGCGCCGTGGGTGGAGTTGAAGTACTCGAGAACGTCGAGGCCTTCCTTGAAGTTCGAGATGATCGGTGTCTCGATGATCTCGCCCGAGGGCTTGGACATCAGGCCGCGCATGGCGGCGAGCTGGCGCATCTGCTCGCGGGAGCCGCGGGCGCCGGAATTCGCCATCATGTAGACCGAGTTGACCTGCTTGTCGGTCCCGTTCTCGTCCTTCTGGACGGCGGAAATCGCGGCCATCATCTCGTCCGCGAGGCGGGCCGAGCACTTGCCCCAGGCATCGACGACTTTGTTGTACTTCTCACCCTGGGTGATCAGGCCGTCGTTGAACTGCTGCTCGAACTCCTTGACGAGGTCGCGGGTCGAACCGACGATCGACCACTTGTTGGCCGGGACCACCATGTCGTCCTTGCCGAACGAGATGCCGGCCTTGAACGCGTGGTTGAAGCCGAGCGCCATGATGCGATCGCAGAAGATCACCGACTCCTTCTGACCGCAGTGGCGGTAGACGGTGTCGATCATCGCCGAGATCTCCTTCTTGGTCATCAGCTTGTTGACGACGTCGAAGGGCACCTTGGCGTGCTGCGGCAGGGCCGTGGACAGGATCACCCGGCCCGGCGTGGTGTCGTAGGTCTTGGTCAGCGGCTCGCCGTCCGGCCCGATGCCGTTCCAGCGCCAGCGGATCTTCGTGTGCAGCTTGACGGTCTGGGCCGCCAGCGCGTGCTCGAGCTCGCCGATGTTGCCGAACACGCCCTGCATCGGGTTCTGCTTGTTGGTCGGGTCGAAGGCGCCGATGGCTCCTTCCGCCACGATCGACAGGTAGTAGAGGCCGAGCACGATGTCCTGGCTCGGCACGATGATCGGGTGACCGTTGGCCGGGTGCAGGATGTTGTTGGTCGACATCATCAGGACGCGCGCCTCCAGCTGAGCCTCGAGGCTCAGGGGGACGTGCACGGCCATCTGGTCGCCGTCGAAGTCGGCGTTGAACGCGGTGCAGACCAGCGGGTGCAGCTGGATCGCCTTGCCCTCGATCAACTTGGGCTCGAAGGCCTGGATGCCGAGGCGGTGCAGCGTCGGCGCGCGGTTGAGCATGACGGGATGCTCACGGATGACCTCGTCCAGGATGTCCCAGACCTCGGGCTTCTCCTTCTCGACGAGCTTCTTGGCCTGCTTCACGGTGGCCGAGAAACCCTTGGCGTCGAGGCGCGCGTAGATGAACGGCTTGAACAGTTCGAGCGCCATCTTCTTGGGCAGCCCGCACTGGTGCAGCTTCAGCTCCGGACCCACCACAATGACCGAGCGGCCGGAATAGTCGACGCGCTTGCCGAGCAGGTTCTGGCGGAAGCGGCCCTGCTTGCCCTTCAGCATGTCGGCGAGCGACTTCAGCGGGCGCTTGTTGGCGCCCGTGATGACGCGGCCGCGGCGGCCGTTGTCGAACAGCGCGTCCACCGCCTCCTGAAGCATGCGCTTCTCGTTGCGGATGATGATGTCCGGCGCGCGCAGCTCGATCAGCCGCTTCAGGCGGTTGTTGCGATTGATGACGCGGCGGTAGAGGTCGTTCAGATCGGACGTGGCGAAACGGCCGCCGTCCAGCGGAACGAGCGGGCGCAGGTCCGGCGGGATGACCGGAACCACGGTGAGGATCATCCACTCGGGCTTGTTGCCCGACATCTGGAAGGCCTCGATGATCTTCAGGCGCTTGAGGAGCTTCTTGGGCTTCAGCTCGGAGGTCGTGGTGGCGATCTCTTCACGCAGCGCGTTGGCGATGCCGTCGAGGTCGAGTTCCTGCAGGATGCGCCGGATGGCCTCGGCGCCGATCATGGCGGT
>NZ_JAIEOF010000374.1 GCF_019750675.1 Methylobacterium sp.
CCACACGGGAGGCCCTCCGGCGGACCGGGTCGGGGGGCTCGGGGGGAGGAGACGGCGCCCCGCGTCGATGGCCCGGTTTCGCCATCGCCCCGGGCCGCATCGGCGACGCAAGGCGTCTCGGACGGGCAGGCTGCAAGGCTGGGCCCGGGACCCTGGGACGCACCGAGACAGCGGACGGTCCGCCCACTACGAGGCGGGCTCGGAGCATCGCGCTCTGATCAGACGGCCGCCGGACTGCGCCGCCCGCACGGGCGTCGGGTCACGGAGGGGGGCTGCCACCAGCCGGGTCGCCAGTGCCGAGAAGACGCCGTGACGAAAAGGATCGGTCCCGCGAGGGGCCGGGCCGAGGGACGCCGGGGGACCGGCATACCATTCATCGAACGTGGTCTCGCGGCGTCCCGCGTCTCCCGTTTCGTTTCCTGGCCATCCCCCGCGCCGAACCGGCGGCGGGGCCGCTCGGACGTGGCCCGATCTCACGGCGCCAGCCAAGCTCCGCGCCAGCCGTCGGCCCGCTCCCAGGCGGCCCGGCGGTGGCCGCGCCGGTCTAGGTAGAGGAATTCGAGGCGGGCCACCGCCACCACCACGGCGCAGAAGTTCGGCCGCCCGAGGGTCAGCGCGGTCTCGGCATCGGGCAAGGTGTAGGCGTCGCCGGCGGATAAGCGCGCGCCGGGGGCGGGGTCGGCGCCGTAGCAGACCCGGCTCATCGCCATCGAGCCGGCCCAGGCGGTTTCCGCCAGGGCGTCGTCGGTGTGGAGCGTCGCCGGGCCGGAGGCGCGGATCTGGATCTTCGTCGCGGAATCGTAGCCGTGCAGGGCCGCGACCCCGGAGGCCGCGATCTCGGCCGCCTTGTCCGAGCGCCGGTCGCAGTGGAAGCGCAGCGTGCCGGCGGCCGGGTCGACCGCGCGCAGCACCACGGTGCGCACCTGCGGGTGGCCGTGGGCGTCGACGGTGGCGAGCGCGGGCATGTGGAAGGCGTTGCGGCGCAAGGCGGGTCCTTCCGCCAGCAGCCGCCAGACCTCGGCGAAAGCCGCGCCGAGATCGTCGTGGAAGGGCGGCAGCGGCGTCATCGCGCCGGGGCGGCCGCCCGGGCGGCGCGGCGCTCGCGCAGGATCAGGGCGACGTTGCGCAGGTAGATGAAGGTCGACAGCGCCTGCCCGAAGATGATCACGGGCTCGCGCCGCACGAGGCCGTAGACCAGGGTCATCAGGCCGCCCGCGATCGAGAGGAACCAGAAGGCCAGCGGCATCACGCTCCGGCCCGCCCGCTCGGAGGCGAGCCACTGCACCACGAAGCGGGCGCCGAACACCGCCTGCGCCAGGATGCCGAAAACCAGCCAGGCATCGAAGCGGGTGACGAAGACGTCGTAGACGTAGCCGCGCACGTCCTCGGCGAGCTGGATCAGCATGGCTCAGGCTCCCGTCACGTCCGTGACCCGCGGCGTCACCCGCTTGCGCCGGATCAGCCACCACACGCCGGCCAGATCCAGGAGCCCGACCCAGAGCCGGTCGAACAGGCCGTATTTCGAGGTGCCGGTGAAGCGCGGCCGGTCGACCACGTCCCGGTGGACCACGCCGAAGCCCTCGCGGGCGACCAGCGCCGGCATGAAGCGGTGCTGGCCGTCGAAGAACGGGAGCGTGTGGTAGACGTCCCGGCGCACGAGCTTGTAGCCGCAGCCGGTGTCGCGGGTGGCGTCCTTGAGGATGCGCACCCGGACCCCGTTGGCGATGCGCGACTGGAGGCTCTTGAGCCGCCCGTCCTTGCGCCCGATGCGCTGCCCTTGCGCGAGGCCGGTACGCGTCCCGCCCGCCTCGATGGCCTCGAGCAGGGGCGCCAGGAAGGCCGGGTCGTTCTGGCCGTCGCCGTCCATCAGGGCGCAGACGGGCGCACGGGCCACCGCGATGCCGCTGCGGATGCCGGCGGCCTTGCCGGCGGTGCGGTCGTGGGCGAGCACCCGCAGCCAGGGCCGCCCGGCGCGGGCTGCCGCGAGCGCCTCGGCGGTGCCGTCGGTGGAGCCGTCGTCGATGTAGATCACCTCGAAGGGTGCCAGGGGGGCGCAGGCGGTCTCGAGTTCGGCGACGAGGCTCGCGATGTTGCCGGCCTCGTTCTTCACCGGGATGATCACGGAGAGGCGCATGGGTGCTGGATCCGAGGTCAGGGCGTCGCCGCGTAGGCCGAGAGGTCGACCCGGCGGCCGCCGTTGATGTTGAAGCCCGAGACCGTGCCGACCCGGTTCGGCACCAGCCCGGCGGCCCCGGCGGCGGCCTCGAACGCGGTCGCGAACCGGCCCTCCACGTAGACGAGGCGGCAGCCTTCGCCCTTGAGGAAACCGACGGCTTCCGTGCCGGTGCCGAGCATGGCGAGGTCGGTGCCGATCAGGAAGACGAAGCTCGGCTCGCGGTAGCCGAGGCTGGCCACGCGCGGATGCGGGCAGGGCAGCGCATCGCGGATCGCCGCGAGGCGGGGCGAGACCTTGAGGGCGGCGATGACCGGCTGGGTCAGGCCGAACACGGCGGGCGAGAGCAGCATCGCCGCCAGGATGCCGAGGGTCAGCGCCCGCTCGGGCAGGCCGCGGGCGAAGGCGCGCCAGGCCAGGGCCGACACGGCGCTGGCAGCCAGCAGCAGGGGCAGGCCGGCCCAGGGCAGGGTGCGGTCGTAGGCGAAGGCGAAGGCCGAGAGGCCGAGGGTGAGGCCGACCGGGATCAGCACCACGAGCCCGGCGGTGAGCCGCGCGCCCCGGCGCTCGGGATGAAGGGCCCCGGCGGCGAGGGCCCGCAGGGTGAGGATGGCGATGGCCGGCATCAGCGGCAGCACGTAGTGCGGCAGCTTGGTCGGCACGATCTCGAACAGGATCCAGGTCGGCACGATCCAGGCGAGGAGGAAGGCGATGGCCGGATCGCGCCGGTGGCCCCAGGCGAAGGGCGCGGCGAGCGCCGCGAAGGCGGCCCCCGGCCAGAAGGTGCCGAAGAACGCCACGAGGTAGGCGCCGGGCGGGGCGAAATGCTTCTCCGAGCCGCCCTGGACCTTGCTCAGCATGTCGTGGCCCACCGCCTCCCCGTAGAAGGCACCGCCGCTCTTCCAGGTGATGGCCGCGAACCAGGGCGCCACGATCAGCAGGGTGAGCGGCAGGCCGAGGCCGGGCCGCAGGGCCCCGAGCCAGCGGCCGGACCCCGACCGGACGGAGAGCACCAGGGCCGGCAGGCCGCAGAACAGCGGCACCATCGGGCCCTTGATCAGGATGCCGAGGGCGAGGCCGAGCCAGAAGGCCAGCACCGTGACGGTGTCGAGGCGCCCGGGACCGGCGTCGCGCCGGAGCCAGGCGCGGGCGAGGCCGCCGAAGGTCGCCACGGCGCAGGCGCAGAGCAGCGCGTCGGTCTTGGCCAGGCGCGCCTCGGCCGAGAGCACGACGCAGGCCCCGAACAGGGCGGCGGCGAGGAAGGCCCCCCGCCGGGGCAGGAAGACCAGGGCCGACCAGTAGGTGAGGAGGACCGCCCCGATGGCGCCCAGCAGGGAGGGGATGCGGTAGAGGCCGATCGTGGTGCGGGCGTTCGGCACGCCAAGCGCCTCGGCGGCGCCGACCACGGCGGCCTGGGCCCAGTAGATGCCCACGGGCTTCTTGTGCCGGGCCTCGGCCTGGAAGCGGATGTCGACGAGGTCGCCGGTCTCCAGCATCTGCTTGGAGGCCTGCGCGAAACGCGGCTCGTCCCGGTCCATCGGCTGGAGCGAGCTGATGCCGGGCAGGAAGCAGACGAGGCAGAGGGCCACCAGGAGGGCGCAGGCCCAGGCATGGCTCCGGGTGGCGGCGGACAGGAGGGTGTCCGGGAACGCGAAGGCGTCGCCGCGAGCCGGGTGGGGCACGGTGGCGCGGTCGATCATGCGGGGGCGATCATGCGGGGGGATGGGCCGTCAGGGGGGACATACGCGGCTCCGGACCGGCACGCGGCCCGAGAATCCGGTCGATGAGGCCGGTCGATGCCGCGAGGCCGGCGGTGTCGATGATGCGGCCGGGAATGTCAAATCGCACCGTCGCCGCCCTGTCCCGCGCGGGAGCCTGCGAGCCGAAGGGGCTCCCGACGATCCGCCGGCCCCGGGGAACAGGGCCGGACCGTCTCCGTTGTCACCCCGTCGCGGCACCGGCCGCCGACGTGAGATTGAGGGATATTCGTTATGAGCCTCCTCGGCAGCATCGTCAGCAAGATCCTCCATCCCTTCGGCGGCGGCGACGCGCAGGCCAAGCCGTCGGAAGCGAACGCTCAGCCCTCCGCCGGCGGCTCGGATGCCCCCGCCTCGACCCCGACCAGCACCGGCGCCCCGGCCGGCGGCCCCGTCGACGTCGAGGAGGTGCTCAACGGCATGGCGGCGAAGAATTCGCAGACCCTGAACTGGCGGACCTCGATCGTCGACCTGATGAAGCTCCTCGACCTCGATTCGAGCCTCACCGCCCGCAAGCAGCTCGCCGACGAGCTGCACTACACCGGCGACAAGGAGGACTCGGCCACGATGAACGTCTGGCTGCACAAGCAGGTCATCAAGAAGCTCGAGGAGAACGGCGGCAAGGTGCCGGCCGATCTCAAGGATTGATCTTCTTTTTTCGGACGATTCGGCGCGGCCTGTTTCGAAGGCCGTGCCGCCGGGGCAGGGGGCGCGGGCTCCCTGCCTTTTTGATTTCGGCGCGCTCCAGACCGACGGCGCGGGACCCCGCCGTCACCCCTCCAGCCGCTGCCCCAAGCGACCGGCCAGGTCCTGGATGAACTGGAACGCGGTGCGGCCCGAGCGCGAGCCGCGTGTGGTCGCCCATTCCAGCGCCTCGGCCCGGACGCGGTCGGGGTCCGCCCGCAGGCCGTGGCGGGCCACGTAGGCGCGGATCATCGCCAGATACTCGTCCTGGCTGCACTTGTGGAAGCCGAGCCAGAGGCCGAAGCGATCGGAGAGGGAGACCTTCTCCTCCACCGCCTCGCCCGGGTTGATCGCCGTGGAGCGCTCGTTCTCCACCATATCCCGGGCCAGGAGGTGGCGCCGGTTCGAGGTGGCGTAGAACAGCACGTTCTCGGGCCGTCCCTCGATGCCGCCGTCCAGCGCCGTTTTCAGGGACTTGTACGAGGTGTCGTCGCCGTCGAAGGAGAGGTCGTCGCAGAAGACGATCCAGCGATGGGCGTCGCCCCGCAGGGTCGCCATCAGGTCGGGCAGCGCCTCGATGTCCTCGCGGTGGATCTCGACGAGCTTCAACGGGAGGGTGCCCGGCGCCCGCGCGGCGTTGATCTCGGCGTGCGCCGCCTTGACCAGCGAGGATTTGCCCATGCCGCGCGCCCCCCAGAGCAGCGCGTTGTTGGCCGGCAGGCCGTCGGCGAAGCGCTGGGTGTTCTCCACCAGGGTGTCGCGGGCCCGGTCGATCCCGGTGAGGAGGCCGATCGCCACCCGGTTGACGCGTGGCACCGGGATCAGGCGGCGCTCCGGCCCCCACAGGAAGGCATCCGCCGCGGTCAGGTCGACGGGGGCACGCGGGGCGGGCGCGGCACGCTCCAGGGCGGCGGCGATCCGCTCCAGCACCGGCAGGAAC
>NZ_JAIEOF010000364.1 GCF_019750675.1 Methylobacterium sp.
CGGCGGCAATCTCGGTGCGACCGGCGGCTCCGAGACGGTGGCACTGACGGAGGCGCAGCTCGCCTCGCACAGCCATGCCGGCGGCACGACCGGACCAGCTGGAGGCCACGACCACGGCGGCGGCACCACCAGCGCGGGCCAGCACAGTCACGGTGGTGCGACCGGCAACGGTGGCGACCACAACCACACCGGAACGACGGATGGCGGCGGGGCACACTCGCACACCGGCACGGCGGACAGCGCCGGCACGCACACGCACGGCGTCCAGTATCTCCGCCAGCAGAACTACGCGACCAACGGTGGGTCCGGCGGCACCAACGCCCTGAACGCGGGTGATGCCGGAGCCACCAACACGACCGGCATCACGGACGGAAACGGCGCGCACACCCACGGCATAACGGTGAGCAACGCGCCGGCCCACCAGCATGCGTTCACGACCAACGGCAGCGGATCGCACGGTCACACCATCCCGTCGGACGGCAACCACGCCCACGGCATCACCGCAGCGGGCGACCACACCCATTCGCTGGACCTCAGCCCGGCCGGCGGCGGCCAGGGCCACTCGAACATCCCGCCCGGCCTCGTCGTGACCTTCGCCATCAAGGTCTGACCGGCTCCCCTTGCTTCGCCCGTCCCGCCCGCCACGCGCGGGCTTTTTCATGCCCGGAGGCCGCCCTTGAGCGTCACCGATTGGTCCACCACGCCTGCCGCGAACGCGACGGCCGACCCCACTATCCGCGCTCAAGACGGTGCCTCGGCCCGGGCGCTCCCCGAGCTGGTACGCGGCGTCATGGCCAAGACCGCAGCGCTCGCGCTGGATCAGGGCGGCGCCCTGGTTACGTCGGGAACGGGCAACGCCTACGTCGTGACCACGAACTCCGGGGTGACGAAGATCGCCCCTGGTGTGTCGCTCTCGTTCTGGGCGGATCGCGACAACACCGGCGAGCCGACCCTCAACGTCGACGGGGCTGGTCCGCAGCGCTGGCTCGGCGCGGACGGTCTCTTCCTCCCGCCGGGATCGATCCAGGAGGGTCTCCTGTACACCGTCGCTTTCGCCGGAGCCGTGCCTGGCTCGCTACCGGCTTGGCGCATGGTCGGCGGCGGTGGGGCCGGTCTTTCCGCCGCCGGCATCGCCTTCGATTTCAGCGGCACCCTCGCAGAGCGCGCGCAGTACGACGCCCAGCCGAAGGGGAAGACCTTCCTGGCGATCGCGGACACGCCGCTGGGTCCGTCCTGGGTCCTCTACCTCAAGCGCTCGAGCGCCTTCGCAGACTGGTCGACCGGACTGCCGATCAAGGCCAGCCCGGCGCAGTCCACCGCCGACGCCCAGGCCGCTGCCGATGCCGCTGCGGCGGAGCGGGCCAATGCCGAAGCGCAGGTCGCGCTTGCGCAGTCCCAGGCGCGGGCGGCCGACGCGGCGCGCACTCTCGCAGAACAGCAGGCCGGCGTCTCCGCCCAGCAGGCTGGTGTCGCGGCCACGCAGGCCGGACGGGCCAGCGCATCGGCCGTCGAGGCGGCCTACCTCGCGTCGCTGGTCGGCGCGCTCTCCTACGACATGGGCAGCCTGGACCAGCCCTCCGATGGGTCCGCCAACTTCGACTTCGGAGCCTTGTGATGTCGCGCCAGCCCCTTCGTTTCACGCGCGGCAATGCCGCTCAGGTCGCCCTCTATACGGGCGGGACCGCGGAGCCGGTCTTCAACACGGACACCAAGGATCTCCACCTCCAGGATGGCTCGACCCCCGGCGGCATGCGCCTCGTCTCGGAGAAGACGCTGATCGTGCCGAAGGGCGGGACGTTCGCCGCCCCCGTGATCGATCAGCTCGGCCGCAGCATGGACCTGCGGAAGTTCGGCAACTGCACGCCGGGCGCCGACGCCAGCGTCGACCAGCGCGACGAGAACACCCGGACGATCAGTCGGGCCATCGCGAAGGCCTACGAGGACCGCTCGATCAGCATCATCGATTTCCCGGCCGGCGACGTCTATCTCGGCAACGGTCCCGCCAGCGGCACCATCCGGTACAATCAGGCCCTACTCTACATGCAGGGGTGCGATAACCTGCTGCTGCGCGGCAACAACACCCGGATCTGGCTGCCTGGCACGAGCGAGGCCGATTACCTCGGCCTGATGACGCTCGTCCGCAACACCGGTACGTGTGGCTTCGTCGGGAACTGGCAGGTCGACCTGCTCAATCCGGCCGTAAATCAGGGACGGATCGTCGGCTTCGTGCCCAACTCTTACATCGACGTCGAGCTCGCCTGGTCGCCGACCTGGTCGACCGTGAAGTGCGTCACCCGGTGGAGCGACGATCGCAAGCCCCTCGCGTTCCTGGCTTCCCGTTCCGCGTCCGGCTTGCCGATGACCAAGGTCTCCGGCGGCACGAGCCTACGCTACCGGATCGATATCAGCGGCAACGATGGCGCGCTGGACATCCTGAACACCGGACTGACTGCCGTAGGCCAGCTGGTGTCGCTCCAGCACTGCACCTATGGGGCCAACGTGCTGCATGCCATCGGCAACGAACGTATCCTGGTCGACGAAGGGTTCGTGGTCTCGGGCGGCGCCGGCATGGCGATGTACGGCCAGGCAAGCCCCACGACCTGGAAGGGGACAGTCAAGCGGCCCAAGCGCTTCGGCGTCAGGTCGCTTCTGTCCACCACGGTCGACGGCATCCACCTCAAGGGCTGCGGACCCAGCACGGTGCGAGGCCTCATCGAGGGAACCGGCGACGACTGCGTGAACGTGGCCTGCTGGAGCGATCCCGTGGTGACCCGCGACTCGGCGACCAGCCTGACCATTGCCCTGTCGAATCCGATGGACGGTGCCCCTGTCGTGGACGAGTTCATCGAGTTGATCGACGACACCCGCGCCAGCCGGGGCAAGTTCCGCGTCACCAGCCGCGCCGACAACACCGCGACGCCCCCGACCCGGGCCGCCCTCACGGTCGACGGTGCGCTTCCCACCGGCATCACGAGCGACTGGGTGGTGGTGAACCGCTCGACGGCGGAGGGCTACATCGTCGATGTCCGCGCAGGGTTCACGCTCGGCGCGGCGGTCCGCTCCTCGGCGGCCGACGCAGACATCACGGTGGATGCTCGCAACACCCGCCTCGATCTGCACGCGCAGGGTAGTTTCTTCGGCGTCGAATACATCCCGGCCTTCGATCTCCGGGTGCGCGCACGCGGCAGCAACATCAACTGCGGGATCGATCCGCTGCGTGCCGGCCAGGGCGCGGTGAGCTACCACGCTACCCCGCGCGCGGGCGGCGGCTTCCTGCCGAAGGGCGCGGCCGGCTCGGTGCGCGTCCTCGAACTGGACGTAACCGACACCGGCAACATGATGATCTATGCTGCCGGGCTGGACCACTTCACGGCGGCCAACGTCCGGGGCGACCGGATCAACCTCAACCCCGTGCAGTATGACGGGCTGCCCAACGGCTTCGCGCAGATCATCCTCTGCAAGACGGTCGAGCTCGACGGCGTGTCCTACCAGGGCACGGACAAGTGGAACATCAACCTGTCGAGCTGCGACGTGTTCTCGATGAGCAACTTCGACAGCAATATTGGCGCTCCGCTGACCGGTGCGACGCAGATCGGGTTCGATCTCTACACCGGGACGCAGGTCCGTATCACGCGCGGGATCTACGAGATGTGGGGTCGTGGCGCCCGGACAGGCTCGGTGGACCCCGCGATCACCTTCCCGATCCCGTTCCCGACCTCGTGCGACGGCGTCGTTGCCGGCATCGAGCTCGGAGGCGGTTCGGACAACTACAGCGCCGATTGCCCCTGCCAGGTCGGGGACCGGCTCAGCTTCATCGCTCGTCCCCGCCTGCACGGTCCGAAGAACCCGGCTGACCTGACGCAAGGCGCCGATGTTCCCCGGCCGAGCACGGCGACCTTCAATTGGTACGCCTGGGGCAAGTAGGCGTCCCGTCACCCCGTCCGTCCGCAACCGCCTCCGGGCGGTTTTTTCATGCCCGGAGGGCGTCGCGATGATGCCCTGCGGCACCCGGGCGTGCACCGCCCCGCGCGGCTGACGTGCCGCCCTTCCTCGCCGCGCTGTGCGGCCTCTACCTCCTGTGCGGGAACGCTCCCATGCCCCTGGATCTCGATCGCGCCGCGTTCTTCGATGCGGTGCGCCGCTCCCCCTTTGCCGGTCACCTGACCCAGCCCCAGGTCGACGGTATGGCGGCGATCCTCACCGCCTGCCCGGCTTCGCTCTCGATCGACGCGGCGGCCTACTGCCTCGCCACCACGTTCCACGAGACGGCGCGCACGATGCAGCCCATCGAGGAGTTCGGGCGCGGCAAGGGCCGGAAGTACGGGCCAACCGGCTTCTGGGGCCGGGGCTACGTGCAGCTGACCTGGGAGGCGAACTACGCCAAAGCGACGAAGCGCTTGCGCACCCTCGGTATCCTGAAGGTCTCCGAGGATCTGGTGAAAACGCCGACGCTGGCCATGCGCCCCGACGTGGCGGCCGCCATCCTGTTCTACGGGATGATCGAAGGCTGGTTCACGGGCAAGAAGCTCGCCGACTACTTCGCGCCCGGGCGGGCCGACCCGATCGGGGCGCGGCGGATCATCAACGGCACGGACTCCGACAAGCTCATCGCCGGATACCAGGCGCAGTTCCGGGTGGCGCTGCTCTCCTCGGTCCGGCTGGCCGGCGTGTCGGCGGCGAAGGTGCCCGATCCAATGGCGCCGCTGACGGGTGCGATCAAAACCGGGTCAAGTTCTAGTCCACCCCCGGCGCCCGCTAAGTCCTTGGCGGACAAAGGGCCCGCCACCCCGGTGGCCCAGCCGATCAAAACCCCATCAAAAGTAGTCCAGCCCGCCCCCATCGGCGGGCTTTCTTCTGCGCCCTCCCCGGCACCGCTCCCCTTCTGGTCGCGCGTGCACGCCGCCCTCTCGCGAAAGGCCGCCTGACCATGAACGTGATCTCACGCATCAACGCGCGCCTGACCGGCGCGCGGCTCATCCTCTTCGCGGTCCTGTTCTCGATCCCGGACGTGCTGAACGCGCTCGTCGGCTTCGATTGGGCCCAGGTCCTGCCGGCCGGCTATGAGGGCTACGGCGCGAAGATCGGCGCCGTGCTGATGCTGGTGCGCCTCGCCATGGTGCCGGTGCTGAAGAGCGTCCGGGACGCGGCCCGCGACGGCGCTCGCCAGGGTGGCCGGGACGTCGGTGGAGATCCGCGCCCATGATGGCCTTCCTCGCCAAGCTGCTGCTCGGGCTGCCGGGCCTCGCCAACGGGCTGCTCGCCTACCTGAACAAGCGCTCCGACAACACGGTGCTGGTGAACCAGGCCAACGTCGCGGGCGATGTCTCGGTCGGGCAGGCGCAGCTCGCCGCCTATGTCGAGGAGCGCAAGATCATCGCGCAGGAGCGCGCCGAGCAGCACCTCTCCCCCTGGACGGCCTGGATGATCCCGACGGCGTTCGGGCTCTGCATGCTGCACTTCGGTGCGATCGTCCTCGACTCGACCTTCCTGTTCAACTGGCGGGTCGCGAAGCTGCCGCCGCCCTACGACGAGATGGAGCGGTACATCGTGCTGTCCGTCATCGGCGTGGCCGGCGTCGCCGGCACGGTCCGCAAGGTCTTCTCCAAATAGCCCGATCCACCACCCCTCCCCGCTGCGGGGAGGGGTCATGC
>NZ_JAIEOF010000190.1 GCF_019750675.1 Methylobacterium sp.
TGGAGCAGACGGAGGTCGCGAACGGGGCACGCGGCTCCCACTTCGTGCGCGGAGCCTCGTCTCGGTCATCCGGCACGAATTCCACGAAGAGGATGCCCGTCAGCCTGTTCGATACGATCACCCACTCGCTTGGCCTGTTCGACTTCGTGCGTCGGTCGTTGCCGTGCATGTGGCCTCGCGTATCCGAACCAGCGGGGAGATCGTGCTTATTTTAAGCGAGCATCCATTCCGACAGCCAAAACTTCGAACAAGGCCCACTATCAAACTGTGGCATGCATGCTGCTGCTTCGCCTCAAAGAAAATTATAACCCTCGATAAGCGTTCTTCTCGAAAGTTTGATGCCTCCGAGGCTGCTCGTGTTCGAGGGCGCGGATGTTTCGGTCAGTGGGAGGAGGGGAGGGACCTGAACGACGCCTGCAGCGTCGTCTCGCCCGGATCTTCGGCCTCGCGGCGGCGTGTTTCCCCGCTCTGCCGCCGCTCCGCGAGGACGTTAAAAGATCTGTTAAACAGTTAAAGACGCGCGCGCGTTGTTAGGGTTTTGCAAACCCCTGATTTGTCTGGCGAAATTGGGGGTGTTTATCCGCGGAGTGACGAAGTCCGTTATCCGCGGAGTGACGAATCTTTATCCGTAGAGTGACGAATCCAACATCCGCGGAGTGACGAATCCTGGGGTCTCGGAGGCGTCGATTATCCGCAGAGTGACGAATCCGCGTCGGGTGCGGCTGCAAAACACCGGCTTCCCTGTCAAGAACGAACTGCTCAGTTCAAGGTGCGTTCCGATAAAGTCGTTCAACGACAAGGCTTTGCGGTGATTTATCCGCGGAGTGACGAATCAATCGCCCTTCATGACGGGTCGACGCACGGATTTGCGGCGCGCGCCTTTCGGCTTGAGCTTGGGAAGCGTCACCAGATCGCTTTCCATGACTGCGAGACCGCCCTCGCTGCGGCCGTAGAAGACCACGGAATCGTCGCTGTGCAGGAACACGAGATGGTAGCCGGGCAGGGACCCCGCCTCGCCGATGCCGCGCACCGTCGCCCGGAACTTGAACAGGGGCTGGCGGCTGCCGACCTTCTTCTGCAGCAGATCAAGGCCGACCTTCCAGCGGCCCTGGTCGCCGCAGTGCTTGCGGGCCAGCTCGTAGAGCCGCTTCTCGGTGGCCTTCCGTAGCTTGAAGTAGTCCTGATCGATGCTCAGCACCTCCAGCGCCATGGCGGCGTCGAAGGTGAACGCGCTGAGCGTGATGCGCAGCTCCTCGAGGCGGTTGTTCGGCCCCCGGGTGATCGTCTCCCAGGCATCGATCAGGCCAAAACCCTTGGTCCGGCGCCGGGCCGGCTTACCCGTCGCGATCGAGGTCTTGATGCGGGTGCCGACGAGCCGCTCCAGGGCCTGTTCCAGCAGGTCGTAGCCGCGCCCCGACGTGCTGCGGTTGGTGAAGGTCAGGACATCGTGCGCCTTGATGCTGACCGTGCGGGACACCGGTTCGCCGCGGTTCACGGCGTCGACCACCTTGGACACGCAGGTGAGGACGATGTCCTTGTCGTGGATGGTCGCCCGGCCCTTCACGGAGGGCGTCACCTCCAGGGTCACGCCGTTGTGCTCGTAGGTCAGGATGCGCTGGTCGCCGTCCTCGATCGCGTAGACGGGATGTTCCATGGTCGCCAGCTCGTCCTTGGGCGCCGCGGCCCGTCCGGTGGCGATGAACAGGTCGATCTGCTGCGTGAGGGCCTGGCTTGGGCTCTCAGGTTCGCCGGACTGGCCGCTGGCGACCTTCGGCGCCGTCTCGAGGGGCGGCGCCTGGATCTGGGCTGCCGGCCCTCCTGAGGCCCCTCCCGAGGCCTCCTGGCGCTTCTGTGCGCCCGCCCCGGCCCGCTCCGTCGCGGCCTGCTGGCGCTCGGCATCCGCCAGGACCTCCCGGCCGAGGCCTTCGAAGGCTTTGGCGAGGTTCGGGTCGAGGTCGCCCAGCAGGTCGCCGAGCTGCTTTGGCCTGCCGCTCATTCCGCAATCCCCGGATGCCGGTCGGGCGCATCGCCGGACCCTGGAAGACGCCGGCGCCGATCCTCCGGCAAGCCTTGGCCACGCGGTCCGGGATCTCCGGGACCACCGAGGCGCGCTTCGCGGTCGAAGGGTGCGAGGTGCAGCGCGTATTCGGCCGGTGGACGGGACGGTGTCATGACGGTTTCTTATCCGGTCTTTCTGTCAAAACCGATGGGCTGCCGTGGTTCGAACCCGGCGCAGGCCTTGTCCGACGCAAGGCTTCGAAATCGTCAGGGTCGATTTCCAGGGGGGCGACGCCCCCGCCACCGGATTGCACCCGGCGCCGCGCCGCGCCATTCTGGGCCGGAGCCCGCGCGCGGCACGGAGATCGAGTGACCACCGGGACGATCTTTTCGCCGGCCGCAGGAGGCGAGCCCCTCCACGGGCCCGGCACCGACCTCCCGTCCGAACTCGCCGTGGTCGTTCGGGCCTACCAGCGCGCGAGCAAGGCGGAGGCGACCTTGCGGGCCTATCGCGGCGACGCGGTGCTGTTCCAGGACTGGTGCGCCCGGTACGGGTTCGCCGCCCTGCCGGCCTCCCCCCGGGCCGTGGCCGGGTTCCTGACGCACGAGGCGGAGAGGGGCCGGGCGGCCTCGACCATCGGCCGGCGCTGCGCCGCGATCCGCTATGCGCACAAGCTCGCCGGCCTGCCGGACCCGACCGACGACGCGGACGTGCGGGCGACCCTGAAGGGCATCCGGCGCACCATCGGCACGGCGCCGGTGCAGAAGGCCGCCGCCACCGTCGAGGTGCTCGCCGCCATGCTGATGCGCACTCCCGACACGATGACCGGCAAGCGGGACCGCGCCCTGCTCGGTCTGGGCTTCGCGGGAGCCTTCCGCCGCTCGGAGCTGGTCGCCCTCGACGTCGCCGACCTGCGCGAGGACCGGGACGGCCTGCGGGTCCGGGTGCGGCGCTCGAAGACGGACCAGGAGGGCCGCGGCTTCGAGAAGGCCATCCCGCACGGGCGCTTCATCCGGCCGGTCCTCCTGGTGAAGGACTGGCTCGCGGCCGGGGGGATCACGGACGGGCCGGTGTTCCGCCCCGTCTCGCGGGCGGGCCGCGTGCGGGCCGGTGCGCCGCGCCTCACTACCCAGGCCGTGGCCGACATCGTCAAGCGCTACACCGGGGCCGCCGGCCTCGACGCCGCGACCTTCGCCGCCCACTCCCTGCGGGCCGGGTACATCACCACGGCCGCCGAGCGTGGCGCGGATCTGGCCCGGATCATGGACCAGTCGGGCCACCGCGATCCCCGCACGGTGGTGGGCTACATCCGCCGCGCCAACGCCTTCAAGGATCACTCGGGAAGCGGGTTCCTGTAGGGGCCGCCCCAACGCGAAACGGCCGGGGTTTCCCCCGGCCGCCTGTCGTCGCGAAGACCGATCCGCTTAGCGGAGCAGCTGCAGGATGCCCTGCTGCGCCGTGTTGGCGAGCGAGAGGGCCGAGATGCCGATCGACTGGCGGGTCGACAGGGCCTGCGAGTTGGCGGCTTCCTCGTTGAGGTCCGCGTTCGTCAGGTTGGCCGCACCGGTGTCGAGGATGTTGATCAGGTTCTTCGAGAAGTCCTGACGGTTCTGCACGATCGACAGGTTCGAGCCGAAGGTCGAGGACTGGGCGCGAAGCTGGCTGGTGGCGGTGGTGATCGCCGTCAGTGTCTTGTTGATCTCGTCGTCGGTCTGGAAGCCGCCGGTCACGGCCGTGAGGCCGAGGCCGTCGGAGTCGAGCTTGGCACCCGCGATGCTGAGGCTGGAAGTGCCGGTCTCGTTGAAGGTCACCTTCAGGGAGTTTTCGCTGGCGTCGTCGCTGCTCCGGTAAAGCAGGTTGATGCCGTTGTAGCTCGAGTCCTTGGCCTGCTGGGTGATCTGGTTCAGGATCTCGTTGAACTGCTTGGACAGGGTGGTACGGGTCGAGTTGGTCGAGCCGGAGCTGTCCTTGCCCGTCGAGGTGAGCGCGACCGCGGTGTTGGTGGACGTGCCGTTCACGGTCGAGGTCTGCGTTCCAAGGCCGATATTGACGTTGTTGGCAACCGTCGTGCCCTGGGCGGCCGTTACGGTGATCTTCTGGGTCGAGCCGGCATTGGTGGAGCTGAGGACCAGCTTGTTGTTGGCGTCGAAGCTGGCGGACACGTTGCCAGCGAGGCCGGTATCGGCAGCGATCTGCGTGTTGATCGCGGCCGCGATGCTGTCTCTGCTGGCGAAGCCGGCCGTACCACCAGCAGCCGTGATCTTGCTCGCATCGAGCGTGATCGTCTTGGCCGGACCGGAACCGAGCTGGATCGTGAACGACCCGTTCTTGGTGCCGGAGAGATCGATGCCGCCGGCGGTCGCGGGCGGTCCACCGGTGGCATCGGCAATGGCAACGGAGCCGTTGATGATCGCCTTGGCGGAGCCGTCCGTGGCATCGGAGCCCGTCGAAGACAGGCCGGTGGCGGCCGTGCCGGTACCAGCCGTGAAGGTACCGGTGCTCGCACCCGTCGTCGTGCCGAAACCAGCCGTGACCTGGGTGCTGCCCGACGGCGGAGCGGCGACGCTCACGGTCACGACACCGGTCGGACCGACATCCTGTGCGCGGAACTCGATGGTACCGGCATTGTTGAAGGCCGAAACCGTCGAGCCGGCGGCCTTGAGCTGCACATTGTAGGCGTCGACGACGTCATCGGCGGTCGGGGCGACGCCGACAGCGGTACCGTCCGACTTGAGGGTGGTCGAATTCACCGCCAGCGAAGCCGTGACATTGCCGTCACCGACGCTGAGGAACGAGCCCGCCGTCGCGCTGAAGGTCGGCGTACCGAAGGCCGCTCCAGCCGCGACCTTCGCGTTGGTCGTGGAGCTCGCCTTGCCAAAGCCGATATCGAGGGTCGAGCTCGTCGAGCCGCTGACGGACAGCTGCTGGGTCGCACCCGAGCTGGTCGTGGCGAAGTTGATGCGTCCGTCGCCGCCGACGGATGCGGTGACCTTGCCCTTCAGGGCAGCGCTGTTGGAGATCTGGCTGTTAATCGCCGTGACCAGCTGCGATGCGGAGACCTTGGTCAGATCCGAGCTGTTGTTGGCCAGGGTCGACGAGTCGAGGCGGATCGTGGTCTTGGTCTTGCCGCCATCAAGCGAGAGATCGAGCGAGCCGTCCTTGGCGACGCTGGAGAAGTCCTGCGTGCCATCAGCGGTGCCGGCGAGTCCCTGGAAGCTCTTGCTGCCGCTCACGGTAGCAGCCGTCGCCGCGAGTCCGCTGGTCGTCGCGCTCTTATCGGCCAGGGCCTGGTTGGCAGTGGATTTGGCCGAGTCGACCAGCTTCTGAATCGAGGTGATGCCCTGGTTGGCGGCCTGGATCGTCTGGACGCCGTTCGAGATGCCGTTGAGGAGCGAACCGAGATCACCCGAGCGCCCGGTCAGCGACTGCGAGGTGAAGAAGCTCGTCGGATCGTCGAGGGCCGAGTTGACCTTCTTGCCCGTGGAGAGGCGGTTCTGGGTCTGGGTCAGGAGGTCCGCGGTGCCCTGCAGCGAGAGCAGGTTCTGGCGGGTCGCGGCGGTCAGGGTAATGCCGGAAGACATTTCGGTTTGATCCTTCTGATCAATGACCCCTCTATTTGCGAGGGCGCCTCACCAGATGGCGCGAACTGCTAAGC
>NZ_JAIEOF010000423.1 GCF_019750675.1 Methylobacterium sp.
AGGTCGCGCTGGCCCGTCGCAGGATCCACGTTGGTGGCCGCGCAACGCTCCGTGCGCTTGTGGACGCGGAGGCGCACACCGCCCGGCGCCGTGAGGGTGCGCCCCACGAGGTCGAGTTCGGCCCAGGGCGCGAGGCCCGAGAGGTAGAGGTTGGCCCGGAAGCGGAGCGGGTCCACGGCCGCGCCGGTCATGTCCTCCAGGGCCGCCACGCTCGCCAGATTGACGAGGGAGACGAAGCCGCGCGGCGAATCCGTGAAGCGGTAGCCCTCCGGCGCGGTCAGCAGACGCGCCGGTCCCCGCATGGCGTCCGGCAGGTAGCCGGCGAGGAAGGCCTCGATCGCGACTCGGCCCTCCGGGGTGGCGAGGTCGCCCTCGGCCACCACCGTGCCGCCCTGGCGGATCGTGAGAAGGCCGCTGGCGGGCTCGTAGCGCGTGTCGAGCTGGGCCAGGGCCTCGTGGCGCATCAGCATCAGGAACTTGATCTTGGGCTGGTGGGTCGGCGCCTCCGGATCGAAGCCGGAGGGGCCGTTCTCCACGGCGAACAGCCGGTCCCCCGGGAAGTAGGCGCCCGCCGTCAGCTCGACCCTGTCGAGGCGTTCCGGCGAGAGCCCTTTGACCGGGTATCGGTAGAGGGCTTCGAGGCGAAGGGGCGCGGGGGAGGCGGCAAGGTTCATGCGCCCAGCGTGGCCCTGATTTGCGTCCCGGCGCAAGTCTGAGCGCAGAACGGCAAACCGCGCGCCGGGAGGCCTTGTGGTGCCGATATGCAACACCACATCCCGATGACCGGCGGCCAGGTGGCGCCGGGGTCTCCAGCGACAGCGGTCGTGGAGGCGACGTTTCGGCGACCGGCCGTGCCGCGACGAGCGGGCGGCGGGTCGAGTCGACTCGGGGAGGTGGGACGAGATGAATTTTGAAATCTACACCGAGCGCGCCCGCGGCTTCGTCCAGGCGGCGCAGAGCATCGCGATGCGCGAGGGCCATCCGCAATTCCAGCCGGGCCATATCCTCAAGGTGCTGCTCGACGATCCCGAGGGCCTTTGCGCCGGGTTGATCGACCGGGCGGGCGGCCAGTCGCGGGTCGCCCTCGCGCAGACCGAGGCCTGGCTCGCCAAGCAGCCGAAGGTATCCGGCAACGCGTCCCAGCCACAGGCGACGCGCGAACTCGTGCGCCTGTTCGACACCGCCGAGAAGGCGGCCGAGAAGGCCGGCGACAGCTACGTCACCGTCGAGCGCCTGCTTCTCGCCCTCGCGGTTGAGAAGGACACCGAGGCCGGCCGCGCACTGGCGGCGGCGGGCGTCACCGCGGCCTCGCTCAACGGTGCCATCAATGCGCTCCGCAAGGGCCGCACCGCGGACAACGCCACGGCCGAGAACGCCTACGACGCCCTCAAGAAGTACGCTCGCGACCTCACGGAAGCGGCGCGCGAGGGCAAGCTCGACCCGGTGATCGGCCGCGACGAGGAGATTCGCCGCACCATCCAGGTCCTGTCCCGGCGCACCAAGAACAACCCCGTCCTCATCGGCGAGCCCGGCGTCGGCAAGACCGCCATCGTCGAGGGCCTCGCGCTTCGAATCGTCGACGGCGACGTGCCGGAATCCCTGCGCGACAAGAGCCTGCTCGCCCTCGACATGGGCGCGCTCATCGCCGGTGCCAAATACCGCGGAGAATTCGAGGAGCGGCTGAAGGGCGTGCTCTCCGAAGTCACGGCGGCCGAGGGCGGCATCATCCTGTTCATCGACGAGATGCACACCCTGGTCGGGGCCGGCAAGGCGGATGGGGCGATGGACGCCTCGAACCTCCTGAAGCCCGCGCTGGCGCGCGGTGAACTGCACTGCGTCGGTGCGACCACGCTGGACGAGTATCGCAAGCACGTGGAGAAGGACGCGGCCCTCGCCCGGCGCTTCCAGCCCGTCTTCGTGTCCGAGCCCACCGTGGAGGACACGGTCTCGATCCTGCGCGGGATCAAGGAGAAGTACGAGCAGCACCACGGCGTGCGCATCCAGGATGCGGCGCTGGTGGCGGCCGCGACCCTGTCGAACCGCTACATCACCGACCGCTTCCTGCCGGACAAGGCGATCGACCTGATGGACGAGGCCGGATCGCGCCTGCGCATGCAGGTCGATTCGAAGCCGGAGGAACTCGACAACCTCGACCGCGAGATCGTGCGCCTGAAGATCGAGGGCGAGGCCCTGAAGAAGGAGACGGATTCCGCCTCCCGTGACCGTCTCGTCCGGTTGGAGAAGGAACTCGCCGACCTCGAAGAGCGATCGGCCGCGATCACCTCGCGCTGGAAGGCCGAGAAGGACAAGCTCGGCGCCGCCGCCGACCTCAAGCGCAAGCTCGACGAGGCCCGCAACGAACTGGCCGCGGCCCAGCGCCAGGGTCAGTACCAGCGCGCGGGCGAACTCGCCTACGGCGTGATCCCGGGGCTGGAGCGCCAGCTCGCCGAGATAGAGGCACGCGGCGAGAGCGCGGTGTCCCCGGACGGCATGGTCGAGGAGGCGGTGACGCCGGCCCATATCGCGGGCGTCGTCTCGCGCTGGACCGGCGTGCCCGTCGACAAGATGCTGGAGGGCGAGCGCGACAAGCTCCTGGCCATGGAGAAGGTGCTGGGCGAGCGCGTCGTGGGGCAGCGCGAGGCGGTGGAGGCGGTGGCGACCGCCGTGCGCCGGGCTCGCGCCGGGCTTCAGGATCCGAACCGGCCGATCGGGTCGTTCATCTTCCTGGGCCCGACGGGCGTCGGCAAGACCGAGTTGACCAAGGCGCTCGCCGGCTTCCTGTTCGACGACGACACGGCGCTGGTCCGCCTCGACATGTCGGAATACATGGAGAAGCACTCCGTGGCCCGGCTGATCGGCGCCCCCCCGGGCTATGTCGGCTACGAGGAAGGCGGCGCCTTGACCGAAGCCGTACGGCGCCGGCCCTATCAGGTCGTGCTGTTCGACGAGGTCGAGAAGGCGCACCCGGACGTGTTCAACGTCCTGCTGCAGGTGCTCGACGACGGGCGGCTGACCGACGGACAGGGGCGGACGGTGGATTTCCGCAACACGCTCCTGATCATGACCTCGAACCTCGGCTCGGAATACCTCGTCAATCAGAGCGAGGGCGACGACACCGATGTCGTGCGCGAAGAGGTGATGGGGGTGGTGCGCAGCCATTTCCGGCCGGAATTCCTGAACCGGATCGACGAGATCATCCTGTTCCACCGCCTCAAGCGATCGGAGATGGGGGCGATCGTCGATATCCAGCTCAAGCGCCTGCAGAAGCTCCTCGACGAGCGCAAGATCACCCTCGACGTCGAGCCGGAGGCCCGCGACTGGCTAGCCGACAAGGGCTACGATCCGGCCTACGGTGCGCGTCCCCTGAAGCGGGTGATCCAGAAGGCGGTGCAGGACCGGCTGGCGGAACAGCTCCTGTCCGGGCTGATCCACGACGGTGAGGCGGTGCCGGTGGAGGTCGGCCCCCTCGGCCTGAAGGTCGGCAAGTCGGGCCTCAGCACCGAGCGCCGTCCGGAGAGCGTCACCCTGAACTGAGACGACGGGCGATCGACGAACGACGGGACCCAGGACGGCAGCGACCGTCCCGGGCCCCGTCGCCCCTGCGTGTCATTCTCCGGAATTCAGGATCATCTTGCGGATCCTGCCATCGAAATCCTGGAATCGGGCCGTGATTGCGCGCGAGGCGCAAGCCCCGAAGCTGTCGCCGGCATAGAAGCCCCGTGCGTTCTGCTCGCTGCACGCCATCACGGGCGGCACGAGCACGGTGGCGAGGCCGATGGCCAGCACCAGAATGATGTTCAGGAGAACGGCGCCGAGCCAGCCGAGCGGCGATGAGAACGGATTCTCGAAGTCGGTGCCGACCTGGTTCGGTCGGGCGAGATCACGAGCGGCGGTACCCGCGCCCCGGCGTTCGGCCATCCGCGTATCGAGGTCCCGGAACTTCGAGATGTCGGCCACGAACGAGATCTCCATGCGAATGCGGTTCACTCTGGCCGAAGAACTCTCAAGGAAGCCTGAAGCGCTTCGCTGACATTCGCGCCGGACCGTTTCCATCAAGGCTGTGCATCGACCCGAATGCGTCTTGAGCGGAGTCGGCATTTGCGGAGAATGCCGCCTCCAAAAGCCGCGTTTCTCGTTCCCAGGACCCCCGATGTCGACATTGAAGCCGGAACGTCGCGCCGATCCGGCCGCGACGGAGAGTGCGCTCTCGCGAGCCGGCATCCGTTTCACCGCCTGGGCCGAGAAGTGGTTCCCCGACGCTTTCATCTTCGTGGCGATCGCGGTGGTCATCGTGGCGCTGGGTGCCTTGGCCAACGGGGCACCGGCGCCCGCCATCGCCAAGAGTTTCGGTGACGGCTTCTGGAGCCTCATCCCCTTCACCATGCAGATGGCCTTCGTCACCATAGGCGGCTACGTGGTGGCGACGGCGCCCCCGGTGCAGGCGCTGATCGACCGGCTGGCGAGCATTCCGAAGACCGGGCGCGGCGCCGTCGGTTTCGTCGCCGCCGCGACCATGCTGTCCTCGTTCCTCAGCTGGGGCCTCAGCCTGATCTTCGGCGGCCTCCTGGCGCGCGCGCTCGCCCGCCGCACGGAACTCCGCATGGATTACCGCGCCGCCGGTGCCGCCGCCTATCTCGGCCTCGGGGCGACCTGGGCCATGGGCCTCAGCTCCTCGGCCGCCCAGCTCCAGGCGAACCCCGCGAGCCTGCCCAAGGCGCTCTTGCCGATCACCGGCGTGATCCCCTTCAGCGAAACCATCTTCCTGTGGCAGTCGATGCTGATCGCCCTGGTCCTCTTCGTGATGTCGGTGATCATCGCCTACGCCTCCGCGCCGCGCCCGAACACGGCGGTGACGGCCGAGGACCTCGGCGTGAGCGTCGAGCGCGAGAAGCCCGATCTCGGCCGCCCCGAGCAGCCCGGCGAGTGGCTGGAGCATTCTCCGATCCTCACGGTCCTGCTGGTGGTGATCGCCGGCGCTTGGATCTACCAGGAGTTCGCGCGCCAATCCTGGATCACCGCGATCTCGAACCTCAACACCTACAACCTTCTCTTCATCACCCTCGGCCTGCTGCTGCACTGGCGCCCCAAGCGCTTCCTGGTGGCCGTCTCCAAGGCCGTGCCGGCCACCGCCGGCATCCTGATCCAGTTCCCCCTCTACGCTGCCATCAGCGCGATGCTGACGGGGCCGAAGAACGCGGCCGGCATCTCGGTCTCCGAGGTGATCACCCACGCCTTCGTCAGCCTGAACACCACCGGCAGCTTCCCGATCTCGATGGGCGTCTACTCGGCGGTGCTGGGCTTCTTCGTGCCCTCGGGCGGCGGCAAGTGGCTGCTCGAAGCCCCTTACGTGATGCAGGCGGCCAACGAGCTTCAGGTGCATCTCGGCTGGGCCGTGATGGTCTACAATGCGGCCGAGGCCCTGCCGAACCTGATCAACCCATTCTGGATGCTGCCGCTGCTGGGCATCCTCGGCCTGAAGGCGCGCGACATCGTGGGCTTCAGCTTCCTCCAGCTTCTGATCCACCTGCCGGTGGTGCTGTTCATGCTCTGGGCGCTGGCCTTCACCCTGACCTATCACCCGCCGGTGATGCCGTAGGCTCGGGCGAAAGCCTCGTGAGGGGACTGATCCACATGCGCATCGCAATCCTGCCGGTCCTGTCGACCCTGCTGCTCGGGAGCCTGTCCGCAATGGCCCAAGATCGACCGCCGGAA
>NZ_JAIEOF010000393.1 GCF_019750675.1 Methylobacterium sp.
TCTGGCCCGCCGCATCGCCGGCCGAGACGGTGTTGACCGGCATCGGGTGGTCCAGGGCCTCGCTGGAGCGGGCCCGCGACAGTGCGTCCGTCTCCGACAGGCGCGGGATCAGCAGCACCACGACCCCGTGCACCAGCCCGGCGAGCACCAGGCCCGCCAGGGTCGCCAGCAGAAAGCGTCCGCGCGGGCTCATGCGGCGCAGGCTCCCCGGGTGATCGCCGGCACGGCCGAGCGGTCGAGGTTGCCCGCGCTCGCCGCCACGGGGGTGTCGTAGAGGCGAAGCGCCAGCCGCACGGGCCCGCGCGGGCGGGGCATCGGCAGCCAGTTCCCCGGCTGCACCTCGGGCGAGAGGGTGATCACGAAGCGTCCGTCGGTCTCGCGCAGGATCTCGGTGGCGGTGAAGCCCTCGCGCATGGGTATCGGTCCGGGCTCGCGTGCGCCGCGCCCGGCCACCGTCAGGGTCCAGGCCCGGGCCGGCGGCGTCACCCCCGCCACCGCGTAGGTGCAGGCGGCGTCGAGGGGCCGGCCGGCATCGTCCTGGTCGGCGGTGAGCAGCATGCCCTCGCCGATGGTCAGGGGAATCTCGCCGCGCCGGGCGTTGACCGCGCGGGCATAGGGGTCCGCGCCGAGAGAGCCGACCCGCGGCCAGGCGGTCCAGGCACCCACGCGCACGCCGCCGAAGGGATAGCCGCCCCGGGTGGCGTAATCGGCGGTGACGAGGCCGAGTCCGGCGCCGAGCGCCAGGGCGTAGAGCACCAGCGTGACGGTGGAGGCCCGCCGGACCCCGTTGCGCAGGAGGCCGGCCGCGCGTCGGCCAGGCCCGGGGCGCGGGGCGTCCGCGCCGCCCGATCCGGAACGGGGCTCGGGGAACGCGGGTCGGGCCGGGCGCAGGCGCGCGACCGTATCGGCCAATGTCATGCGCATGCCGGCTACGGGATACCGATGCGGCCGCCGACCGTGCGGGCCCCCTCGGCGAGGTCGCCGGGCGCGCTCACGGGACGCAGGGCGGAGGTCTTATCCGCGGTCTTCTCGACCTGCCGGAACAGGCCGTTCAAGCTGCCGATGACCTCGAACGAGCGCCGCGAGAGCTTGCCGGCCGCGCTCGCCGCCGCGTTGACGGGCGCCGCGCTCGGACCCGACTGGGCGACCGCGCGCCCGGGGTCCTTCAGCCCCGGCATGGGTTTGAGCTCGATGCCCTGGTGGGCCACCTCCATCACGTCGTGCCAGGTCATGGCGGGCAGCGAGCCGCCGGTCATCTTGTTGGTGGAGGTGTGGTCGTCGTTGCCGAACCAGACGGCACCGACGAAGTTGCCGGTGTAGCCGACGAACCAGGCGTCGCGGTAGGCGTTCGTGGTGCCGGACTTGCCCGCCACCTTGATGCCGTCCAGGGCCGCGCGCTTGCCGGTGCCTTCCTCGACCACCTTGGTGAGCATGAAGTTCATGTCGCCGACCACCTGGGTCGACAGAACCTGCGGCATCGGCTCGTCCGCGTGGCGGTAGATCACCTCGCCCGAGGAATTCTTCACCTCCATCGCCGCGTAGGGTTTGGCTTTCCGCCCGCCGTTGGCGAACACCGCGTAGCCGGCCGCCTGGTCGATGACGTTCACCTCGGCCGAGCCGATGGGCAGGGAGACGGAATCGGTGAGCTGGGTGGTGATGCCCATGGCGTGCGCCGTCTCGATGATCTTCTTGCGCCCCGCCGCCGCCGCCCGCGCCTCGTGGGAGATGCCCATGGCCTTGCCCAGCGCGATCGAGACCTGGATCGGGATGGTGTTGATGGATTTGGCCACCGCGACGGTGAGGGTCGTGGCACCCGAGAAGGAGCGCCCGTAGTTCTGCGGGCACCAGTTGCCGATGCAGACCGGACGGTCGACCACGCGGGTGTCGGGCCGGTACAGGCCGGCGGCCAGGCCAGCCGCGTAGACGTAGGGCTTGAACGAGGAGCCGGGCTGGCGGAGCGCGTCGGTGGCGCGGTTGAACTGGCTCTCGCCGTAATCGGCGCCGCCCACCATGGCGCGCAGGGCCCCGTCCGGATCGAGGATCACCATCGCGGCCTCGTCCACCTCGTACTGGTCGCCGAAGCGGCGCAGGGTGCCCTGCACCACCTCGTCGGCCTTGCGCTGGATGGTGAGGTCGAGGGGCGTCTTGACGGTGAGCACCCGGTCGGTGCGGAAGCGGCCCGCATCGGCCATCTGCTTGATCTCGCCGAAGGCCCAGTCGAGGTAATAATCCGCCGTGATGTCGCGGGTGCGGGTCACGGGCGTCGCCGGGTTGCGCAGGGCCGTCTGGATCTGCCCTTCCGTGACGAAGCCGGCCTCGACCATGTTGTGCAGCACGTCGGCCGCGCGGGCGCGCGCCGCCGGCAGGTTCACGTGGGGCGCGTACTTCGTCGGCGCCTTGAACAGGCCGGCCAGCATCGCGGCCTCGGCCAGGGTGATGTCCTTGAGCGGCTTGCCGAAATAATAGTCCGCCGCCGCCACGGCGCCGAAGGTGCCGCCGCCCATGTAGGCCCGGTCGAGGTAGAGCTTCAGGATCTCGTTCTTGGTGAGATGGCTCTCCAGCCAGAGCGCCAGGAAGGCCTCGTTGATCTTTCGCTCGAGCGAGCGCTCGTTCGTGAGGAACAGGTTCTTGGCCAGCTGCTGGGTGATCGACGAGCCGCCCTGGGTGTTGCCGCCGCCGCGCGAATTCGAAACGAGGGCGCGGGCCGTGCCGATCGGATCGATGCCCCAGTGCTCGTAGAAGCGCCGGTCCTCCGTCGAGACCAGGGCCTTGATCATGATGTCGGGAAAATCGTCGAGCTTGAGCGAATCGTCGTGCTTGATGCCGCGCCGGCCGACCTCGGTGCCGTAGCGGTCGAGGAAGGTCACGGCCAGGTCCTGGGCCTTGAGCCAGTTGTCGCTGGTCTGGTTGAAGGCGGATTGGGCGAGGGCCAGCATCAGCACGGCGCCGGCGGTGCCGATCGTCACGCCCTCGCTGGTCAGGTCGAGGGCGACCCGCTTCCAGCCGCGGACCGCGAAGACGTTCATGCGCTCCTGGAAGCGCTCGTAGGTCTCCCCGGCCGTGCGGCCGCCATCGTACAGGCTCGCGTTCACCCAGGCGTCGAAGGCCAGGGCGGCGTGCTTGATTCGGGTCGTCAGCGAGGTCGCTTTGGGCAGGCGCACCTGTGTTCCAGTCCTTGAGCAACCCGGCACCGGCGCGTGGGCGGGCCCGACGATCCTAACAAGCCCCGCGCCGCGCCGCGAGGTTTCGTTGCGGGGAAAGCCCGTCGTAGGCCAAGTGGCCTGCCGTCGCAGGCCATAACCTGCCGTTAACCTTGACGCCGGATTGGGGCGGGCGGGTGGCGCGATCGCCTTGACTTTTCACGCACCCCGGAGCCCGCAACGCTTGCCCCGCCCCTCGCGTTGCGGCACAGGGGCGGACCACCCGGATTTCTTTGCCGCCTCCAGCCCAAGGTGTTCCCCATGCGGGACCGCTCGGCCGCACGTTCCCAAACGCCGCGGGCCTTTTCCGAAACCGCCCCCACCGAAACCCCGGCCATCGAGCCGTTCTGGCGCACCAAGGACCTCGAGGCGATGTCGCCGGCCGAGTGGGAGAGCCTGTGCGACGGCTGCGGCCGCTGCTGCCTCCTCAAGCTCGAGGACGAGGACACGGCGGAGGTCTACCACACGGACGTGGGCTGCACCCTGCTCGACGGGCATGGCTGCCGCTGCCGCGACTATCCCCGGCGCCAGAAGCGGGTGCCCGACTGCGTGCGCCTGACGCCGGAAGCCGTGCGCACGATCCCGTGGCTGCCGCCGACCTGCGCCTACCGCCTGATCCGCGACGGCCGGGACCTCTACGACTGGCACCCCCTCGTCTCGGGCCGCGCCGCCAGCGTGCACGAGGCCGGCATCTCCGTGCGCGGACGGGTCTCGGGCAACGAGGAGGAGTTCACGGCCGACGAACTCCTCGACCGGATCGTGACCTGGCCCAACCGCACGCCGGAGACCGAGGACGACGCGGAGTAGGCGCGCTTCCTAACCAAGTCTCGATAAGTCCGACCCATCGGTCAGGCTCATCAAGGTCCCGGATCAGGCCGCGAACATTGAGGGCACCGGGTCCCCGGCGATGATCCGGCGGGCCTCGGCCGCGTCGAGATGCATGCGGGCGATCAGGGCCTCGGCCCCGTCGAAGCGCTCCTCGCCCCGGATGAAGCCGAGGAACTCCACCGCGATCTCCTGGCCATAGAGGTCGCCGGCGAAATCGAACAGGTTGACTTCGAGGAGGGGCGCGCCGTCGTCGAAGGTCGGGCGCCGGCCGTAGCTCGCCACCCCGTCCTTCACGGCGCCGTCGGGCAGGCGCACCCGCACCGCGTAGATGCCGTGCGCGAGTCCGCAATCGGAGAGCGCGACGTTGGCGGTGGGATAGCCGAGGGTGCGCCCGCGCTTGTCACCGTGGCGCACCGCGCCGGAGACGAACCAGCGATAGCCGAGCAGCGCGTTGGCCCGCGCCACCGCGCCCTCGGCCAAGGCCGCCCGGATCGCGCTCGACGAGACCGGCGCGGCGCCCTCGCTCAGGGCGACGGGGGGAATGATGCGGCAGCTCAGGCCGGCTTCCGCGCAGAGTTCGGCGAGCAGGGCGGGCGTGCCCTCACGGCCCCGCCCGAAGTGGAAGTCGTGGCCGATGACGACGCCGGCCACGCCGAGGTCCCGCACCAGCAGCCCCTCGACGAAGTCGCGCGCCCCCGTCCCCGCCAGGGTGGCGTCGAAGCGGCGCACGATCAGCCCGTCGAGGCCGAGATGGGCGAACACGATCTCCTTGGCGGGCGCGTCGGTGAGGCGGAACATGGGGAGGTGCGGCGCGAAGTAGGCGCGCGGATGCGGCTCGAAGGTGAGGACCACCGCCGGGCGGCCGGCTGCCCGCGCGGTCTCGCGCACGGCGGCGATCAGGGCACGATGGCCGAGATGCACCCCGTCGAAATTCCCGATCGCCGCGATGGCCCCGGCGATGGCCGGCGGGACCGGCTCGTCCGCGCGGCAGATCGTGAAGCGTTGGGCGCGCGCGGGAAGACTCGGGCCCGGCAGGGATGCGGCGGGCGGGACGGCGGGTTCGTCGCCTGACGGCATCGGATCTCGGGAGTTGCAGCGGTCGGGGTCGTGAACTGTGGCGGCGGAACCTGTCGAAAACCGCCCGGAGGGTCAAGCGCGCCGGCCGAGCGCGGGGGTCGCGGCCCCGGCCGGTGCGACGGTGGCCGCGCGCCGCCGGGCCCTGGCCGCGCGCCGCCCGATATAGAGCAGCAGCCCGGTGACCAGGAAGAGCGGCATGAGGAGTGCGGCCACGAGGAAGATCGGCGGCCCGAGCACGCCGAAGATGCGGCCGCTGTGCACGTCGAGCATGTTGCCGGCGATGCGCACGCCGAGGGTGCGCTCCCCGCCGACCTCGTGCGCGAGGACGCGCCCGGTGCTCGCCTCGATCCGGGTGTCGTCGCGCCAGCCGTTCCGGTTCTCGGAGCGGATGCGGACGACGCCCTCCGCCCCGCCCGGCAGGGTCAGGGTCGCCCGGGTGAACCGGCCGGCATCCGCGCTGCGGAAGGCCGCCCAGGCGGTGTCGAGGGGCGGTACACCGGGGCTCCCCAGGCCCTCCTCACGCCGGCCGGGCCTGCCCTCGCCGCGCGAGGCGGCGTCCTTGCGCCCGGCCGGTTTGGCGTCCGAAGCCGCGGGCTTCGCAACCGTGGCCGCGGGCTTGGCTTCCGTGGCTGCGGGCTTGGCTTCCGTGGC
>NZ_JAIEOF010000318.1 GCF_019750675.1 Methylobacterium sp.
TCCGCAAGGACGCGCCATGACCCTCTACGCCCTCGGGCCCCACGAACCGCAGATCGCCGACGCCGCCCGCCTCTGGATCGCCCCCGGCGCGCACGTGATCGGGCAGGTCCATCTCGGCCTCGACGTCTCGGTCTGGTTCGGGGCCGTGATCCGGGGAGACAACGACACGGTCCGGATCGGCGCGCGCACCAACGTCCAGGACGGGGCCGTGCTGCACGCCGACCCCGGGTTTCCCCTTGAGATCGGCGCGGACGTCACGATCGGCCACCGCGCCATCGTGCACGGCTGCACCATCGGGGACGGGACCCTGGTGGGCATGGGCGCCACCATCCTCAACGGCGCCCGGATCGGACGCAATTGTCTGATCGGCGCCAACGCCCTGGTGACGGAGGGCAAGGCGTTTCCCGACAACAGCCTGATCGTGGGCGCACCCGCCCGGGTGGCCCGCACCCTGGACCCGGAGGCCGCCGCCAGGCTCGCCCGCACGGCCGAAAACTACGTCGGCAACGGCCGCCGCTTCGCCGCCGACCTTCGGGTGCTCTGACGCGGGCACGCAGGGCCGCGATGCCGGCCTGCGGCTCCGTCGCCACCGCGGGCGACGCATCCGAATCCAGGGGTGCCGCGTTCTGTGACGGATCGGCCCCGTGCGGGCGCAGCGACGTGCGGGATGCGGTGGACGGAACGGCGCGCGACCTTCGACGGGAATCCTCCGGCCCCCCGGAGCGCGGCGGCATCGTCATCGGCATCCACGGCCTGGCCAACAAGCCGCCGGCGGACGAGAAGACACGCTGGTGGAAGGCGGCCATCGCCGAGGGCATGGCCCGCAACGCCGGCCTCGCCGACCCGGCGTTCCGGTTCGAGTTCGTCTACTGGGCCGACCTGCGTTACGACGCCCCCCTCTCGGAGGACGGCAACCGCGAGCCCTACCGCCCCGAGGCCGGCACGGGCCCGCTCCCCGAGGGCGAGTCGGCCCCGAGCCTGACCGCCAACGACGTGCTGGCCCCCGTCTATGCGGGGATCGACACCCTCGAGGAGGCGACCGGGGTCACCCTCGTGGACGACGCCATCCTGGAATACCGCTTCGACGACCTCTGGCACTACCATGCCGAGCAGGACTTCGCCCGCCAGGTCCGCGCCCGCCTGGCCGAGCGCCTGCGCGCGTTCCGGGACCACCGCATCCTGCTCGTCGCGCATTCCATGGGCGCGGTGATCGCCTACGACGTGCTGCGCCTGCTGGAGCGGGAGGAGCCCGGCCTACGGATCGACCACCTCGTCACGGCCGCGGCCCCCCTGGGGCTCGCCAAGGTGAAGTTGAAGTTCGAAGCCGAGCACGGCGCCCTGCGCGTGCCGGACAACGTCTCGGCCTGGACGAACCTCGCGGACGGCGAGGACGTGGTGGCGATCATGGGGGAACTCGGCGCGGACTACGTTGCGAGCGCCACCGGCATCGCCCTTACGGACCGTCGGGTGGCGAACGCCTACCGTCGCCCGGACGGCGAGCCGAACCACCACAAGTCCTACGGCTACCTGCGGACGCCCGAATTCTCGCGCATCGCGGCGGCCTACGCGCTCCCCGGATCGGACCCCGGCGCGGCCGCCGAGTCCGGAACGACGGCGAAGGTCGAGGCCTGAACCCCCTACCCGTCCTTCCGGGTGAAGCCGATCTCGGCCGCGACCGCCTTCAGCCGCTCGGGTTCGCGCTCCTTGCGCTCGCTGTAGCGGTCGACCAGCCGGTCCGCCCGCTCCCGGGTCAGCAGGGTGAACCGCATCAGCTCCTCGCACACGTCCACCACCCGGTCGTAGAGCGGTCCCGGCCGCATCCGTCCGTCCGCGTCGAACTCCTGGTAGGCCATCGGCACGGAGGACTGGTTCGGGATGGTGATCATCCGCATCCAGCGGCCGAGCACACGCAGGGCGTTGACAGCGTTGAAGCTCTGCGACCCGCCGGAGACCTGCATCACCGCGAGGGTGCGCCCCTGGGTCGGGCGCACGCTGCCCTCGCTCAAGGGCAGCCAGTCGATCTGGGCCTTCATCACCCCCGTGAGGGTGCCGTGGCGCTCTGGCGAGACCCAGACCTGCCCCTCCGACCAGATCGAGAGCTGCCGCAACGCCTGCACCTTCGGGTGCTCGGCCGGCGCGTCGTCGGGCAGGGGCAGGCCGTCGGCGTCGAAGATCCGCACCTCGCCGCCCATCGCGGTCAGGAGCCGCGCGGCCTCGTGGGCGAGGAACCGGCTGAACGAGCGCGGACGCAGGGAACCGTACAGGATGAGGAAGCGCGGCGGGTGCGCGAACCCCGCGTCGAGGCCGAGGTCCCGGCTCGTCGGCACCTTGAAATGCGCCGGGCTCAGGTTCGGCAATCCATCGGTGAAGGGCGGGGGCGGCTTGTCCACGGCGTCGAACTCCGATACATTTCAACAAGAGTTGAGATATTGCATCGATGATCGACGAACGGCAAGCCGTCGCGGCCTTCGCGGCCCTGGGCCAGGAGCACCGCCTGCGCATCGTGCGCGCCCTGGTCACCGCCGGGCCGGAGGGCCTGCCGGCCGGCGTGCTGGCGGGGTCGGTGGGCGTGTCCGGCACCAACCTGTCGTTCCACGCCAAGGAGCTCGCCCATGCCGGGCTGATCCAGTCCCGCCGGGACGGGCGCTCGATCCGCTACAGCGCCGCCTATCCGGCCCTGTCGGGCCTCATCGAATTCCTGATGCGCGATTGCTGCCAGGGGCGGCCGGAGGTCTGCGCCCCGGCAGTCGAGGCCCTGACGGCCTGCTGTTCCCCCGCCGGAGCCGGAGACCGAAGCCATGACTGAGCCGTCCCCGATCGCCGAGGCAACCACCCAGTCTCCGGCGTTCGACGTCGTGATCTACCACAACCCGGCCTGCGGCACGTCCCGCAACACCCTGGCGATGATCCGGAACGCCGGCCTCGAGCCGCACGTGATCGAGTACCTGAAGACCCCGCCCGCGCGGGCGCTGCTGGTGTCCCTGCTCGACCGCGCCGGCCTTACGGTCCGCGACGTGCTGCGCGAGAAGGGCACGCCCTACGCGGAGCTGAACCTGGGCGACCCGTCGCTGACGGATGCCCAGCTGCTCGACGCGATCGCCGCGCACCCGATCCTGCTCAACCGGCCGCTGGTGGTCACGCCCAGGGGCGTGCGCCTGTGCCGCCCGTCCGAGGCGGTGCTGGACCTACTGCCGGCTCAACGGGGCGCCTTCGCCAAGGAAGATGGCGAGCCCGTCGTGGACGCGCACGGGCACCGCGTCACCGGCCCCTGAGCCTCCCTCGCCCCGAGAAGACGAAACCCGCCCGATGCTCGCGCTTGCCATCTTTCTCGTCACCCTCCTGTTCGTCATCTGGCAGCCGAGGGGGATCGGGATCGGATGGAGTGCCCTGGCCGGGGCCGGGGTGGCGCTGGCCACGGGGGTGGTCCAGCCCGCCGACGTGCCCGTGGTCTGGCACATCGTCTGGGACGCCACGCTCACCTTCGTGGCGCTGATCCTGATCTCGCTGCTCCTCGACGAGGCCGGGTTCTTCCACTGGGCGGCCCTGCACGTGGCCCGCTGGGGCGGCGGGCGCGGCCGCCGGCTGTTTCCGCTGGTGATCCTGCTCGGGGCGGCGATCGCGGCCCTGTTCGCCAATGACGGGGCGGCTCTGCTGCTGACCCCGATCGTCCTGGCGATCCTGCTGCGGCTGGAGTGCCGGCCCGAGGCCGCGATGGCCTTCATCGTCGCCTGCGGCTTCGTGGCGGATTCGGGCTCCCTGCCGCTCGTGATCTCCAACCTCGTCAACATCGTCTCGGCCAACCTCTTCGGGTTGAGCTTCGCGCGCTACGCCGCCGTGATGGGGCCGGTGAACCTCGCCTCCCTGGCGGCGACCCTGGCGGTGCTGTGGCTGTTTTACCGGCGCGACCTGCCGGCGACCTATGCGGTGCGGACCCTGGAGGAGCCCCGCGCGGCGATCCGCGACGGGGCCGTATTCCGGGCGGCGTTCCCGCTGCTGGGGGCCCTGCTGGCCGCCTACGTGCTCACCGCGCCCCTCGGGGTGCCGGTCTCGGTCGTCACGGGCGCGGGCGCGGCCCTGCTCCTCGGCCTCGCCCTGCGGGGCCGGGTCATCCCGGTCCGCCGGGTGCTGGCCGGGGCGCCCTGGCAGATCGTGCTGTTCAGCCTCGGCATGTACCTCGTGGTCTACGGCCTGCGGAACGCCGGCCTGACCGACTGGCTCGCCGGGGGACTCGTCCGGCTTGGCCAGTTCGGGCCCTGGGCCGCCACCCTCGGCACGGGCTTCGCCGCCGCGCTCCTGTCGTCCGTGATGAACAACATGCCGAGCGTGCTGATCGGCGCCCTCGCGATCGAGCAGGCCCCGGACCTGCCGGCGCAGACCCGCGAACTCATGATCTACGCCAACGTGATCGGCTGCGACCTCGGCCCGAAATTCACGCCGATCGGCAGCCTCGCCACCCTGCTCTGGCTGCACGTGCTGGCGGCCAAGGGCCAGCGCATCACCTGGGGAAGTTACATGCGGGTCGGCCTCGTCCTCACCCCGCCAGTGCTCCTGGCGAGCCTGCTGGCCCTCGCCGCCTGGCTGCCGCTTCTCGGACCGGGCTGAAACCGGCGGATTATCGCGCGCCATCGCGGCGCAGGCGGTGGGAGGACGCTTCGGCGATGCCTATCTGAGGCGGACAGATCGGACGGGCTCGACCCGCATGCCGGGTTTGCCCAAAGGAGACCGAAGACCATGAGCAACGAGAAGGCGATTCTCGCGGGCGGCTGCTTCTGGGGCATGCAGGACCTGATCCGGCGCCAGCCGGGCGTGGTCGCGACCCGCGTCGGCTATACCGGCGGTGACGTGCCCAACGCCACCTACCGCAACCACGGCACCCACGCGGAGGCCATCGAGATCCTGTTCGACCCTTCGCAGACGAGCTACCGGCGCATCCTGGAATTCTTTTTCCAGATCCACGACCCGACCACGCCGAACCGCCAGGGCAACGACCGCGGCCTGAGCTACCGCTCGGCGATCTACTACTGCGACGAGACCCAGCGCCGGGTGGCGGAGGACACCATCGCGGACGTGAACGCCTCCGGCCTTTGGCCCGGCAAGGTCGTGACCGAGGTGGCGCCGGAGGGTCCGTTCTGGGAAGCCGAGCCCGAGCACCAGGATTACCTGGAGCGGCGCCCGGACGGATACACCTGCCACTATGTGCGTCCGAACTGGACCCTGCCGGTGCGCGAGGCCGCCCGCCAGGAGGCGTGAGCGCGGGCGAACCGCCTCGCGCTCGTCCGGCGGGGGCCCCTACCGCAGGGTAGCGGATTCGCCCGCCGCGAGGGGGCGGTCCTCCCCGCCGGGGCCGCCCTGGGAGACATGGGCGTTGAGTCGCTCGAGATGCGCGAAGACGTGCTCGAAGGCCCGGATCGTGGCTTGTTCGAAGGCGTCGCCGCCCTGCCCGACCGCCGCCTCGAGGGCGGCCATGAGGTCGCGGTGAGTGTCCGTATCGCTCGACATTGGGAGGCTCCTCCGAGCCGGCCGACGGGCCGGCTTACCGGACCAAGTTCCGGCATCCGGCCCGGTTCCGGCGCCTCAGCCCGCGCCGGCGCCGCATTCACGTGGGCAGAGCGCCCCGCAGGACGGGACGCCCGGCAGGCCGGAGCGCAGGCAGCAGACCCGGCGGCGCCGGCAGCCCCCCACCGCCGGGCAGAGGGCGCGGGCCAGGGGCATCCCGCCCGACCCGCACGGCGGCACGCCGCGACCGAGGCAGGCGGCGATCTCGGCGCAGGCCGGGACG
>NZ_JAIEOF010000308.1 GCF_019750675.1 Methylobacterium sp.
GGCCTCGACGGCCGGATCGGCGGCCGAGCCGGCCAGGCGCAGCACGAAGGCCATCAGCCGGGGGCGCTCGGCATCCGGCATGGCGTCGTTCAACCCGAGGGCGTAGGCGGCCAGGGCTCGCGAGAAGCAGGGCGGGCAATCGGCCGAGGCGCGGATCGCCCGGTAGGGCAGGCCGGCGGCGACGATGGCCGCCTCGTTGATGCAGGTGCCGCCGTCCGGGCCGGGAAAATCGTGCGAGCCGGCCAGGAGCCGCCAGTTCAGGATCGGCTCGAAGCCCGACGTCATGGCCATTCTCTCCTGCCCCATGCTCCCCTGCTGCCGGGGAAGACTGGCACGGGCCGGCCGGCTTGGCGAGGCGGTCGGCGAAGAGGCGCGGCGTCAGCCGCCGAGGTCGGCGGCCAGACCCGCCAGCATGGCGAGGCCGAGCACCAGCACGAAGGCGCCCGCGAGGAGTTCGAGGGCGCCGACCGCCCGCGCCCCGGTCCGTCCGCGTCCGCCCGCGAGGCGCAGGGCCAGGACCTTGGCGAAGACCGCGAGGCTCGCGAGCGCCCCGGTGGTGAGGGCGGTGCCGAGCGCCATGGCGAAGGTCGCCGCGACGCCGGCGGCCAGCAGGCCCTGGGAGGCGGAGAAGACGAGGATCAGCACGGCCCCCGCGCAGGGGCGCGTGCCCGCCGCCAGCACGATCCCGGCGCGTTCGCGCCAGGTGGCGAGGCGGCTCAAGGCCGCCGCGTCGGTGAGATGGACATGGCCGCAGCCGGGGGCGCAGGCCGCCGCGTCCTGGCCGGCGAGCCGTCCGGCCTTGCGCCAGGTGAGGGCGAGTCCGAGGAGCGCCACGAGGGCGAAGCTCACCGTCTCGATCACCGTGCCGGCCCGGGTCATGCCAGCGGCGGTGGCGCCGAGCAGCAGGGTCCCGACCCCCACGAGGGCGATGGCGACCAGGGCCTGGAGCAGGGCGGCGGCGAAGCTCAAGCCGAAGCCGCGCAGCAGGGCGCGTTCCCCGGCGACGATATAGCCGGCGATGACGGCCTTGCCGTGGCCCGGCCCGGCAGCGTGGAAGACGCCGTAACTGAAGCCCAGCAGCATCATCGGCCCCCAGGCACCGCCCTCCTTGAGGGCGCGGACGGACGCCTGGAGGCTGCGCGAGAAACTCGATTGCAGGGCGAGGATCCAGCCGCCGAGGCCGGTGGCCTGGGGGGCGGCCTCGCGAAAGCCGATGCCGAAGGGCGAGCGCGGCGGCGGCGCGGCGACGCCGGGACTGATCAGCCAGACGAGGCCGGACAGGACCAGGGCCGCGACAGCCACGGCGATCAGCGCCAAGAGCGCCTGCCGGACGAGGTGCCGGCGCGGATCGGCCGGGGCGGTTCCGAAGGCGGCGCCTACGGACACGCGACGAGGATCCGGTTGGCGAACTGGAGGCCGTAATTCGAGGCCGAGGTCAGGGCCTCGAAGAACGCCTCCGACATGCCGGGCTTGGCGTCCGCCGTCTTGCCGTCCGCGCTCGGATCGCCCTTCGGGCGGGTCAGCGTGGCGGCGCACCCGCTCGGGGCGCCGGTGAGGCGCGCGGCGTCCGCCCCCTCCGCCAGCGCGAAGGAGACGAAGAAGGTGGGGTCGTAGACCTCGACGGCGGTGACGCCGCGCCCCTGGGCCACCGGCGCCTTGAGGGGCAGCAGGAAGCTCAGGGTCAGCTTGTCGCCGTCCATCGTCATGCGCGGCTCGGCGGGGTCCGCGAAGGCCTGCTCCTTGCCCGCGACCTTCAGCTTGGTGAAGTAGCCGAACTCGGCGAGGTTGCCGGTATTCTCGGCCGCCAGCCCCGCGAGTTCGTCGGGCGTGAGCCGACCGTCGCCGTTCTTGTCGAGACCCTGGGTCACGAAGGCGGAATAGGAGGCATCGAAGGTCCAGGCGTGCCGGATGCCGGTCACCCGCCCGCCCTCGCCGTAGGCGATCTCGGCCTTGGTCGTCACCCAGACATGGGGATGCGCGCGGGCAGGGGACGCGAGAAGCGCCACCGCCAGGGTCGGCGCGAGGAGGTTCAGGAGGCGGTGCGGCGACGCGATCGGCATGGCACGGGACGCTCGCGACTCAGGGTAAAGACATCGTTAAGGCCGACGCGGGACCGGGGGTCGGCGGTTCGGGCCAGATCTCCCCCGGTACTGGGGCGAAAGCGAGGCATGCCCCGGCGCGCGATCGTTCACCGAGGCGGGAACGCGCCGTCAGTCGCGCCGGGTCAGGGCGGCGATCTCCGCCTGCTCCTCGGGGCTGAGGCCCTGCGGCACCGGCTCGGGCCGGCGGCGCGCGAGGCGCCAGAGCCCGAACAGGCCGAGGGCCACCACCAGCCCGGGGGTCAGCCACAGGAGCAGGGTGTGCAGGGCGAAGACGGGCCGCAGCAGCACGTATTCGCCGTAGCGCCCGACGACGTAGGATTGCACCTGCGCGTCGTCGTCGCCGGCCTTGAGGCGCTCGCGCACGATGAGCCGCAGGTCCCGGGCCAGGGGCGCATCGGAATCGTCGATGGACTGGTTCTGGCAGACGAGGCAGCGCAGGCCGGATGAGATGTCCCGGGCGCGCGCCTCCAGGGCGGGGTCCTTCAGGACCTCGTCCGGTTGCACCGCGCCGGCCCCGCCCGCCAGGGCGAGGAGGAGGGCTAGCGCCGCCGCGGCGCGCGTCAGGGAAGGCCGGTTCATTCGGCGGGCGCCATGCCGGGCGGAAGCGGCTTCGACTTCGCCCGTGCGGGCGCGCCGACGCGCATGCGCCGGTCGGTGAGGGAGACCGCGCCGCCGAGCGCCATGACCACCGCGCCGAGCCAGATCAGCAGCACCAGGGGCTTGTAGTAGAGCCGCAGGCCGATACCGCCCTCGGGGAGCACTTCGCCCAGGCTGGCATAGACCTGGCTCGCCCCGATGGTGAGCAGGCCGGATTCCGTCACCGTCATCTTGCGGCTCGGATAGAAGCGCTTGCCGGTCTCCACGGTGCCGACGAAGTCGCCGCCGGCGTTGCGGATGGTGAGGAAGGCGGTGGTCTCGGTGTAGTTCTCGCCCTGCCGGGGGCCGACCCGGTCGAGGGTGGCCACGTAGGGGCCGGAGGCCAGGGATTCGCCGGGCTTCACGGTCTTCAGCCCCTCCGTCGCCCAGCCCTGCGCGGCGATGCCGAGCACCACGACTCCGACGCCCGCATGCGCCAGCGCCGTGCCCCAGGCGGAGCGCGGCAGGCCGGCGGCGCGGCGCCAGATCGCGGCGGCGCCCCGGGTGCGGCTGGCGCCGTAGCCCCGCGCCCGCGAGATGATCTCGAGGCCCGAGCCGACCACGAGGTAGGCCCCGAGGCCGATGCCGACGGGGGCCATCATCGGGCCGCCCCAGGTCAGGGCCAGCACGGCCAGGCCGATCACGAGGGCGATGGCGAGCGCCGCGAACAGGCGCTGGGTCGCCGCATGCACGTCGCCGCGCTTCCAGGCCAGGGTCTGGCCGAACGGCACGATGAGGAGGAGCGGGATCGCGAGCGGGATGAAGGTGTAGTTGAAGAAGGGAGGGCCCACCGAGATCTTCTCGGCGGTGAGCATCTCCAGCAGCAGCGGATAGAGCGTGCCGACGAACACGGTGGCGCAGGCGGCGGCCAGGAACAGGTTGTTCATGACGAGGGCGCCCTCGCGGGAGATCGGCGCGAAGATGCCGCCCTGGCGCAGCATCGGCGCCCGCCAGGCGAACAGCGTGAACGAGCCGCCGATGAACAGGATCAGGATGGCGAGGATGAACACGCCGCGCGTCGGGTCCGTGGCGAAGGTGTGGACCGAGGTCAGCACACCCGAGCGCACGATGAAGGTGCCGAGCAGCGAGAGTGAGAAGGTGAGGATGGCCAGCAGCACCGTCCAGACCTTCAGGGCGTCGCGCTTCTCCATGACCACGGTGGAGTGGAGGAGGGCGGTGCCGGCGAGCCAGGGCATCAGCGAGGCGTTCTCGACCGGGTCCCAGAACCACCAGCCGCCCCAGCCGAGCTCGTAATAGGCCCAGTACGAGCCCATCGCGATGCCGAGCGTCAGGAAGCTCCAGGCGATCAGGGTCCAGGGCCGCACGGCCCGTGCCCAGACCGCGTCGATGCGCCCGTCGATCAGGGCCGCGATGGCGAACGCGAAGGTGATCGAGAAACCGACATAGCCGACGTAGAGGAGGGGCGGGTGCACCGCGAGGCCGAAATCCTGCAGCAGCGGGTTGAGGTCGTTGCCCTCGACCGGTGCCGGGTTCACCCGCGTGAAGGGGTTCGAGGTCGTGATGATGAACAGCACGAACACGAAGGTGATCAGCCCCTGCACCGCCAGGGTGTTGGCCCGCAGGGTTGGGGGCACGGACTCGCGCGCCACCGCCACCAGCGCCCCGAACAGGGCCAGGATGAGGACCCAGAGCAGCATCGAGCCCTCGTGGTTCCCCCAGACGCCGGACAGCTTGTAGAGGAAGGGCTTGGCGGTGTGCGAGTTCTCGACCACGTTGAGGACCGAGAAGTCCGACGTGGCGTGCGCGTAGGTGAGCGCCCCGAACGAGAACAGGATGCAGGCGAAGGCGCCGAGCGCGGCGGGCGTCGCCACGGACCTCAGGGCCTGGTCGCCCGAGCGCGCCGCCCAGACCGGCATCACCGCCTGGACCAGGGAAAGGGCCAGCGCGAGCGCCAGCGCGAAATGGCCGACCTCGATCAGCAAGGCGGGATGTCCTTCCGGTTTAAGAGGGGCCGGTTTGAAAGAGACCGGTCTGCGCGGCGCATCATCGCTCGCTACGCTGGCCGAGCGTCTTGTCGGTCACCGAAGTTCCGTTCTCGGAAGCCTTGATGTCCGACGGCTTGCTGCCGGGGACCTTGCTGTCGGGGACCTTGGCGTCCGTCATGCCCTTGCCCTCCTGCCAGCGGCCCTGCGCCTTCAGGGCGTCGGCGACCTCGCGGGGCATGTAGGATTCGTCGTGCTTGGCCAGCACCGTGTCGGCGCGGAACACCCCGCCCGGCCCCAGCGTGCCCTCGGCCACCACGCCCTGGCCCTCGCGGAACAGGTCGGGCAGCAGGCCACGATACTGCACCTGCACGGTGGCGTTGGTGTCGGTCACCGAGAAGTCGACGGTCTGGTCCGGCCCCCGCTGGAGGGAGCCGTCCTTGACCAGGCCGCCGAGGCGGAAGCGCGTGCCCGGCGCCACGGTCTGGGCCGCGACCTCGGTGGGCGAGCGGAAGAACACGATCGATCCGCTCATCGCCGACAGGATCAGGCCGAGGGCCAGGGCCAGTACGGCGCCGCAGGCAGCGATCAGGACGAGTCGGCGGCTCTTGCGGGTCACGGGTGGCGCTTCCGTCTCGGTGGCGTGGGGGGCGTCGTTGCGCCCCGGCGATATGATGCAGGATCGGATCCGGCCGCTTCCGGTGTCGGCCGTGTGCCCGGCCGGGTCAAGGGCCGGGGCCGGGACCGATTGTCAGGGGCGGGTCGGCGCGCGGGGGCGCCGTCCTACGGTTTTCCCGTGGGGGCGGGCGGCTTCGGCGCCTGTCCGCGCAGGTCGAGTTCCCGCGAGAGCTCGTCGAGGCGCTCGATCGCCCCCGGGTCCGGGCTCAGCGCCATCCGCGCCCGGTCGAGGATCTGGGCGGCCCGCTCGCGCTCGCCCAGCACGCTGTAGGAGCGCACCAGGCGCAGCCAGTCGTCGACGCTGCCGCCCTTGGCCGCGAGCCGCCGGTCGAGGCCCGCCACCATGGCGCGGATCGCCGCGTCGCGCTCGGCGGCCGGCATCGCCTTGACGGCGGCCACGGCGGCCTCGGTGCCCGCGCG
>NZ_JAIEOF010000429.1 GCF_019750675.1 Methylobacterium sp.
TCTGCGTCCAGAGCGTCGTGGCCGGCCCGAACGGCAACCTCTGGGTGCTCGATCCGGCGGCCCCCGCCATGGCGGCCCTGGTGCCCGGTGGCCCGAAGCTCGTCGAGATCGACCTGACGACCAATCAGCCCGCGCGCACCATCGCCTTCGACGAGAGCGTCGCGCCTCAGGGCTCCTACCTCAACGACGTGCGCTTCTCGCCCGACGGCAAGACCGCTTATCTCACCGATTCCGGGGCCAAGGGTGCCCTGGTGGTGGTCGACCTCGACAGCGGCCGGGCCCACCGGGTGCTCGACGGCGACCCCTCGACGCAACCGGACAAGAGCGTGACCGTGACCTATGACGGCAAGCCCCTGCGGCGCCCGGACGGGCGCGGCGTCGAGTTCGCCGCCGATGGCATCGCCCTCTCGCCCGATGGCAAGACGCTGTACTGGCAGGCGATCAAGGGCAAGACGCTCTACAGCCTGCCCACCGAGACCCTGGCGGGCGGCATCACCACGGCGCTGATGCCGACGACGCTGGCCGACAAGAGCGTGGCGGGCCGCATCGAGACCGTGGGCGAGAACGGCCCGGCCGACGGCCTCATCATCTCGCGCAAGGACGGCCGGATGTACGTCACCTCGCCGCAGGACGACTCGATCAAGGTCCGCGACCTGTCGAACAAGGGCGGTGCCCTCAGGACCGTGGTGCAGGACAAGCGCCTGCGCTGGCCCGACACCTTCGCGGAGGGGCCCGACGGGACGCTCTACGTCACCACCTCGCACATCCAGGATTCGGCCTTCTACAAGCCCGACGCGCCGGCGGCCCTGCCGACCGAGCTGTGGAGCTTCAAGCCGGGAACGGCGGACGCCATGGGCTCGACCGCGCCGCCCCCCGCTGCCCGCTGAGCCACGACGCGCCGCACCCGCGATGGGGCGGCGCGCTGCCACCTCCGAGGCCCATCGAGGAATGATGCCGACGATACGACGACGCGCGCTGCTCGGCGGCGCAGGAGCGGCGCTCGCCCTGAGAGCGTGGCCGGCCGCAGCGGCCCCGATCGTCCGGGTCGACGATCCGCGCCTGCGCGACGTGCTCGACCCCGGCGCGCCGCTGCGCACGCTCTACGCGGGCGGGCGCTGGTGCGAGGGCCTGTGCTACGCGGGCCACCTCGGGGGCCTGATCGTCAGCGACGTCCGGGCCAACCGGATGATCCGGATCGCCGACGACGGCAGCACGCACGTGTTCCGCGACCCCTCGAACAACGCCAACGGCAACACCCTCGACGGCGAGGGCCGCCTCGTCACCTGCGAGCATCGCGGGCGCCGGGTGGTGCGGCGCGAGCCGGACGGGCGCCTCACGGTGCTGGCCGACGCTTTCGGAGGCCAACCGCTGAATTCGCCCAACGACGCCGCCCTGGCACCGGACGGGGCGATCTGGTTCACCGATCCGGTGTTCGGCATCACCATGCCGGACGAGGGCCTGATGGCGAAGCCCGCGCAAGCGGCCCGGCGGGTCTACCGCATCGATCCGGCCGGCCGGGTCGAGGCCATGACCGACGCCGTCGGCCAGCCCAACGGCATCGCCTTCAGCCCGGACGGGACCCGCCTCTACGTCAGCGACACCGGCGCCGCCCTGAAGAATCCCGAGGGCGCCCGCACGATCCTGGCCTTCCCGGTGGTCGAGGGCCGCAGGCTCGGCGCGCCGAAACCCTTCGCCACCGTGGAGGCCGGCGTACCCGACGGCCTCGCGGTGGATGCCGACGGCCGGGTCTACGTCGCCTGCTTCGACGGCGTGCGGATCTACGCGCCCGACGGCACGGCCCTCGGGCGCATCGCCACCGCCACGGACGCCGCCAACGTCGCCTTCGGCGGACCGGACGGCCGGACCCTCTTCATCGGCGCGGGCGCTCGCGTCCTCGCCATCGACCTCAAGGTGCGCGGCCCCGCACGGGGCTGAGCCACCGTTCCTTTGCCCCTACTCACCGGATCGCGCCATGACGCTCGCTCGCCGTGACCTTCTCGCCGCCGGCCTCACCGGTGCGGCGGCCCTCTCCCTGCCCGGCGAGGCCGCCGCCGCGCCGCCTCCCGAAGTCGTCACCCGCCGGGCGGCGGGCGGGCTCGAACTCGCCTTCACGGCGAACGCGCCCTCGACACCCACCGGCCTCGCCATCTCGGCCGGCGGACGGCGCTTCGTGATGATGCCGCGCTTCGATGCCAAGGTGCCCTTCACCCTCGGCGAGGTGCTGACGGACGGCGCGGTCCGGCCCTACCCGGACATGGCGACGAACCAGCCCGATCCGGAGCAGCCGCAGGCGCGCCTGTTCCACGTGCCCAACGGCGTCTTCGACCGCGACGACACCCTGTGGTGCCTGGATGCCGGCCTGCCGGACGGCTCCGGCCCGCCGGTGAAGGGCGGCGCCAAGCTGGTGCAGATCGACCTCGCCGACAACCGCATCCGCCGGGTGGTGCCGCTGGAGGCCGGCATCACCTCGACTTCGTCGCTCAACGACCTGCGGGTGGACATCCGCGGCGGCTATGCCCGTGCCTACATCACCGACCAGGGCCAGGACGGGGAGGGCGCCATCCTGGCGGTCGACCTCGCCAGCGGCCGGGTGGTGCGCCGCCTCGCGGGCCACGCCAGCACCAAGTCGCAGAAGGGCCTCCTGAAGATCGTCGAGGACCGCGCGGTGGTGCAGCGCAAGGGGGAGGGGCCGCCGCGCCCGGTCCAGGGCGGCGCAAACGGCATCGCACTCAGCCCCGATGGCCGGCGCCTCTACTACGCCCCTCTGATCGGGCGCCGCCTGTACGCGGTGGAGACCGCCGCGCTCCTCGATCCCGAGACCAGCGACGCGGGCGTGGCGGCCGGCGTTACGGATCTCGGCGAGAAGGGCATGACCGGCGGCCTGACCACCGATTCGAAGGACCGGGTCTACCTCGCCATGCAGGAATTCAACGCGGTGGGCCGGCGCGACCCCGACGGCACCGTGGAGATCATCGCCTCCGACCCGCGCCTGATCTGGGCCGACACCTTCTGGATCACCCCAGACCGCTGGCTCCACATCTCGTCCGCCCAGGTGAACCGGCGCCCGGAATACAACGGCGGCGAGGACCTGCAGAAACCGCCCTACGCCGTCCTGCGCATGCGGATCGACGCCGATCCGGCCTGAGGCGCGCGGATCGTCCGGCCGGAGGAACGGCCGGGCATCGCCCCGGCCATGCGCCCCGTGGTTGCAATACAACTTTAAGCGTCGGCTCGTATCACCTTTGCGTGTAAACCGCATCGGGACGAGGGCATGCCGCAGCGACGGACGACGATCGACGCCATCCGTGGCCTCTGCCTGATCAACATCTTCGTCAATCACATCGAGGAGGGGGCCTTCGCGGCGGTCTCGCCGTCCCGGCTGGGCTTCTCCGACAGCGCCGACATCTTCGTCCTGCTCAGCGGCATCTCCATCGCCCTCGCGGGGAGTCGGGCGTCGCGGCGCCGGGTCCCGGACATCATCGCCCATCTCTGGCGGCGGGCGGTCCGGATCTACGCCTTCGACCTCGTCATCATCCTGTCGACGCTCGGCATCCTGGCGGCCATCCTCGCCTTGCGCGGCGTCGCGGGCGTGCATGCGGACGAACTAGGCCTGCTGCGGGACCACGGCTTTCCGAGCGTGCTCGGCCACGCGCTGACCCTGCGCCAGACGGTTGGTTACTCCGCCGTCCTGCGCCTCTACGTCGCCCTGATGCTGGTCTCGCCCCTCCTCCTGCGTCTCGCCGGATGGCGGTTCTGGGCGCCGCTGCCGCCGGCGCTGCTCGTCTGGCTCGCGGCCGGCCAGTTCGATCTGGTGGTGAGCAACAGCCTCACGGGCGTGCCCATCGCCCTGACGATCCTGCCCTGGATGCTCGTCTTCTCCATCGGGATCGCGATCGGCCAGGGCATGGTGGACGGCGTCACCCTGCCGCGCAACCGGTGGCTGACGGGGGTCGCGCTGGCCTACCTCGCCAGCTATCTCGTCCTCACCGTGGTGGTGGTCCGCCTCTGGCCGCCGGCAGCGGACTGGGCCGCGACGCGCAACGACGCGTTCTGGCTCGGCGCGAGCAAGACCTATCAGTCGCCCCTGCGGCTGCTGCACCTCCTCGCCCTGGCCTACGTGGTGATGGCGCTGCCGCGGGCTCCGCTGATCCGCCTGTTGCACCAGGTACCGCGAGACCACCTGCTGAGCCGCCTCGGCCGGAGTTCCCTGCCGGTCTTCACCGCCGGTGCGATCGGGGCCGTGGTGACCAGCGAGGCACTCGATCTCGCGTCCATTCCCCTCGACGACGCCTGGCTGCCGATGCTGATTCTCGAGGCGGGTATGATCGTCCTGTTCGTCGGCATCGCCCTGCGGATCGCCGGTCCCGCCAGCCGGCCGATGCGCGGTCCGGCGACTCCCGACCGGAGCGCGACGGCGGGCCAGGACGGGCTGGCAGGCGCGGCGCACGGCCCACGCTCGACGACCGCCTGAACCCCTATTCCGACCAGCGCAGGGCCGCAGCGGCGGCCAGCGTCCCGATCACGCCCGCGATCAGGCTCAAGGCGCACAGGATGGCCAAGGGTGTCGTGAACGGGACGGTACCGCCCAGCGCCGCCTCGCTGGCCGAGACGCCGAAGATCAGCGTCGGGATCATCAGTGGCAGCACCACGACCGCCAGGATGAGCCCGCCACGGCGGATGGAGGCGGTGAGCGCCGCGCCCACCGCGCCCACGAAGGTCAGGGCCGGGGTGCCGACCAGCAGGGTGAGGGCGGTCGCCGCCATCGCCCGGCCGTCGAGGGCGACGAGGAGCCCGAACAGGGGCGAGGCCAGCGCCAGCGGCAGGCCGGTGGTGAGCCAGTGGGCCAGCACCTTGGCGAGCACGACTCCCTCCAGGGGGGCGGGCGAACCGGACATCAGGTCGAGGGAGCCGTCCTCCTCGTCGGCCTGGAACAGGCGGTCGAGGCCGATCAGGGTCGAGAGCACGGCGGCGAGCCACAGGATCGCGGGACCGATCCGCGACAGCAGGTTGAGGTCGGGGCCGAGGGCGAAGGGCACCAGGGCGACGATCATCAGGAAGAACACGAGGGAGAGCGCCCCCGAGCCGCCGACGCGGGCGGCGAGCGCGAGGTCGCGGGCGACGAGGGCCCTCAGGGCGCGCATCACCACCAGACCTCGTCGGCCGCGACCGCCGGCCGAGCCGCCTTTGCGTCGGGCGCCTCGATCCGCAGTTCCCGCGCGTCGGCGAGGCCGAGGGCCTGGTGCGTCGCCGCGATGACGAGGCCGCCCTCCGCCCGGTGGCGGGCCATCATCCCGGCCAGGACATCCTGCGAGGCCGCATCGAGGGCCGCCGTCGGTTCGTCGAGGAGCCAGAGCGGGCGCCGGCAGACGAGGAGGCGGGCCAGCGCCACCCGCCGCCGCTGACCGGCGGAAAGGTAGGCAACGGGGAGCCGCAGGGCGTGGCCGAGGCCGAGTGCGTCCAGGGCCGCGCGGGGGCTCGCCGTCGGCGCGCCGAGGAGGTCGCGGGCGAAGGCGAGATTCTCCTCGGCCGTCAGCGGACTCTTCAGCCCGTCGCGATGGCCGACCACGTGCAGGCACTCGGACAGGGTCGCCTCGCCGATCCCGCTCGCCGTGACCGTCCCGGACTCCGGCTTGAGCCGGCCCGCCAGCACCGCCAGCAACGTCGACTTGCCGGCGCCGTTGCGGCCCGTCACCATCAGCGCCTCGCCCGGCCCGAGGGCGAAGGACAGGTTCGAGAAGATGCGGCGGCCGGAGCGGCGGACGGCGAGGTCTTCAGCGGTCAGCCGCACGGGGGGTCCTGAATCATGAGCCTCG
>NZ_JAIEOF010000363.1 GCF_019750675.1 Methylobacterium sp.
CCGTCCTGGTAGAGCGGGTGGTTGGCCAGCGTCACCGTCGCGCAGGCGGTGAGGCCGGGGCGCGGGGCGTCGTGGCAGGTCAGGATATCGACGTGGCTGCGCCCGGTCTCGTCGGCGTGCCGGGCGACGGAGGGGCGGCCGCCGAGGGCGCCCGCCAGCATCCGCGCCACCGCGCGGTTGGTCTCGGTGATGTCCGCCGGCGGGGCGGCCGGGGTGCTCACGGCCAGCGCACCGTCGGGGGCAGCGACGACAGGATCGAGGCGACGTTGCCGCCGGTCTTCAGGCCGAAGATCGTGCCGCGGTCGTAGAGCAGGTTGAACTCCACGTAGCGCCCGCGCCGGACCTGCTGCTCCAGCCGGTCCGCCTCGGTCCAGGGTGTGGCCAGGTTGGCGCGCACGATGGCCGGATAGGCCTTTAGGAAGGCGCCCCCGACGTCGCGGGTGAAGGCGAGGTCGGCCTTCGGGTCGCCGGTCCAGTGGTAGTCGTAGAAGATTCCGCCGATGCCGCGCGGCTCGTTGCGGTGCTTGAGGTGGAAGTACTCCTCGCACCAGGCCTTGTAGCGGGCGTAGTCGGCGGCCGGGGCGTGGGCATCGCAGGCCTCCCGCATCGCCGCGTGGAAGGCGAGCGAATCCGGGTCGTCCTGCGTCCGGCGCCGGTCGAGCACCGGGGTCAGGTCGGCGCCGCCGCCGAACCAGGTCTTCGTGGTCACCACGAAGCGGGTGTTCATGTGCACGGTCGGCACGTTGGGGTTCCAAGGGTGCGCGATCAGCGAGATCCCGGTGGCGAAGAAGCGCGGGTCCTCGGCGGCGCCCGGCATCTGGGCACGGAACTCCGGGGCGAACTCGCCGTGTACGGCCGAGACGTGGACGCCGGCCTTCTCGAAGACCCGGCCCTTGATCATCGCCATGGTGCCGCCGCCGCCGGGGGCGCCGGTGTGGTCGGTGCGCTGCCAGGGCGTCTTCTCGAAGCGTCCCGGCGCCGTCGGGGCGTCGGGATGGAAGGGCCCCGTCGCCTCCGCCTCCAGGGTCTCGAAGGCGGCGACGATCCGGTCGCGCAGGGTGGTGAACCACGCCGTCGCCGCGGCCTTGACGGCGTCGCGCTCGGCCTCGGGCAGCGGGGGGGCGGAGGATTCGGGCATGGTCATGCCGGGGGATGTCCCATCCCGCCGCCCGGCCGTCAATTCGCCGGAGCGCCCTCAGTCCTTCACCGACATCAGCAGCCGCTCGGTCTTGGCGTCCTCGATCCGGTTGACCATGCGTCGGCCCTCGTGGACGTCGCGGATCGTCTTGGTGGCGGTGATGCAGGACTGCACGAGCATGATCGTGCCCATGGCGAGGTAGCCCTTGATCCAGATGTCGATGGGCATGAACAGGATGCCAAGGCCCACCATGGCGGCTGAGCCGAGGAACGAAGCGTAGGTGAAGGCGACCCAGGCGCCGGAATGCTGCGCGGTCTCGTTGGTCATCGTCGTTCTCCTTGAATGGTCGTGCGGTTCGAACGAGGGGCGAATCGGGACGGTCAGGCGGTCGGCTGACCGGGCGCCTCGGCCCGGGCGCGCAGGCGGTCGAGGATCGCGGACGGCGTCGGGCGGGTGCTCGGGCCGAAGCCGGCGCGCTCCATCCGCTCGGCGAGGTCGGCGCCGGGCTCGGCCTCGCGCAGGGCCGCCTCGGTGTCGTCGGCCGCGGCCTGGAGGCTGCGCAGGCGGGCCAGCGTCGCCTCGGCCTCCTTCAGGGTCGCCCGGTCCTGCGGGTCCGCGCTCACCCGCAGGCGCCGGGCCGTCTCGGCAGCGGCGGCGAGGCGGCGGCCCCGCTCCAGTTCCGCCTGCCGCCGGGTGGCGTCGGCGACCTTGGCGCGGATTCGGGCCAGCTCGATGGCGAATCGGCTCCGAGCGGTTCGGATGGCGTCGCGCTCGGCCTCGAGTTCGGCGATGGCCTCGGCCGCCTGCGCCGCGAGGTCGTCGCGTCCGGCCTGGAGTGCCGCCACGGCGCGGGTCTCGAGGTCGGCGGCGCGGGACTCGACCTCGGCGAGGCGGCGCTCCTCGGCGCGGTCGCCCGCCACCGAGGCGGCCAGCGCCTGGCGGCTGCGCTCCAGGGCGGCGCGGGTCTCGCGGATCTGCTGGTCGAGAATCAAGAGGGCGTTGCGGTCGAAGAGGTCCTCTTCGGCGCGGGCGGCGGCGCCGCGGGCGAGGGTGCGAAACAGTCTGAGCATGGTGGGGCTCCGGGTCGGTGGCTGCTGTCCACTCCCGGGTCATCGCATAATTTGAACACCGTTCAAGTGCGGTATTGCACGGCGTTCAATCTGGGCTCGGAAAGCCCCCGGTCTGGCGCAGGGCCTCGCCCAGGATCATCGCGGCGCAGACCGCGACGTTGAGCGAGCGCAGGTCCGGGCGGATCGGCACCACCACCCGGGCATCCGCCGCGGCGTGGACGGCATCCGGCACGCCGGCCGATTCCCGGCCCATCAGCAGGCAGTCCCCGTCCCGGTAGGCGAACGCGGTGTAGGGCAGGGCGCCCTGCGTGGTGGCGAGGACGAGGCGGATGTTCTCCGCGCGGCGCCAGTCCGAGAACGCGTCCCACGAGCGGTGGCGGGTCACGGTGACCCGGTCGAGGTAGTCAAGCCCAGAGCGGCGCAGGTGCCGGTCCGAGACGTCGAAGCCAGCCGGCTCGATGATCTCGACGGCGGCGCCGAGGCAGGCGGCCATCCGCAGCAGAGTGCCGGTGTTCTGCGGAATATCGGGCTGGTAGAGGGCGAGGCGGAGCATCGGCGGCGTCTCAGGAAGGGGCGGGTGGTTCCGTGCGGCATCGCCCCCCGGTTGGCGGACGGTCAAGGCGGCATAGCTAAGGGACGCTGCAGCAACCGGATGTTCTCATGTTTCTCGATTGGCTCGAGCGCCGGGTCGACACCTTCGCGCCCTTCGACGACGGCCGCATGCCGCCGAAATCCGTTCTCGGCTTCGCGGGCTTCTATCTGCGGCCGATCCGCGGCGCGCTCGCGATCCTGTTCGTGGTGGCGGTCCTGGCCGGGTCGGTGGAGGCCTCGCTCTACCTGCTCATGGGCTGGTTCATCGATATCCTGAACAAGGCCGACCGCGCCACCCTGTGGCAGGAGCACGGCACCGGTCTGATGCTGGCGGCCGGCCTCCTCCTGGTGGTGCGGCCCATCACGATCTGGCTGCACGAGATCCTGTCGAACCAGCTCATCGTGCCCCAGGCGACGAACCAGATCCGCTGGCGCACGCACCTCTACACCCTCGGGCACTCGCTCTCGTACTTCCAGGCGGATTTCGCCGGGCGCCTCGCCAACCGGGTCGTGCAGGTCGGCCCGGCGGTACGCGAACTCGCCGTGGTGTTCATCGACACCCTGCTCTACGTCGCGATCTACGCGGTGACGGCAGTCGGCCTGTTCGGCTCGATCTCCCTCTGGCTCGCCCTTCCGGTGGTGGTCTGGATCGCGGCTTATGCCGCCCTGACCCGGTGGTTCGTGCCCCGGGCCCGGTCGCGCTCGCTGCTCACCGCCGACACCCGCTCGGCTCTGATCGGGCGCATCGTCGACAGCTACACCAACATCCTGACCGTGAAGCTCTTCGCCCGCGACCGCGAGGAGCGGGCGGCGGTGCGCGACGCCGTCGACGTGCACACCAAGGCCTACCTGCACCAGTTCCGGCTGGTCAGCAGCACGACGAGCCTGCTCGGCCTCCTCAACAGCCTGCTGATCCTCGCGACCGCCAGCGTCTGCGTGATCCTGTGGCAGCGCGGCGGCATGACCACCGGCGAGGCCTCGGCCGGCCTCGCCCTGGTCCTGCGCCTCATGGCGATGTCGGGCTGGGTGATGCAGACCGTGCGCGGCATCTTCGAGAATGTCGGCGTCATCCAGGAGAGCATGCAGACGATCGCCCGTCCGCACGCCATCAACGACCGGCCCGATGCCGGGACCCTGGCGATCTCGGGCGGCGACATTCACTTCGAGAACGTCGGCTTCCACTACGGTCGCGACGACGCCTCCATCATCGAGGGCCTGAACCTGCACATCCGCGCGGGCGAGAAGGTCGGGCTCGTGGGCGTGAGCGGCGCCGGCAAGACCACGATCACGGCGCTGCTCCTGCGCCTGCACGACCTCGAGACCGGCCGCATCCTCGTGGACGGCCAGGACATCGCCGGGGTCACGCAGGGATCGCTGCGCAGCGCGATCGCCATGGTGACCCAGGACACCTCGCTGCTGCATCGCTCGATCCGCGACAACATCGCGTATGGCCGCCCCGACGCGACCATCGCCGAGGTCGAGCGCGCCGCCCGCTTGGCCCAGGCCGATACGTTCATCCGCGACCTCGTCGACCACAAGGGGCGCACCGGCTACGACGCCCAGGTGGGCGAGCGCGGCGTCAAGCTCTCCGGCGGCCAGCGCCAGCGCATCGCCATCGCGCGGGTCATCCTAAAGGACGCCCCGATCCTCATCCTGGACGAGGCGACCTCCGCCCTCGACAGCCAAGTGGAGGCGGCGATCCAGGAGAGCCTCGACACCCTGATGCAGGGCAAGACCGTCCTGGCCATCGCGCACCGCCTCTCCACCATCGCGGCCCTCGACCGCTTGATCGTTCTCGATGCCGGCCGGATCATCGAGGAGGGCACCCATGCGGAACTGATCGCAGGCGGTGGCCTCTACGCACGTCTCTGGGCACGCCAGTCGGGTGGCTTCCTGGGCGATGTCACCGATGTGCCCGCCTACGGCAACGCGGCCGAGTAAGGCCGCTCAGGGCGCGCGATCCACCCAAAGGTGTCGCAATCGGAAACGTCGCCGGGGTTCGACGTGCTGCGACGCACACGGGAGTCCGGCCCCCTGCCGTTCCGCTGTCCAGAGCCCAGGCGTGGGTCTGCGGTCGCGTCGAATTTTCGTTTTAGCCGTCAGTTGTTTAGCGGAGTGCTGCATAAGTCCTCGGCAGTTATGCTCATTTCATGCTCAAACTGCATGGCAGCCCCATCCGATGGACGCTCCTACCGCAGCGCAGCAAGGCCTACATCCGGGTCATGGCGCCGGGCCGCAGAGCCTGGCCGCACCCCAGATCCGGAGTTCACACCATGGTCCAGTCCCTCCTTCAGCATTTCGCCGCCTCCCTGCGTGAGAACGCCTCGGTGCGCGAAATCTCCGAGCTCACCGACCGTCAGTTCGCCGATATCGGCGGCGACCGCCTGAGCGCCAAGCTCCTCGAGAAGGCTCGCCAGCGTCGTGCCCGCGAGCACGTCCCCTTCCACGCCTCGGTCGGCGTGTTCTCCTACCCGACGGTGTAACGAACACACGCCGTCGGGCGAAGCTGACGGCTCTTTCGGGCCGCCACGCGAACCTTCGGGGCGCGTGGCGGCCCGACGCATGTTCGGGGTCCTGTGGAAGGCGGCGGCTCGTAGGGGGCGCGAGGGAACCGGGCGCGCGGGTCCGCGCTCCCCCGACCGAACGCGATCACGCAACCGGCGCGTCGGCCCGAATGGCCAACCGGGGGCACCCGATGTCGAGGCTGCTGCGGGTGATCCAGGCAGGGCCCGATCGGGACTCGGGCGACCAAGGCCCCGCGATGCCCGTGTGGTCGCAGCCTCGTGGCACGGCGCGGCCAGCGAGATGCCGTGGCACAACCCCGCCAAACGTCCTAAGGGAACCTGACATCCGGGGTGGCCGATTCCCGTGGGTGCGAGGACGTTGGGCTTGGGCCACGCCCCGGCCCGGAAAGGGTCGTCATGCGGATTGCGATGGTTGGCGCGGGCTACGTGGGTCTCGTCTCCGGGACGTGTCTGGCGGATTTCGGGCACAGCGTTGTGTGCGTCGACAAGGATCCGGA
>NZ_JAIEOF010000194.1 GCF_019750675.1 Methylobacterium sp.
CCTCGTCGTCGTCTTCATGTTCGCCACCTACGGGGTGTTCGGCTTCTTCGCCAACATCGCCCTCATCGTGCATGTGGGCCTCATCCTCGGCCTGATGTCGGTGCTGGAGGCGACCATGACCCTGCCGGGCATCGCCGGCATCGTGCTCACCATCGGCACGGCGGTGGATTCGAACGTGCTGATCTACGAGCGCGTGCGCGAGGAGGTGCGGGCGGGCCGCTCCATCGTCTCGGCGCTCCAGGCGGGCTTCGACAAGGCCTTCGCCACCATCATCGATTCGAACTCGACCATGGCCATCGCCGCCCTGATCCTGTTCTTCCTCGGCTCCGGCCCCGTGAAGGGCTTCGCCGTGGTGTTCATCCTCGGCATCCTCACCACGGTCATCACCGCCGTGACCCTGACCCGGATGATGATCGCCCTGTGGTACAACATGGCCCGGCCCAAGGCCCTGCCGTTCTAATCGCCGGCCCTGCCGTCATCTCGGACGGCCGGCCTTCGTGGCCGGCATCCTTGACCAAGAGTTTCGAGACCGATCATGCGCCTGCTTCGCCTCTGGCCCGACGAGTCGCACGTCGACTTCATGCGCTTCCGGCGCCTCACCTTCCCGCTCTCGGCCTTCATGTCCGTGGCGACGGTGGTGCTGTTCCTCACCGTCGGCCTGAACTTCGGCATCGACTTCAAGGGCGGCACCCTGGTGGAGCTGCAGGCGAAATCGAAGACCGCCGATGTCGGCGCGGTGCGCCATACGGCGAACGGCTTCGGCTTCGGCGAGACGGAAGTGCAGGAACTCGGCGGAGAGGGCACCGTGCTGGTGCGCTTCCCCCTGCAGCCGGGCGAGCAGGGCCAGACGGCCGTGATGCAGAAGGCGCATGCCGCCTTCGACGCCGATTACGAGTTCCGACGCACCGAGACCGTGGGTCCCCGCGTCTCGGGCGAACTCGTGCAGTCGGGCACCATCGGGGTCGTGCTCTCGGTGCTGGCGGTGCTGTTCTACCTTTGGTTCCGCTTCGAGCGGGAACTGGCGCTCGGCGCCATCGTGGGCACGCTCCACGACATCGTGCTCACGCTCGGCGTCTTCGTCATCTCCCGCATCGAGTTCAACATGACCTCGATCGCCGCGATCCTCACCATCGTGGGCTACTCGCTCAACGAGACCGTGGTGGTGTTCGACCGGACGCGCGAGCTGATGCGCCGCTACAAGACCATTCCCACGGTGGAGCTCCTCAACCTCTCGATCAACTCCACCATGTCCCGCACGGTGATGACCGCGACCTCGGCCTTCCTGTCGCTGCTGGCTCTGGTGCTGTTCGGCGGCGAGGCGATCAAGGGCTTCGCCATCGTGATGCTGGCCGGCGTCGTCATCTGCACCTACTCGGCGATCTTCGTCTCGACGCCGGTGCTGATCTATCTCGGCCTGATGCTCTCGGGCGTGAAGGCGCAGGGGCGCCCGGCCGGCGGGCGCGTGCCCCAGGCGGCGGAGTAGGGGGCGGCCATGGCGTCTTCCGGCAGCCTGCACGACGGCTTCGTTCCGGGGCGCCACCTCATCGACGCCTACGGCAACGGCGGCTTCCGCTTCGCCGAGATGTCCCATCGCGGCTCGATCCTGGTCACGCCGTCCGGCATCCGGGCCTGGGACGTGACCGAGCCCCGCGCCATCGACCGGAACGCGCTGCGTCCGATCCTTGCCGAGGCCGGGGCGGTGGAACTCCTCCTCGTCGGAACCGGGCTCGACATCGCGCCTTTTCCCGATGCGCTCCGGCGCTGGCTCAAGGAGGGCGGCATCGGCCTCGACGTGATGCAAACGGGGGCCGCGGCGCGCACCTACAACATCCTCATGGCGGAGAACCGCAAGGTCGCCGCCGCCCTGATCGCGGTCGCATGATGAAGCGCGGGACATGACGGATTCGGACACCCGGACCAGCCCGGCCGAGGGCAACCTCGCCTTCGCCTTCCAGCATTGCGAGGGCCTGGTCCGGGACGGCGATCCCGACCGCTACTTCGCCACTCTCTTCGCGCCCGCTTCCGCCAGGCCCCATCTCTTCGCCCTCATCGCCTTCAGCCTCACCGTCGCCCGGGTCCGCGAGGCCGCCTCCAACCCGATGGCCGGCGAGATCCGCCTGCAATGGTGGCGCGACGCCCTCCAGGGCGAGGCCCGCGGCGACGTCAAGGCCAACCCGGTGGCCGCCGCCCTCGACGACGCCATCGTGCGGCGCAAGCTCGGACGCCAGCCCTTCGTCGATCTCATCGATGCCCGGGTCTTCGACCTCTACGAGGATCCGATGCCCCGGGTGAATGATCTCGAGGGCTATTGCGGCGAGACCGTCTCGGCCCTGATCCGCCTCGGCGCCCTCGTCCTCTGCGACGGGGCCGAGCCCGGCGGCGCGGCGGCGGCCGGCCACGCGGGCGTCGCCTACGGGGTCACCGGCCTGCTGCGAGCGCTGCCCTGGCACGCGCGCGCGGGCCAGGTCTACCTGCCCGCCGACATCCTCAAGACCTACGGCGTCACCCGCGAGGACATCGTCACGGGGCGCGGAGGCCCCGGTCTCCTGCGCGCCACCGCCGACCTGCGGGCGCTGGCGCGCCGCCACCTCAAAGCCTACGAGGCGGCCCGCGCCACCATCGCGCCGGCCGCGCGCCCCGCCTTCCTGCCCGTGGCCCTGGTGGAGCCCTACCTCGCCGCCATGGAGCGGCCGGGCTACGACCCCCTCAACACGGTCATTGAGATTCCGCGCTGGCGCCGCCTCTGGACCCTCTGGCGCGCCTCCCGCCGAGGCTGAACCGCACCGGCTCCCCGAACAGGGAAGTCGCCATGAAAAAGGGCGGCCCCGAAGGAGCCGCCCCGTCTTCATCCCGTCCGGAGCTTCCGGCTCAGCGGGCCTTCTTCGTCAGCTTCTCGGCGATCTCGAACATCTCCTGCGGCGCGTAGTCCGGCGTGAAGGCCGAGGGCACGCCGGTGAGCTGGTGGATCTTGCCGCCCTCGGGCATGCCTTCGACGACGCTGAGCTCGCCCGGCGGATCGCCCGGCAGCGCCATCTCGCCGTTGCCCCAGATGCCGGCCATCTCGGTGTAGTCGCCCGGGCTGAAGGTGTAGAGCCGGCGGTGCGAGCCCTCCTGGAGGTACTTCTGGCACTCGGGAATCTTGTCGAGGTTGATGTTCGGGGTCGGCAGGAACTTCTCGATCTCCACGCCGGTGATCTTCTTCAGGGCCAGGGCGTAGGCGTGGGCGTGGACCGAGCCGCGCACCAGCAGGTAGCCGCAGACCTCGCGGCCGGTCGGATCGGTCAGGGTCTCGTAGACCCGCAGCTTGTGCAGGCGGGCGCCGCATTCGAGGTGGAAGTTGTGCAGCAGATCCACCACGACGTTGCCCGTGGTGGTGATGAAGTCGTTGTTCCAGGAGGCGCCGTTGCTGTTGACCGGTGTCACGCCGCCGCCGTTCGACAGGAAGGCGGCCGCGAGGCGGATGTCCTTCATGTCCTCGAACGGCGCCTTCGAGATGTCGCCGCCGTCCTTCGCGTCGCCGTCGTTGTCGGGACCGTTGGCGAGCATCGCCACGCCGTTGCTGACGAGCTCCACGTGACCGAGTTCCTCGGCCGTGATCGCCGCAACGAGGCTATAGAACGGGCGCAGCTTCGATTTGCTGCGAAAATTGAAGCTCTGGAACATGTAATTTCCCAGAGTCGACATCTCGCCATACTTGCCGCCGAGCAATTCCTGCAGGGCCGCGGCGGCGTTCGGATCTTTCCGCTTGGGTGCAGGAAGCTCGGCCTGTAGCTTGTCGACGCGCATAAACATAGATTTAATCTCCGGTTCCGATCGCTCGGGGTCTCGTGGGGGAAGTGGCCGCCGCAGGCGCATGTTCCCCTCACGCGAGCGGGAATGCGCAGGGTGCGGCGCCGTCGACCGCCGCGAGGAAGCGCCCCGGCGTCGCGGCCCGGATCACGGATATCCATGCAACACCCTCTGAATACATGATTAACCCGCGTTGAGCCGGCCGGACCGCTCTGCTAGCTACGGGAACAAGGCCCGGCAGGAGATCGGGCTTGCCCGGAGGAGTAAGGCGCCCGTGAACACAGTGACCACCTGGAATCAGGTCTACGACCCATTCGGGAATGCCTGGCTCTCGACTCTCGCCGCCTCTCTGCCGGTCATCGCCCTGCTCGGCATGATCGCGAGCGGCAAGGTGCAGGCCCATATCGCGGCCGTGCTTTCCCTCGTGCTGGCCTTCTGCGTCGCCGTCTTCCTGTTCGGCATGCCGGGCGACCTCGCCCTGCGGGCCTCCGGCTACGGCGTCGCGCTGGGCCTGTTCCCCATCGGCTGGATCATCCTCAACGTCATCTTCCTCTACCGCCTGACGGTGGAGAAGGGCTGGTTCGCCACGCTTCAGCAGTCGGTGGCGGGCATCACCACGGACCGGCGGCTCCAGCTGCTGCTCGTGGCCTTCGCCTTCGGCGCCTTCTTCGAGGGCGCGGGTGGCTTCGGCACCCCGGTGGCGGTCACGGGCGCGATCCTGATCGGCCTCGGCTTCTCGCCGCTGGCGGCCTCCGGCCTCTCGCTCATCGCCAACACCGCGCCGGTGGCCTACGGGGCGCTCGGCGCGCCCATCCAGGGCCTCGCCTCGGTGACGGGCTACGACCCCTACATCCTCGGCGCCATGATCGGCCGGCAGCTGCCGTTCTTCTCGATCATCGTGCCGTTCTGGCTGATCTGGGTGTTCGCGGGCTTCCGCGGCATGATCAAGATATGGCCCCCGATCCTCGTCTGCGGCGGCTCCTTCGCGGCGGCCCAGTTCCTGATCTCGAACTACGTCAACCCCTGGATCGTCGACATCGGCGCCTCGCTGATCTCGATGGCCGCCCTGGTGGCCTTCCTCAAGGTCTGGCAGCCCAAGGAGATCTGGACCTCCCCGGCGCTGCGCGGCAACGACCCGTCCATCGGCTACGTCAACGGCGGCCGTCCGGTCTCGCTCGGCGCCGCCGTTCCGGGGGACCTGCCCAAGGTGGATCTCGGTGGCCGCACCGCGACCTCCCGCGAGATCGCGATGGCCTGGGTCCCGTGGATCATCCTCTCGGTGATCGTGGCGATCTGGGGCACGGGCTGGTTCAAGAGCCTCGTAAACCCGATCTTCACCTGGAAGTACGAGGTGCCGGGCCTGCACAACGTGATCATGAAGGTGCCGCCGGTGGTGGCGAAAGCCCATCCGGAAGCCGCCGTCTTCGCCTTCACCTACATGTCCTACACCGGCACCGGCGTGCTCTTCGCCGCGATCATCTCCGGCCTGATCATGCGCTTCTCGCCCTGGCGCCTGGTGACGGCCTATATCGAGACGATCTGGGTGCTGCGCTACTCGCTCATCACCATCGCGGCGATGCTCGCGCTCGGCGTGCTCACCCGCTACGCGGGTGTCGATGCCACCCTCGGCCTCGCCTTCGCCGGCACCGGCATCCTCTACCCGTTCTTCGGCACCCTGCTGGGCTGGCTCGGCGTGGCGCTGACGGGCTCGGACACCGCCTCCAACGTGCTCTTCGGCGGATTGCAGAAGATCACCTCGGAGCAGCTCGGCCTGTCGGGCATCCTCATGGCCTCGGCGAACTCGTCGGGCGGCGTGATGGGCAAGATGATCGACGCCCAGTCGATCGTCGTCGCCTCCACCGCCACCGGCTATTTCGGCCAGGAGGGCAAGATCCTGCGCTTCGTGTTCTGGCACTCGATCGTGCTGGCCTGCCTCGTCGGCGGCCTCGTGATGCTGCAGGCTTACGTGCACCCGTTCAGCGCCATGGTGATCCACCCGTGATCGGCTGACCGCCGCAACGCCGTGCCATCAGCCCGCCCCGGTCTCCGGGGCGGGTT
>NZ_JAIEOF010000249.1 GCF_019750675.1 Methylobacterium sp.
CCTTTTTCCGTGAGGCGTTCGACATCGCCCTGACCGGCTTTCCAGGGCAGCGTCTCATCCTCGACATCGCCCTCGGCGACCTTCCGGCCGCCCGCAGTTCGCTGGAGACGCTCCTTCCGCACTTCCAGGGTGACGCAGAAGGGCACACGCCATTCTACCGATACATGCGAAGCCTGATCATCCCCGTGGCCGAGCCGCTTCTGGCCGGCGACCGGGCCGCGCTCGCGACAATCCTGCACCGCTGGGAGGCGGACAACATCCGCGGCACCAAGATCGAGCCCTACTGGGAGCCGACGCCGTTCCCGCTGGAGGACGCGTCGGCCTGAGGCTTCAGCCCTCGGCCGGTGCGTCGTCGCGAAAATACGGCTCCACGGGGCCCTTGAGCTTCACCGTCATGGGGTTTCCGGCGCGGTCCAGGGTCTTGCCGGCCGAGAGGCGGACCCAGCCCTCGCTGACGCAGTATTCCTCGACATTGGTCTTCTCGACGCCCTTGAAGCGGATGCCGATGCCACGCTCGAGGATCTTCTCGTCGTAGAACGGGCTGTTCGGGTTCACAGCGAGGCGGTCGGGGGGCGTATCGGACATCGGCGCGGACCTTGGATCGTTTCACGTCGTGCGGGTTGGGTTTCGCACGCAAGCCGGTACGGGATTCAGGCGGGTGCCGCAACGCCGGGCGCTTCGGCGCCGTCCCGAGCCCCGCGATCCCGCCCCCAATGGAACAAAACGCTCCGATCGTCAGCCTCGGGATGCAATCCGGGCGCGACAGCGGCGGCCCGGCGTAGGAGTTTGTGCCGATGGAGAGAGCGGTCCGGACGGCGGGCGGGCACGGTCGATCCGGGTTTCCTCGCGCGGGTTGCGCCCATCCGGCAGCCGGTGCAACAGGGGCCCCAGCCAAATATCCCGCCGATGATGGGTGACGCGCTCCAACGCCGGGACAGCGCGCAATCCCAAGGAGGACGACCATGGGCGACAATATGTCCGACGATCTCAAGTCGGGAGCGCTCGTCTACCACCGACTGCCGCGCCCCGGAAAACTGGAGATCCAGGCGACGAAGCCGCTCGGCAACCAGCGCGACCTCGCCCTGGCCTACTCGCCGGGTGTGGCCGCCGCCTGCATGGCGATCCACGAGGATCCCCAGGAGGCCGCCACCCTCACCATCCGACAGAACCTCGTCGCGGTCCTGACGAACGGCACCGCCGTGCTCGGGCTGGGCGACATCGGGCCGCTCGCCTCGAAGCCCGTGATGGAGGGCAAGGCCGTCCTCTTCAAGAAGTTCGCCGGCATCGACGTGTTCGACATCGAGGTCGCGCAGAACGACGTGGCCAAGCTCGTCGACGTGGTCTGCGCCCTGGAGCCGACCTTCGGCGGCATCAACCTCGAGGACATCAAGGCGCCCGAGTGTTTCGAGGTCGAGGAGCAGTGCCGGGCCCGGATGAACATCCCGGTCTTCCACGACGACCAGCACGGCACCGCGATCATCGTGGCGGCCGCCGTCCTCAACGGGCTCGAACTCGCCGGCAAGCAGCTCTCCGACGTCCGCATCGTCACCTCGGGCGCGGGTGCCGCCGCGCTGGCCTGCCTCAACCTGCTGGTTTCCCTCGGGGCGCGCGTCGAGAACATCACCGTCACCGACATCAAGGGCGTGGTCTTCAAGGGCCGCACCGAGCTGATGGACCGCTGGAAGGACGTCTACGCGCAGGAGACGCAGGCCCGGACGCTGGCCGAGGTCATTCCGGGAGCCGACGTGTTCATCGGCCTCTCGGCCGGCGGCGTCCTGAAGCCCGAATACCTGGAGAAGATGGCCGACAAGCCGCTGATCATGGCGCTGGCCAACCCCTACCCCGAGATCATGCCGGATCTGGCGCAGGAGAAGCGCCCCGACGCGATGATCTGCACCGGGCGCTCGGACTTCCCCAACCAGGTCAACAACGTCCTCTGCTTCCCCTACATCTTCCGGGGGGCGCTCGATGTCGGCGCCACCTCGATCAATGAGGAGATGAAGCAGGCCGCCGTGAAGGCGATCGCGGCGCTCGCCCGCGAGGCCCCCTCCGACGTGGTCGCCCGCGCCTATGGCGGCGAGGCCCGGCCGTTCGGTCCGCATTCGCTGATCCCCAGCCCGTTCGACCCGCGCCTGATCCTGCGCATCGCCCCGGCCGTGGCCCAGGCCGCGATGGATTCCGGCGTCGCCGGCCGGCCGCTCGAGAACGTCCAGGCCTATACCGACAGCCTCGACCGCTTCGTCCACCGCTCCGGCTTCATCATGAAGCCGATCTTCTCCAAGGCGAAGGAGAACCCCAAGCGGGTGATCTACACCGAGGGCGAGGACGAGCGCGTGCTGCGCGCCGCGCAGGCGATCTCGGAGGACAAGGTCGCCCGGCCGATCCTCGTCGGCCGCCCGCGCGTCATCGAGACCCGGATCAAGCGCTTCGGCCTCTCGCTCAAGCAGGGCGTCGATTTCGACCTCATCGATCCCGAGGACGATCCGCGCTATCGCGACTACGTCGCCACCTACCTGGAGGCCGCCGGCCGGCGCGGCATCACGCCGGACGCCGCCCGCACCCTCGTGCGCACCAACAACACCGTGATCGGCGCCATCGCGGTGCGGCGCGGCGAGGCGGACGCCCTGATCTGCGGTCTCGAGGGCCGCTTCGAGACCCGCCTGCGGGTGATCCGGGACGTGATCGGCCTCGCCCCCGGCGTGCTCGATTTCGCCGCCATGAGCCTCATCGTCACCAAGGAGGGCGCCTACTTCCTGGCCGACACCCATGTCCGCACGGACCCCAGCGCCGAGGAGATCGCCGATGTGGCCGTGGCCTGCGCCGAGCATGTCAGCCGCTTCGGCCTGACGCCGAAGATCGCGCTCCTCAGCCACTCGGATTTCGGGCAGTCCGATTCGCGCTCGGCGGTGAAGATGCGCACCGCCCTGGGGCTGATCCGCGAGCGCCGGTCCGACCTCGAGGTCGACGGCGAGATGCAGGCCGATTCCGCCCTGTCGGAGATCATCCGCGACCGGGTGATGCCGGCCTCGCGTCTCAAGGGGGCGGCCAACGTGCTGATCCTGCCGAACCTGGACGCGGCCAACATCGCCTTCCAGTTCGCCAAGGTGCTGGCCGATGCGCTGCCGGTGGGCCCGCTACTCATCGGCCCGGCCAAGCCGGCCCACATCCTGTCGCCGTCGGTCACCGCCCGTGGCATCGTCAACGTCACGGCCGCCGCCGTGGTCGAGGCGCAGGCGGCCGAGATCGGGGCCAGCCCCGTCCTGGCCGAGCCCGGCGTCGGGTCGACTTCCGCTTAAGGGGTCCGACGGAGGCCCCCGGCAAGGGGCAGACCCGCGCGTGGGACGCAAGGGCGGCGGCCGAGCCGCCGCCTCGCCCCGGCAGCCCAAATGCGATAGCCCTTCGCGTGAGGAGCGTGCGACGACCGGGCGCTGGTCCGGTTCGCCGTCGCGGGACGGGAGACACGGGATGCAACTCGGCATGATCGGCCTCGGCCGAATGGGCGGTAACATCGTCCGCCGCCTGCTGCGGGACGGGCACGAGGCGGTGGTCTTCGACCAGAACCCGGAGGCGGTCGCCGCCCTGGTGGCGGAGGGCGCGGTGGGGGCCGACAGCCTCGCTGACTTCGTCGCCAAGCTCAGCCTCCCCCGCGCCGCCTGGGTGATGCTCCCGGCCGGCGCCATCACGGAGGCCACGGTGAAGTCCCTCGGCGGCCTGATGGCCCCGGACGACGTCATCATCGACGGCGGCAACTCCTTCTACAAGGACGACATCCGCCGCGCCGCCGAGCTGAAGGGCGCCGGCATCCACTACGTCGACGTCGGCACCTCCGGCGGCGTCTGGGGCCTCGAGCGCGGCTACTGCATGATGATCGGCGGCGACAAAGCCGCCCTGGAGCGCCTCGACCCGATCTTCCGGACCCTGGCGCCGGGCGTCGGCACCATCCCGAAGACGCCCGGGCGCGAGGGCCGCGACCCGCGGGCGGAGGCCGGCTACATCCATGCGGGCCCAAGCGGGGCGGGCCACTTCGTCAAGATGGTCCATAACGGCATCGAGTACGGCCTGATGCAGGCCTATGCCGAGGGCTTCGACATCCTCCGGCACGCCGATTCCGAGGACCTGCCCGAGGCCCAGCGCTTCGATCTGAACATCGGCGACATCGCCGAGGTCTGGCGCCGCGGCAGCGTGGTCTCGTCCTGGCTCCTCGACCTCACCGCCGGGGCCCTCGCCCAGGACGAGCACCTGGAGAACTTCACCGGCTTCGTCGCCGATTCCGGCGAGGGACGCTGGACCCTGAACGCGGCCATCGAGGAATCGGTGCCCGCCAACGTGCTCTCGGCCGCCCTCTACGCGCGGTTCCGCTCCCGTGAGGAGGCGAGCTACGCCGACAAGCTGCTCTCGGCCATGCGCAAGGGATTCGGCGGCCACCAAGAGCCGAAATAGGACCCGAAGGCGCGCGTTGGCTCGCCCGCCCGTCCGGGGGACCTCCCCCGGATCGATCCTCTCCCCGACATAATCCCTGCCACCCCCCGTCGAGGTGCCGATGATCCCCCTGCCCGAGCGCGCCGAGATCCTGGCCGATGCCGATGCCGTGGCGAAGGCCGCCGCCGAGCACCTCGTCGCCCTCTGCCGGAGCGCGCCCCGGCCCGAGATCGCCGTCTGCCTGTCGGGCGGCTCGACCCCGAAGCGCCTCTACGCGCGGCTCGGCGCGGAGTATCGGGCGGACCTGCCCTGGGATCGCCTGCACTGGTTCTTCGGCGATGATCGGATGGTGCCGTGGACGGATGCGGCGAGCAACGTCCGCATGGCGCGCGAGGCCTTCGGCGATGCGCCGATCCCGGAGGGGCACCTCCACGGCATCGACACGCGCGGCACTCTGGATGTAAGCGCACGCGCTTATGCCGAGACCCTGAGGCGCTTCTACGGGGCGAACGAACTCGATCCGGCGCGACCGCTGTTCGACCTCGTCCTGCTGGGGCTCGGCGAGGACGGACACACCGCCTCGCTGTTTCCAGGCAAGCCGGCCCTGCGGGAGCGTCACGCCTGGGTGGCACCCGTGCCGGAGGCGGGGCTCGCCCCGTTCGTGCCGCGCATCACCCTCACCGTCCCGGCGCTCGCTTCGGCGCGCGAGGTCCTGTTCCTCGTCACGGGGGCGGGCAAACAGGAGCCCCTGCGCCGTCTCGCCCGGGGCGAGGATCTACCGGTCCGGCACATCCGAAGTGTCGGGCAACAGGTCTGGCTCGTGGACCGGGAGGCCGCGGGCGCCTGAACTCCACGAAACCTGATCATCCACACCGCATTCCCGGCGTCATCTGACGAAAGTTGTTGCGTCGGCGCAGAGTTCGCGCGAACACTTGGCGATTGCCGGAATATCCCGGTCTCCGTGACGTTGCGCCATGGGCGTGGATCCCTTCGTCGCCCGGCCCCTTCGCCCGCTTCCCCGACGGGAACCTCGCCGTGCGTCCCGCAGCCGGATCGGGCCCCTGCGCACCGTCGCCGAGGGCGGCCTCCATCCCATCCTGCGCGGGATTCGCGCCGGTGCCCTGGCGGGTCTGGCGATCGTGGCGGCGCTCAGCCTGCCCGTCTTCCTCGTCCTCGGGGTCCGGTCGTCGCCGCCCCCCGGATTTCAGGCTCCCGGATTTCAGGCCTCGGCCCAATTCCCGGATGCGGAGCCGGAGACCTCCGGCCGGGTCTGGACGGAGGCGTATCGGGCACCGGCCGTGGCCGCCGAGCCGGCCCCCGCCTCCGTCGAGTCGCCGCGCGTCGTGGTCGATGGCCCGCGCGGCTCGGCCCTGAGCCTCGACCTGATCCCGGCTCTCGACGACGGCAGCGGAACCGGCGGCCTGGAAGAGCGGCCCGTGGCGAAGCCTGC
>NZ_JAIEOF010000272.1 GCF_019750675.1 Methylobacterium sp.
AACCACGAGGGGGCAAATCCTGGGAATAAGCCGTCGATGTCCGCGCAGGTGACGCTGCGCTGAGAGCCTCGTCTGCCGGAGACGCGGGATGGGACACGTCGATTTCTTCAAGCCGGGGGAACGGTTTCGACGCGACCAGGGCGGCGGCGTCCTCCTGCTCTTCGCCCTCTCGATGCCGACCCTGATGGGGTCTCAGCGCCGCTGCCCTCGCGTATGCCGGGCTGGTCGAGCGGCGCGCCGAACTCCAGCGCGCGGCCGATGCCGCCAGCATTGCGGGCGTCAATCAGTTCAAGCTCGCCAACGCGGACGATGCTGCCGCCATCAACGTCGCCCGGTCGATGGTCCTGGCGCAGGCCCGCGGCGCCGACGGGGGGCGCCCCACAGGTGACCGCCACCGTCCTTGGCAATCACTCCGCCGTACAGGTGACGGTGTCCGAGTCCGTGCCGCTGAGCTTCGGCAAGCTCATCAACATGGCGAGCGTCGACACCGCCCTCCGCTCGACGGCCAAGCTGACCGGGACGACCCGCCTCTGCCTCCTCGCCCTCGATCCGCTCGCTCCGGGCGCCGGGATCATGGCCGGCCTGCTGATCTTCGAGGATCGCTGGGCGCTGCCGGGCCTCCTGTCGTTACTGCCCCTCAATGGAAAAGGCCTCGCCAAGCTGGCGCCGAACGGCGTGGCCGTGCTGCGCGCGTGCCGGATCATCAGCGACAACGCGCGTACGCTCCTGGGCACGATCTATCTGCCCGTCGGCCGCCTGATCATCGATTCCAAGCGGCCGGTGGCGGACGAATCCGCCTACACGGTCATCATCGCCCGCATGATCGACCTCTATGACGGGCCGAACCTGATGCCGAACGCCCGCTACGACTCCACCGACATTCCCGTCCCGGACGGCGTCGGACCGAGTTCCGCCGACACGCAGCTGACGTAGTAGTCTCTGGCGGCAAGGCCCGACCCTGCGCAGTGGGCGCGAGGCCGCACCGTCAACGGGCCGGCTCGATATCCGCCGGGGACGGCTCGTAGGTGCACCAGTTGCAGTAACCCTTCTCCGCCGCCTTCGGCGCGTTGCGCTGGGAGCAGTGCGGGCAGATCAGCAGCGACAACCGCGCCCCGTTCAAGCGCGCGTAGCCGCGGCCCCGGAAGGTGACGTCCCTCGGTTCGGCGGTGCCAGAAGTCAGGGTCTGGCTCATGGGTCTGTCCTTGATGCTCGGCACGGTGACCAACGAGCGAGGCGGCGAGAGGTTCGCGGCCAAGCTGGGCAACCCGCAACTTCCGCACAGCTTACGGGATGAAGAGACAGCGATGATCCGTCTACCCTTTACCTCCTGAAGCTTGGAGGCCGTTACCTTCCCCCGCCCGGCTCCGGCCGCGGCGGATTTTTTTTCCCGCGGCCGACGCGTCGGGTCGCGGGGGCGATCGGACGGCATCGGGGCTGCGCGCCCCGGCGCGTCACCGGCCGCGGTCGTCGTCCAGTTGCTGCAGGAGTTCGGCCAGGCGCGGGTCGAGGGGCTCGTCGATCACCGGCTCGTAAAGGGCCTGCAACTGGCGACCCAGGCGCAGACGCGTCGCCTCGCTCAGGACCGGCCCGATGGGCTCGTCCGGAAACGCGCGGGACTCGTGCGGGTGATCGCTGGCCATGGGCCATAACTGGAGGGGAAAGCCGATCCGGCAATGGGCCGTCGGGATGAAGCGCTGGGCTGATCGGTGCGGAATGCCCAGCGTTCTGCACACCATGGACCGGAGGCCGGCCGTTCTGTTCGATCCTGTGCCAAGGCTTTCCGGTGGCTGCGCGAGGCCTTGGCGATCGAGACTTTGGCGATCATGCGCCCCGAGCGTTTTTCAACGGCGCGAGCCCGCGATGCCGAGCGTCGCAGACCGGCCGCGTCCCGTCGATGCCGGTGCGCGTCGATGCGCGCGCGTCGGTCTCCGTCTGTGGCCCGCGAACGCCGCAGCACAGGGAACGCATCGGACATCGAGAGATTTGTCATCCCGAGTAACGGGAGTTCGCGGATGACGCTTTTTCAGGTGAAGCAACGCTCGACCGGCGTCCTCCTCTGGGTCGGCCCGGCCGACAGCGCAGGGCATGCGCTGGACGTCATGGCTCGCGAAGCGGGCTTTCGCGATGCGGCTCACCTGCCGGTTCATGTGCGCTACGGCGGCTTCCGGACCGCGCGCGTGGCTTCCTGAGGTCGGTGGACGACGCGATCGGTCCGGCGCTCCCCCGACCGGGGCGCCGAACCGGCGGCGGGTGACTGGAAATCGCAGCGCGGTGCGCGCACAAGGCGGGCGACATCGCTGTCCCCGCCAGAGCCGCATGGAGCGTCCCGGATGGATCTCGCCGACCTTGCCCCGCACGCCCACCAGGTCCTGCGCGAGGCGACGCTGCCCGAACTGCCGAACCATTACCGGGGCAAGGTCCGGGACAATTACGATCTGCCGGACGGCCGGCGCATCCTCATCACCTCCGATCGGATCAGCGCCTTCGATGTCGCGCTGGCCGCCATCCCGTTCAAGGGACAGGTCCTGACCCAGACCGCGCGGTTCTGGTTCGAGCGCACTGCCGATCTCTGCCCCAACCATGTCCTGGCCTATCCCGACCCGAACGTCGTGGTGGGCCGCCGCCTCGACATCCTGCCCGTCGAGATCGTCGTACGGGGCTATCTCGCGGGCACGACCTCGACCTCGATCCTGACCCGCTACCGGGCCGGCGAGCGTAACCTGTACGGCCACACGTTCCCCGACGGGATGAAGCCGAACCAGCGCCTCGACCAGGCCATCATCACGCCGACCACCAAGGCCTTCGACGGCGGCCACGACGAGCCCCTGACCGAGGCCGACATCCTGGCCCAGGGCCTCCTCACCCCGGCGCAGTGGGCGACCGTTTCCGAGGCGGCCCTCGCGCTGTTCGCCCGGGGCCAGGAGATCGCCGCGACCCGCGGCCTGATCCTGGCCGACACCAAGTACGAGTTCGGCACGGATGCGGATGGGCGCATCGTGCTCGCCGACGAGATCCACACCCCCGACAGCAGCCGTTACTGGTTCGCGGAAAGTTACGATGCGCGCCTGGCCGCCGGCACGGCGCCCGAGAGCTTCGACAAGGACTTCGTGCGCAACTGGGTGGTGGCCCGCTGCGACCCCTACCGCGACCCGATCCCGGAGATTCCGGCCGAAGTCGTGCTGGAGACGGCGGCCGTCTACATCCGGGCCTACGAGACCATCACGGGCGAGCGCTTCGTACTGCCCGACCCGGGCGAGGCGCCGCTGGCGCGGATCCGCCGCAATCTCGCGGCCTATCTCGGCACCGATCCGGCCCCGTAGCCGGCGCGTCCGGTTCCCGACGCAGCGACGCTGCTTCGTATCGTCGCCTCGCCGGGAACGACGCGTCCGCTACCCTCGATCATCTGACGGCGCGGGGGATTCATGATTGCGGCGCAACTCCTCGGACTGACCGCTTTTGCCTTCCTGGCGCCACTTCCGGCCGAGCGCTACCGGCCGCCGGAACCGCCCCGCGGCGTCGGCTGGGCGGTCTTCGCGGTGGCGGCGCTACTGCTCGTGGTGACGGTGGTGCCGCTCAGCCTCGCGCTCGCCGACAAGTGGGCGATGGATGCCCATGCCGCGGAGTGCCGGGCCTCCGGCGGCCGCTTCGCCGCGAGCCCGTCGGCGACCGGGCGCGGCGGCTATCGCTGCGATCATCCCGACCGGTAGCCCGCGCGCGTCAGAAATCCGCGTGGATGCGCGTCGCGAAGAAGTCCGCCGGACCGCGATCGCGGTTGTAGGCCGGGTTCTCGATGTGCTGATAGTTGAACGACACCGTCAGGGCGTTGCCGAGGCTGAGCGCGTAATAGGCCTCGATGGCCCGCTCGGGGGCGTAGTTCAGGCGCCCGTCGCCGATGAGGAGGCCGATGCCGCCATTGGCGAAGAAGGCCCGGTGGCTCGGCGAGATTCCGTTCAGCGAGGTGCCGAGGCCCACCGTGTCGGCGGGCCGGCCCCAGGCGGTTCCCTTCAGCGAGACGCCGCCCGAGACGGACTGGTCGATGTCGGTGAAGGACAGGCTCTCGCTGCGGCCGTTGTTGGCGCTCACCCGGGCGAAGACCCCGAGATCCGGCGTCACCGCCTGTTCGAGGTTGAGATAGAAGCCGGTCTTGCGCCGGGCCGCGCGGGTGGCGGCGGCCGCGTCGTTGATGTCGCCGAACACGCCGGCCTGGGTCAGGCCCACGACCTGTCGGTAATCGGCGGTGTTGCCGACGTTCGAGAAGAACCCGATGCGCAGCTTGCCGGGCTGGTCGAGCACGGGCAGCACGTGGCGTTCCTCGAACTCGACGGTGGTGCCGGCCCGGCGGAACACGCGCGGGTCGAGCACGTCGCTCGACGGTTCCTTCGGCACCTGCGTGTAGGCGGCGCGGATCGCGAATTCGGCACGGTTGTACTCGACCATCACGCCTTGGGTGAAGCCGGGCAGGTTGGCGGGGAAGTCGTAGGCGCCGGATGCCCAGATGCCCCAGTTCATGAAGTCGACGCGCGGATCGTGGGCGTAGACGTTGCCGTCGAAGTAGTCGCCCAGCGCGAACTTGCCCGCCACCACGGTGATCCGCTCGATGTCGCGCCGGGTCGCGACCTGGTTCGGCCCGTCGGGCACGTCCTCGGTCTCGCCGCCGAGCCCGAAAGTCTGGCGCACGAAGTAGCGGTTGGAGCGCAGCTTCGGGAACGGCGCGCCCGCCTTCTGCGCCTCGCCGTTGACGAAGCCGGCCACACCCAGGGTACGGCTGAGGCCGAAACCCTGCGAGAATTCCGGGTTGTAGTAGAGTTCGGTACCCTCCAGCAGCTTGAGCCCCAGGAAGGCGGTGGCGGTGGTGGTCGACTGGACCTGACGGCCGATCAGGCTCGCCGGGCCGGTATAGGGCGCGCGGAACCCCGTCACGCCCTGAGCCACGAGGGTCGTCTGGCCGTGCAGCGAGAAGCGGTCGCCCGATCCGTCGCCCGGGTCGTGCGGCGCGACCTCGTCGGCTTCAGGCGGCAGCACGAGGCCGCCCGGGTGCCAGGACAGCCGCGCCATCATCTGGTTCGCGGTGTAGGCGGCCCGCGTCGCGACGGGGCCGCCATCGGGCCCGGGCAGGGTGCCGAGGCCGAAGCGGCCGCTGCCGCCGAGATCGAGGTAGCGGTAGTCGATCCCGAGGGACAGGTGCTCGCTGAGCGCGAACTGCACGCCGGCTCCGAGGGTGAAGCCGAGATACGAGAGGTCGCGGCGCGCGGTGGCGGCGCTGCCTCCGGCAAGGTCCGGATACGTCGCCAGCACGCGGACATTGGCCCCGGCCAGACCGAAGCTCGCGTAGACCAGCGCCCGGTCGAAGGCGTAGCCGAGGCGTCCGCGCAGGGTGCCGTAGGCATCCGTCTTGACGCGGATCAGGCCGAGGGCGGGGTCGATGTCCGCGTAGCCGAAACCGGGCGCGCTCGACGCTACGGGCCGCTTGAGGTTGGCCGCCGAGACATCGGCCTCGAGGCCGTAGAGCCAGGGACCGGTCTGCCAGTTGTAGCCGCCGAACAGGCCGCCCACCGCCGTCGTGGCGTTGCGGGCGAGATCCGCCCGCCCCGTGGCGTCGCCGGTCTTGAACGCCGGAACAGCGCGTGCGCCTATGGTCGTGTCGCGGAAGTTGAAGGCGCCGTAGGAACTGCCCCCGCTGCCCTGGAGGCCGAGATAGCCCCCCGACCAGTCGACGAAGGCAGGGACGGGGCCGGTGGCACGCAGGCCGGCCGGATCGGCGGCGAAGGCGCCGGTCGCACCCGCGAGGCCGAGGGCGCAGCCGGCGAGCCGCGCGCCGCTGGCGCATCCGAAGCGTTGCCGTCGTCCCATGCTGCCCCCTTCCGATCTCCCCTCGATATAGACGATGCTATAA
>NZ_JAIEOF010000378.1 GCF_019750675.1 Methylobacterium sp.
CAGCTCACCGCCCGGCTGAGCATCGCCATGGGCAAGGCGATGGAGCGCCTGCTCACCTCCACCTCCCGGGCCATGGAAGACCAGCTGGCCGCCGCCTCGATGCGCGTCCAGACCCGGGCGGCGACGATGCAGACGCCCGGCATCATCCAGGCGAACGTCGCCGAGGCCGGCATCCGCGCGGCCCGCACGGTCCAGCGTGTCGAGGAGCAGGGCAGCACGCTCGCCGACCGCGATGCCTATCGCGCTGAGACCCTGCGCCTGAACAGCGTCCGCCGGAATGCCGAGCGCGAGAACGCGGACTTCGACCGCCAGCGGGCGCTCGCCGACACGAACCTGCGCGCCGACGCGGCCCTGGAGGATCGCGCCCGCTCGCAGCGCGCGGCCCGGCTGCAGGTCCAGGCCGAGTGGGAGAACCGCCAGTTCGACCGGCAGCGCACCGTGTCCGAGAACGCGATGCGGGCGGCGGCCGACGACGAGAACCGGATGCGGACGCTCGCCGCCAACCGCCTCCGGCGGGAGGCCGATCGCGAGAACAAGGAGCGCGACCTCGCCTACAAGATGGGCCAGGGGTCGATGTACTCCGATGCCAGCTACGAGGACCAGCAGCGGTCCCGGGCGATGTCGCGGCTCCAGACCCAGGCGCAGTGGGAGAACCGTCAGTTCGACCGGCAGCGGGCGATCGACGACGCCTCCATGCGCCGGCAGGCCGAGGACGAGAACCGCGCCCGCACGCTGGCTGCCAACCGCCTCCGGCGCGAGGCCGAGCGGGACAACAAGGAGTTCGACGCCAGCTACCGCGCCGGCCAGACCCGGATGCTGGGCAACGCCAGCTACGAGAACCGCCAGTTCGATCTGATCCGCGCGCGTGAGCGCCGGGACGCCGAGCGCGAGAACCGCGAGTTCGACCGCGTCCGGGCGCGCGAGAACCGCGCCGGGCCCGCGCCTCGGATGTCCTACGAGGACCGGGCGCGCGAGGGCTTCCAGCAGCAGGACGCCCGGTTCAGCCTCAACGGTGGCGCGGACCAGTTCGCCTTCCAGGCCAAGCTCGCCGCGAACTACGCGATCTTCGGCGCGATCACGGGCGCGATCACGGGCTCGGTCGCCGCGATCAAGGAGTTCGACGACACCCTGATCCGCTTCCAGGCGATCACCCAGACCTCGAACTCGGAGATGGCCGGCTTCCGGAAGAACCTGCTCGGCATCGCCGCCGACAGCCGCTTCTCCGTCAACGAGCTGGCCCAGGTCGCGATCACCCTCGGCCAGACCGGTCTCTCGGGCAGCGACGTCGGCAAGGCCCTGAAGCCGGTCGCCGACCTCGCGGCGGCCTCGGGCTCGACCCTGCAGCAGTCGGTCGAGGCCGTCACGGGTGTGCTCGGGTCCTATGGCCTCGCCGCGTCGCGCGCGGGCGAGGTCTCCGACATCCTCGTCGGCGCCCTGAACCGCACCAAGCTGACGATGGAGCAGCTGCAGCTCGGCATCCAGTACGCGGCCAACATCGCCCGCGACAGCGGTGTCAGCTTCTCCGAGCTGACCGCGACCATCGGCGCGATCTCGCAGGCCGGTGTCCGCTCGGGCTCGACGATCGGCACGGGCGTCCGCCAGCTCATCACCGAGCTGTCGAGCCCCACCGAGAAGCTGCGCGGGGTCCTGAAGGATCTCGGCATCAACCTCGCGGACGTCGACCTGCGCGCCAACGGCCTGTCCGGGGTGCTCAAGAACCTGCAGGCCGCCGGCTTCACCACGGCCGACGCGCTCCGCGCGCTCGACCTGCGCGCGGCAGCCGCCTTCTCGGCCATTGGTGGCCAGGGCGACCTCATCGAGAAGCTGCGCCAGGAGATGCTGCTGTCGTCGGCCGCCGCCGAGGGCGCGGGCAAGGCGAACGAGAGCCTGACCGCGACGATGCAGCGGCTGCAGAACGTCGTCTTCGGCGTCGTCGACACCGCCTTCTCGCCCCTGACCACGGCCCTCCGGCTGTCGACCGACGCGCTCTCCGGCATGGTCGGCGGCCTCAACCAGCTCGGCCCGCTGCTGCCCGCCATCGGCACCGGCCTCGCCGCGATCGTCGGCAGCCTCGCGCTCCTGAAGGTCGGTGCGCTCGCCGTGGGCCTGCTCACCAGCGGCATCGTCGGCCCGCTCGCGGGGATCGTCGGTGTCGGGGCCGCCGTGGCCTACCTGGCCTCGCAGTTCATCACCCTGTCCACCGCGATGGGCACCGTGAACAAGCGCCTCGACGAGCTGAAGGGCGTCGAGAACGAGCTGGCCTCGAAGCGCGATGCCGTGATCACCACGACCACGGACATCGACCGGCAGATCGAGGGCCTGATCGCCCGTCGCGACAAGCTGAACGAAGACCCGCTCCAGCTCCAGAACGCGATCATCGAAGCGCAGAAGGGCTTTGGCGCACTCGGACTGTCGATCGACACCACGTCGAAGTCGGCGGACAGTCTTATTGCCGCGTATCAGCGTCTTCGCGCTGAGATGGCCAACAAGCTCCCAGACATTGGTCTGCAGGAGATTTTGACGACCCAGCAGAAGCTGGTCGCGTTGCAGGAGAAGCAGCGCCTGTCGGGGCTTGCCAATCAGCCGGATACTCAGTTCGAGGAGATCGACGGCGTCACCGTGTCATCGGCCGTGAAGGACCCGCTCAAGCGCTTCCGCGCGCTCGGGCCGGCCTTCGACCGAGGCATGAACGTCGTCGCCAACCCGAGCCTCATCGACCCGAAGGATGCGCTCGGCAGCACGAGCGCCATCGCGCGCGACATGGTCGAGGCCCAGACCAAGATCTTCGAGGCTCGGCAGGCCGAGATGCTGGGCGGCAACGACCCCGCGAAGATCAAGGCCTTCGATGCCCAGCTCGATCTCGCCCGGGCGGCCCTGGAGCGCTTCGGCGCGGCGGCCGGGCTCGCCACCACGATCCAGGCCGAGCAGGCCCGGCTCGACCGCCAGTACAGCGATCAGCGGGTCAACCAGCTGAAGGCCACCCCGGAGGTTCGCGGCTTCCTGACCGGGGCCGAAGACCTGCAGGCCCTGCGGTCCTCGGACCAGCAGGCCGTGCTCGGCGCGAAGGGGCTCGACGGCAAGACCCGCCTCCAGCAGCTGATGGCCAGCCTCCGGGTCACCTCGGATCAGGCCAAGGATCAGCTCGCCAACCTCGCCGACTTCCGCGAGGCCGAGATCGGCCGCCGGATGGAGGAGCCCGGCGCGATCCTGAAGGACGTCACCACCGAGGTCGACGCCGCCCTTTCCCAGGTCAAGGGCAAGCTGGATCAGGTCGCCAAGAACGCGACGACCGAGCTGCGCCAGCTCATCGACAGCATCAAGCCCGAGGCCGTGCTCGTCGGGCAGGCCGAGAAGCGCGCCAACGACGCGGCGATGTCGGCCCTGACGAAGGAGGCCCAGAACACCCGCAACGCCGACGAGCAGGCCGCGATCTCCGAGAAGATCAAGGCCCTGATCCTCCGCAACGCCGCGATCACCAAGGAGATCCTGACCCTCGGCAAGACCGAGGGTGAGGGCGACAGCGCGACGGTGAAGGATCAGGTCGACCAGCTCGATCGCGAGACCGAGGCCCGGCTGGAGAAGCTGGCCGAGGATGCCGCCCAGCGTCGCCGCCGGATCGAGGAGAGCGTCCTGCGCCTGTCGGCGAACGCCGACAAGGTCCGGGAGCAGGAGCTGCGCACCCAGGCCGCGAAGCTGGAGAAGATCGCCAAGGACGTCCAGACCACGCCCGAGAAGGCGCGCGAGCTGGTCGAGCAGATCAACAAGCTGCTCGACGAGGCCAAGGCCATCGCCACCCGCCGGATCGACACCGACATCCAGCGCGAGAAGATGGACGCCCCCTCCGGCGCGATCCCGGACAGCCGGAACGCACCGGCCGGATCGGTCGCCGCGAAGGTGATCGAGGGCGCCCGCTCGGCGGGCCGCTCCGACATGGTCAACTATCTGCTCAGCCTCGGGCAGCTCGAAAGCTCGATGAACCCCGGTGCCAAGAATGCAAGCGGCGCCAAGGGCCTGTTCCAGTTCATGAACAACGAGTATCCGGGCGGTGTGAATACTTGGGGCAAGTATGGAAAGGGCAGCCCCTTCGAGGTCGAGAACCAGATCCCCGCGATCCTGAAGTTCACGCAGGACAACATCGACTACTTCAAGAACAAGGCCGGTCGTGATCCGACCGACGCCGAGAAGTTCATTCTGCACAACCAGGGCATGGGCGGCGGCCTCGGCCTGATCCAGAACCCGAACTCGCCCGCGCGGAACTTCGTCTCGTCGGAGGCGATCACGCGGAACGGCGGCAGCGCCGGCATGACCGCTGGCCAGTTCACCGACGTGCTCAAGAGCATGTACGCCCAGGCCAACTCGTCGGCCGAGCGGAAGTACACCACGACCGCCGAGAAGCTGCTCGACGACAAGGGTCGCGCTGCCAAGGGCAAGGTCGAGGAGGAGGACGCCGGGGATCGCCGCCGCGCCGGCAACATCGTCCGGGACAAGGAGGATCAGGCGCTCCTCGCCGGCCTGAAGCTGGCCGACAAGGGCTCGCAGGCCGAGATCCAGGCCGCCCTCGCCAGCCTCGCCCGGGCCAACGAGCCGGCCACCATCACCAAGGCCGTGCAGGCGGCCTCGGCGGCCTACGGCCGGCTGAACACGAACGCCCTGACCGAAGACGACATGGCGAAGAAGACGGCGTCCCGGACGCCGCAGCAGATCGCCTCGGATCGCGAGAGCATCACCGAGCGCTATCGCGAGATGGCCCAGAAGGAGGTCGAGCAGGCGGCCGAGGCCGCCGGCAAGCTGGCCAACAAGCAGGCGGACGAGGAGATCCGCCGGATGGAGGCCCGGCTCAAGGCCTACCGCACCGACAAGAACGAGAACAAGGAAGATCAGGCCGTCATCGACGCGCTCGACCGCGAGCTGACGATCCGGAAGGAGAAGCGCGGGCTGGAGGGCGAGAGCGCCAGCATCCAGGCGCAGATCGCCGTGATCCAGGCCGGCATCGCCGAGAACGAGAAGGCCGGCCTCGGCACCGGGCAGCAGCAGGTCCGCCTGCAGGAGAAGCTGCTGGAGCTGAAGCGCAAGCTCGGGCTGACCGAGGAGCAGGTCGGGCTCAAGAAGACCCTCGACAGCACCGGGCCGAGCTACAGCAACGCGGCCTCGGGCGCGGCCACCGACTTCATGAAAAGCCGGGGCATCCTCGGCGCGGACGGTGCGCTGGTCGACGACACGGTCCAGATGCGCAAGCTCCTGACCCAGGAGCTGACCGTCGTGGGCAACGCCTTCGACAACCTCTGGACCAACCTCGCCTCCGGCTCGATGAAGGCCGGTGCGGCCCTCAAGAAGTTCGCCACCGACATCCTCGGCGGCCTGATGTCGAACCTGTCCAAGAGCATCACCAACGAGCTGTTCTCGGCCATCTTCGGGGCCAAGGGCGGCAGCGGGGGCGGCGGCGGGCTGATCGGCGGGATCATGAGCCTGTTCGGCGGCGGGGGCGGCGGGGCCGAGAGCTTCATCGGCGAAGGCCTGATGAGCACCCCGATCACCTTCGCCAACGGCGGTCGCATCCCCTACCGGATGGCGAACGGCGGCCGGTCGGCGGCGACCGCGAACCGCGATGGCGTCCCGGTCTCGGCCATGCCCGGCGAGTACATGCTGCGGAAGTCGGCGGCCGAGGCCATCGGCTACGACACGCTCGATCAGGTGAACGCCCTCGGCGGCCAGATGGTCGACCGGGCCCCGAAGATCGAGGCCTCGCAGAAGTTCGGGGGTGCCAACGCCAGCGCGAACGTCTATGTCGTGGACCGTGATCAGGTCCCGCCGCCCAGCAAGAACGACATCATTCACATGATTGGTGAAGACATTCAGCGCGGCGGTGCGACGAAGCAGCTGATCAAGCAAGTCGCGGCGGGAGG
>NZ_JAIEOF010000464.1 GCF_019750675.1 Methylobacterium sp.
GTGACCTCGGGGCGATCTCGCCTCAGCGACGAACGTCGAGAACGTCGCCGGAGCGGCTGTCGATCACCACGCTGATGTCGTCACCACGCCGGTCCGAGCCGCGCACGATCAGGCGGGGACCGCGACGATCGACACCGTCCACATCAACGAGGCCTTCGCGGCGGGCGATGCGGGCCGCTTCGCCGCGCGTGAGTTCGCTGCGGGGCGGACCGCGGTCGTCGTAACCGCGACGGTAACCGGGATCGACCTGGACGCCGCCGGGGCCGATCGAGATGCCCTGCGCGTGGGCGGATCCGCCGGCAAGGCCGAGGCTCAGCGCCATCAGGCTGCCGGCGAGAATGGTCGTACGAAACTGCACTGGGACGTTCCCCCTCTTGTCGGGCTCGTGGCGGCGGCGAGCGGCCGGCGCACCAAGATCCGTGTCCAGGGCCTCAATCGACAAATGTGGGGATTGGTTCCTGGCAGGCCTCAGGTGACCGACCGGAAGGCCGCCGCCACGGCATCGTCGGTCCGGTCGATATCCGGTGCATCGATATGGCGGAAGCGTGCCTGGATCAGGCCGAACGCGCCGAAGGCGAAATGCCCCGCCGCCACCACCGCCAGAAGGATCCAGCCATAGGGCTGGGCACGCAGGGCCGCGAAGGCTCCCGCCAACCCCTTCACCTCGGAGGAGGCTTGATACCAGGCGGCCGCGATGAAGAATCCGCCGATGATGAGGAAGGCGATGCCGCGCGCGGCGTAGCCGAACTGACCGATCGGCTTGGCCCAGCGGCAATGGTCGGCATCCAGCTTCAACCGGTCGGTGACATCGCCCTTGAAAGCCTTGATCAGGAAGGCGATGCCGCCGCCGATGACCGCGAGCCCGATCAGCGCCACGAGCCAGAGGCCGAAGGGCTTGCCCAGGAGCCAGGCCGTCCAGTCCTGCGCCGCATCGCCGCCGGCGCCGCTCAGACCGAGGGCGAGGCTCCCGGCCGTGATTGCGAGACCGGTGTAGATGGCGGCGCTGAGGAGATGAGCGGCCCGGACCACGAGCCCCTTGAGGGCGGTTCCGCGGCGGTCCGCGTCGGTGACGCTCTCGATGAAACGCCAGACGGCGAACCCCAGCAATCCGACCGCGATCAAGCCGACCAGGACGGCGCCGAACGGACCCGCCAGCACCCAGCGGATCGCGCTCTCGCTGTCGCCCGCCCGGCCACCCTGTCCGATCGCGGCGAGAAGCGCGAGGCCACCGACGAGGCAGTACACGATGCCGCGCGCGCCGTAGCCGAACCGGGCCACGCGCTCGATCGTGTTGTGTCCGAGCTTCAACAAGGCGCTTCCTGAGTCCGCGGGCTATCCGTCCGAGGAACGCGCAGCCTTGCCGGATAGTGCCACGTAAAATCCGAGCCCGTCGCCACCCGGCAGGGTCTGAAGGCGATCGACCAATCCCTTGCGCTTGGCGTCGAGAAGCAGCCGGCCGATCGGCTGAAACAGCGTCTCACCGCCCCCCTCGGGCGGCGGATCGAGGCGGATCGCCACCGTCTTGCCCTTTCCGAAGCGGCTGCGTTCCAGCATGTCGGCGAGCGAGGCTTCCGCCGTCGGTCTGTTCGACCCACGCAGGTCGAGCACCGATTCGGCGTCGGTGACGCCGAGGGAGCCGCGCAGCTTGGCGGCGTAGAAATCTTCGAAATGGGGCACCGGGCGGCTCAGTCCTGGCTGGAGACGAAGATGGTACAGCGCCGGAAAGCGCGACCCCCATCGTAGACGTCGCCCAGGCACCCCGACAACGGGTGTCGGGGACATGGGTGATCGCTTCGCCGGGACAGAGGGATACGGGGCCTCCGTCCGGCGACTCGCGCCGATGACGGAGGCCCCGCGCGTTACGCGGGGCTCGGGCGGACCTCAGCCGTGTACGAGGACGTTGCGGAACTGCCAGGGATCGCTGGCGTCGATGTCCTCGGGGAAGAGGCCCGGGCGGCCGGTCAGCGGGGTCCAGTCGGTATAGACGCCGATGACGGGGCCGAGATACGGGGTCTGCACCTCGAGGCAGCGCCGGAAATCCATCTCGTCGGCCTCGACAATGCCGGCCTCCGGATTCTCCAGGGCCCAGACCATGCCGGCCAGCACGGCGGAGGTCACCTGCAGGCCGGTGGCGTTCTGGTAGGGGGCGATGCGACGGGTCTCCTCGATGGAGAGCTGCGAGCCGTACCAGTAGGCGTTCTTGGCGTGGCCGTAGAGGAGCACGCCGAGTTCGTCGATACCGTCCACGATCTCGGTCTCGTCGAGGATGTGGTGGCGCTCCTGCACCTTGCCGCCGTTGCCGAACATCTCGTGCAGCGACAGCACCGCGTCGTTGGCGGGATGATAGGCATAGTGGCAGGTCGGGCGGTAGGCGGCGCGCTCGCCCTCCAGCACAGTGTAGTAGTCCGAGATCGACACGGCCTCGTTATGGGTCACGAGGAAGCCGAACTGCGACTGGGCGGTAGGCGTCCAGGAGCGCACGCGGGTGTCGGCGCCGGGCTGGAGCAGGTAGATCGCGCAGCGCGACCCCTTCTCCTGCTCCCGGCCGTTCTCGGGCATCCAGGTCTCGTGGGTGCCCCAGCCGAGCTCGGCCGGCTGATTGCCCTCGGACACGAAGCCCTCGACCGACCAGGTGTTGACGAACACACCCATCGGCTTGGCCGACTTGGCGCGCTGCGTGTCGCGCTCGGCGATGTGGACGCCCTTGACGCCGACTTCGCGCATGAGCGCGGCCCAGCCGGCGCGGTCCTTCGGCTCCGGGGTCTTTAGGCCGAGGTCACCGGCGATGTTCAGGAGCGCCTGCTTGACGAACCACGAGACCATGCCGGGATTCGCGCCGCAGCAGGAGACCGCGGTGGTGCCGCCGGGCGAGGCGGTGCGGGCGTCCAGGATTTCCTGGCGAAGCGCGTAGTTGGTGCGGTCGCCCTGGCTCTTGTTCTTGTCGAAGTAGAAGCCCGGCCAGGGCTCGGCCACGGTGTCGATGTAGAAGGCGCCGAGTTCGCGGCAGAGTTCCATGATCGCCCGCGACGAGGTGTCGACCGAGAGGTTGACGCAGAACCCCTGGCCGCCGCCCTCGGTGAGCAGGGGCGTCAGTACCTCGCGATAGTTCTCCTTCGTCAGCGCGACTTGCTCGAAGCGCAGGCCGTGCTGCTCGGCGAGCGACCGGTGTGCGTCCGAGGGCTCGACGACCGTGAAGCGGGCCTTGTCGTAGGCAAAGTGACGCTCGATCAGCGGAAGCGTGCCGCGTCCGATGGAGCCGAAGCCGATCATCACGATGGGGCCGGTGATGCGGCCGTGGACGGGCCAGGAGGGTGCGGCTTCGGTCATGGGCGGAAGATCCTTCTCATACGCGTGTCTTGCGCGACTCTTGCGCGTGCTTTGGGTCGCCGCGTCGCGACCGCATGCCTTAGGTGCCGGAAATGACGAACAAGCGACGGGCTCAGTGACGTTTGCGGCCGCGCCGGTCAACCGCGCCGAGAACCCCGCGTTTCGGAAGCATTACGGCGCGCATGCCCTGAGCGCAGGGCGTCATCCCGCCGAAACGCATTGCGGGCATCCCTGGGCGCGCCGATATTGCACTGCAACAGAACAAGAGCGACCCGACCCGAGGAAGCGTCCGTCACCTCACGCCACGGACTCCTGCCATGCTCGCACTCATCACCTCGCGCCTTGCCGCTCCCGTCGACGAGCCCGTCGACCGCGATCCCGGCATCATCACCCTGGCGGCCTCGCTGCTCCGCGCCGTCACCCGCCGCCACGACGCCGCCTTCCAGCGCCGCTGCGACCTCGCCGCCAAGGCGGACCATCACACCAACGTCTGAGCCGGTGCCGCGCCGGACAGAGCGTCAGGCGACCCGTCGTCGGGACGCCGCGTCGGTTCCGACCAGGGCCTCTGGAACGATCGGCGTGGGTGCCGCCTGATCCCAGGCACCAGCGGCGCGCAGGATGCCGCGCGCGCCGGAGAGAGCCCCCGCGCGCAGTTCCAGGCCGAGGAAGCGCTCGCGCTCGAACGGACCGGGCATGAACAGCCCCTCCGCGACCCCGGCCGAGAAGCCGAAGCGCGCGTAGTAGGGCGCATCCCCCATCAGCAGCACCGCGCCGTGGCCGAGAACATCCGCCCTTCGCAGGGCGGCCCGCATCAGGATCGAGCCGAGGCCGAGCCCCTGGATCGCCGGATCGACCGCCAGCGGACCGAGCAGCAAAGCGGGCCGGCGCGGACCCGCCTCCACGTGCCAGAGACGACAGGTGCCGACGACGCGGCCCTCCCGCTCGGCGATCAACGCGAGGCCTTCGGCCGGGAGCCGGCCCTCGCGCAGGCGCTCGGACGTCTTCAGGCGACGCGCTTCGCCGAAGCAGGCATCGAGAAGGTGCTCGCGGGCGACGACGTCACCGGCCACTTCATCACGGATCTGGACCAAGGCCGCACCCTTCCCGAACGTTGGGCAGGCGACGAGACGATCCGTGCAGGCGGACTGCACGGGGCGATGGGGGCTTGCGATGCCGGACGCTCCCGATCGAGAGCGCCCGGCCTTCGCGTCATGACCTTGAAGAGGTTTAGATGACGTATTGCTGAAGAGGCGGGAAGCCGTTGAACGCCACCGCCGCATAGGTGGTGGTGTAGGCGCCGGCGCCCTCGATCAGCACCTTGTCGCCGATGGAGAGCGACACGGGCAGCGGATACGGCACCTTCTCGTAGAGCACGTCGGCCGAATCGCAGGTCGGGCCGGCGAGCACGCAGGGGGCCATGCGGTCCTCGTCGTGCTCGGTACGGATCGCGTAGCGGATCGACTCGTCCATGGTCTCGGCGAGACCACCGAACTTGCCGATGTCGAGGTAGACCCAGCGCACCTCGTCCTCCGCGTCCGACTTGCGCGAGACCAGCACCACCTCGGCCTCGATCACGCCGGCATTGCCGACCATGCCCCGACCCGGCTCGATGATGGTTTCCGGCATGCGGTTGCCGAAATGCTTGGTGAGCGCGCGGAAGATCGCGTCGCCGTAGGATTCCACGCCCGGCACCGCCTTGAGGTACTTGGTCGGGAAGCCACCGCCGAGATTGACCATCTGGAGGCTGATGCCGCGCTGGGCGCATTCCGCGAAGATCATGGCGGCGGAGGCGAGCGCGCCGTCCCAGGCACCGGTGTTGCCCTGCTGCGAACCGACATGGAACGATACGCCGTAGGCGGTCAGGCCCTGGCGGTAGGCATGCTCCAGCACGTCGACCGCCATCTCGGGCACGCAGCCGAACTTGCGCGAGAGCGGCCATTCGGCACCGGCCCCGTCGCAGAGGATGCGGCAGAACACCTGCACGTCACCGGCCTCGACCCCGGCGGCCTCGGCGGCGCGGGCGATCTTCTCGACCTCGGCCTCGCAATCGACGGCGAACAGGCGCACGCCGAGCTTGAGCGCGCGGGTGATGCAGCGCTCCTTCTTGATGGTGTTGCCGAAGGAGACGCGGTCGGCGGTGGCGCCGGCGGCGAGCGCCATCTCGACCTCGACCACCGACGCGGTATCGAAGCACGAGCCCATCTCGGCGAGGAGACGCAGCACCTCCGGCGCCGGGTTCGCCTTCACGGCGTAGAAGACGCGGGTGTCGGGGAGCGCACGGGCGAAGGCCGTGTAGTTGTCCCGCACGACCTCGAGATCGAGCACCATCACCGGGCCCTCGTCCTGGCCCATGTCGCGGCGTGCGCGCAGGAAATCGCGGATACGATCGGTCATGGTCGTTCCAACCCACAGGTTCGCGAGCGCCCTCACGCGGGGCGCGCTGTCGAATGTCTGGACGACGTGAGCCGTCCGGCGTCTGGGGGCGCTGCGACGCGTCGCGCGGCGTGCTTTGGAGACACGACGTCGAACGCGGGCGCGAGAGCACCCGGAAGCTGCCTTGGATTGGAAGGGAGACCCCCACCGCACGCCGGGCAAAGAGAAACAAGCCTCTTCGGTGCCGGCCTTTGGAGGGCCGACGAGACCAAAAAAGCCCGT
>NZ_JAIEOF010000084.1 GCF_019750675.1 Methylobacterium sp.
CGAAGGCCTGCGCGGGCGGCTGGGGCCGCAAGCTCATGAACGTCACCCCGCAGGGCAAGGTTCTGCCCTGCCATGCGGCCGAGACGATCCCGAACCTCGAATTCTGGTACGTGTCCGACCATTCGCTCGCCGACATCTGGGCGAATGCTCCCGCCTTCACGGCCTATCGCGGCACGGACTGGATGAAGGAGCCCTGCCGCTCCTGCGACCGGCGGGAGAAGGACTGGGGCGGCTGCCGCTGCCAGGCCCTGGCGCTCGCCGGCGACGCGGCGGCCACCGACCCGGCCTGCTCGCTCTCGCCGCTCCACGCCAAGGTGCGCGATCTCGCCGCCGAGGAGGCTGCCGAGACGCCGCCGGATTACATCTATCGGACCATCGGCAGTAACGTGCAGCCGAATGTGCGTACGCCGCTGAATGAGGAAGCGCCGCTTTGAAGCCCGTCACACTTGTCGCGTTCGTGTTGCTCGCGAGCGCCCCCGCGCTCGCCCAGACCGCGCCCGCCGCGCCTCCGGCCACGGAGGCGCCGGCCGTCACGAAGGCCAACACCGCGACCGCCCCGAACGCCTCGGATCTGCTCTTCGAACAGCCGCAGATGAAGAACGTGCCCCCGGGCGCGACCCTGACCTACGCCTACCTGCGCCGCAGCGGCATCTCGAAGGGTCCGTTCGGCCCGCCCCTCGACGACACCATCAAGCTCGGCATCGAGCCCGGCAAGACCGCCGACAGCCGCGATATCCGTGTCCAGATGTTCTCCGGCGCCAACCGCTTCCCGGCCGGGCCCTTCGAGGACATGCCCGGCAACCCGGTGATGACGCTTTTCCTCGAGCATCACCTCATCGACCTCGCCCGCGTGCTGATGGCCAATCCGCGCTACATCAAGAACGCCATCCGCAAGGGCCTGCGCGACAACGCCACCGTGACGCTGACGCAGATCGACTACAAGGGCCGCAAGGTCGATGCCTGGCGCATCGAGACCAAGCCCTTCATCGACGACAAGATGAAGGAGCGCATGCGTGGCTTCGAGAACCTGACCTACACCTTCGTCACGTCCGAGGCCGTACCCGGCGAACTCGTCTCGATCGAAGCGAGCTCCAAGAACGCCGAGGGCGGCGAACTCCTTCAGGAGAATCTGACCTATGATCCGAACGCTGGTTAAGCGGCTCCCGCGCCTCGCGGCCGGCGCCTGCGCCGCGGCGCTCCTGGCCGGTGCTGCGGCCGCGGCCGAGCCCGAGAACGACTACCCCACCGAGGCGCGGGCCGATTACATCTTCGGCTGTATGGCGGCCAACGGCCAGTCACGCGAATCCCTGTCGCGCTGCTCCTGCTCCCTCGATGCGCTCGCCGCGCTGCTGCCCTACGACAAGTACGTCCAGGCCAGCACCGTGCTCTCCATCCGCCAGGGCATCGGCCAGCGGACCGCCCAGTTCAAGACGACCAAGGTATTCGACGATCAGGTCGCCGAACTCCGGCGCGCCCAGGCCGAGGCGGAAATCCGCTGCTATCGCGGCGGGACCTGAGCCGACCCTTCGGACCCCCTCGCGCCGCCGGGAGCGGCGGCGCGGCACGCGGTTTCGTCCCGCCCCGGCATGGGCGTTGCTCCGACCCGGCATTGCGTTCAAAGACAGCGGCATCCCGGCCGAGGACGCGCCCCGAACGCGCCCGCCTTCGAACTCGAGCATCCCGTGCCCCCAGACCTGCCGGCTCCGCTGACGACGCTCCTGCCCGATCTCGGGCGGCGCGTGCTCGTGATGGGCATCCTCAACGTCACGCCTGATTCCTTCTCGGATGGCGGTCGCTTCACGAATTGCGATGCCGCCCGCGCCCAGGCCGAGGCCCTGGTGGCGGAGGGGGCGGCGCTGGTGGATATCGGCGGCGAGTCCACCCGGCCCGGCCACGTGCCGGTCTCGGCCGAGGAGGAGCAGGCCCGCATCCTGCCGGTGATCCGCGACCTCGCGCCCCGCCTGCCCGTTCCGATCTCGGTGGACACCTACAAGGCCTCGACCGCGCGGGTGGCGCTGGAGGCCGGCGCCCGCATCGTCAACGACGTCTGGGGCCTGCAGCGCGAGCCCGACATTGCCCGCGTCGCCGCCGACCATGGCGCGCCGGTGATGATCATGCACAACCGCGAGACCATCGATCCGGCCATCGACATCGTCGCCGACATGCTGCGCTTCTTCGAGCGCTCGCTCGCCATCGCGCGGGCGGCCGGTCTGCGCGACGGCGACATCGTGCTCGATCCCGGCATCGGCTTCGGCAAGAGCTGGGAACAGCACCTCGAAGCCCTGCGGCGGCTGCCCGAGATCGTGGCCCTCGGCTTTCCCGTCCTCGTCGGCGTCTCGCGCAAATCGCTGCTGGGGCGCCTGCACGATGCCGAGACCCGGCCGGTGGATCGCCTCTTCGGCTCCATCGGCAGCCACGTGCTCGCCGCGACCCTCGGGGCCCGGATCGTGCGCGTCCACGACGTGCGGCCGCATGTCGACGCCCTGCGGGTGGTCGATGCCGTGATGGGACGACCCGCATGAGCGACCGCATCGTCGTCGACCGGATCGCCGTGTTCGCCTTCCACGGCCTCCTGCCCGAGGAGGCCCGGCTCGGCCAGCGCTTCTACGTCTCCCTCGACGTCCGGCTCGACCTCGGGCCGGCCGGCCGCTCCGACGACGTTGCCCGGACCGTGAGCTACGCCGACCTCACCGAGATCGTGACCCGGATCGCCACGCAGCGGCGCTTCGCCCTGATCGAGGCCCTGGCGGAAGCCATCGCGGGCGAGATCCTCGAGCGGCACCCGCTGATCCGCGAGATCCGGGTGCGGGTGGACAAGCCGAGCGCCCCGGTGCCGGCGGTGATCGACGGCGTCGCCATCGAGATCGTGCGCGCCCGCGAGGCGGCCCGATGAGCGCGGTGTCGGGGCTTCATGCGGCCTATCTCGGCCTCGGCAGCAACATCGGCGACAAGGCCGCGACCCTGGCGGACGCGGTGGCGCGGTTGGCCGCCACGCCGGGCATCCGCATCACCGCGCGCTCGTCCGACTACCGGACCCCGCCCTGGGGCGACACCGATCAGGACTGGTTCCTCAACGCCGCCGTCGGGATCGAGACCAGCTTGACCCCCCATGACCTTCTGGAGGCGGGCCTCGCCATCGAGGCCGCCATGGGCCGGGTGCGCGAGCGCCGCTGGGGGCCGCGGGTGATCGACATCGATGTCTTGTCCTACGAGGGCGCGGCGATCTCGGATGCGCGCCTCGTGCTTCCGCACCGCTTCGTGCGCGAGCGCGCCTTCGTGCTGGTGCCCCTGGCTGAGATCGCCCCCGATCTGCGCATCGGCCCCGAGACGGTCACCGAAGCCCTGGCCAAGCTCGACGCCGCCGGCATCGAGCGAGCCTGATCAAGGCCGGATCTCGATCGGGGTCCCGGTGTCCACCCGGGCGTAGATCGCCTCCATCTCGGCGTTGGTGACGCCGACGCAGCCATTCGTCCAGTCGACGCGGCGGTGCAGGGGCCCGAGCCAGGACAGACCGTTGAACAGGCCGTGGATCATGATGTCGCCACCCGGGGCGCGGCCCTCGGACGCGGCGGTGCGGGCCTGCTCTGGCGTCGGATACGAGACCTTCAGCGAGAGGTGGGCGACGCTGCGCGGGTTGCGATAGGCGATCGCGTAGGTGCCCTCCGGCGTGCGTCCGTCGCCCGCGCGGGATTTCTGGCCCTCGGGGCTGAAGCCGAGGGAGACCGGATCGGTGGCGAGGACCCGGCCGTCGCGCAGCAGCGTCAGGCGGCGGGCGGCCTTCTCCACGAGGATGCGGTCGGCCCGGTCCGGCTCGGGCACCAGGGGTGGCGCGACCCGCAGCCATTGGCGTTGATCGACGACGACGAGGGCGACCAAGACGAGAACGACGATGGCGGCGGCGGAGCCGATCCGCCGCCGCCATCGCGGTCTGTTCACCCTGTCGGCCGCCGTCAGCTCACCTCGCCGGAGCGTCGAGGAGCTTGTTGCCCTCTTCCTCCAGCAGCGGCACGTCGTAGTCGCGCAGCACCCGCTCGATGTCGGCGCGGCGCTTTCGCAGGATCGTGTTGAGGCTGCGCTTCCAGTCGTTCTCCTCCAGGCGCACCCCGAGGGCGATCCGGAAGGTAAGCGGCGGGCGGTCGGGCTCCTGCAGCAGCGGGGTGACTGTCATCGGCACGCCGCTCTGCTTGGCGAGCCAGCCGGCGGCCGGACCCCACAGGATCGCCGCGTCGATGCGCTTCTCGGCGAGATCGGCGATGACTTCGGCCGAGACCGTCTGATGCTTGCGCGCCGGATCGAGCTGGTAGGGCGCGTAGGCCTTCATCACGCTGACGAGGCCCACCTCCCCCATCCGGTTCACCGGGGGCGTGCCGCCGATGACGCCGATCGACTTGCCCTTGAGCTTGGGATCGTCGAGGCGGGTCACGCCGTCGAACTCGCCCGTGCGGGTGACCAGGGTATAGGCGGAGCGATAATACGGGTTCGAGTGCTGGACCAGCTCACCGCCGGCGGCCGAGCCGATGATGATGTCGCACAAGCCGGTGCCGAGGGTGTTGCGGACGAAGCCCGGTCCTTGCGTCAGCCAGTAGTACCGGATCTTGACCTTGAGTTCATCGGCGATGATCTTCGCGATTTTGTTCTCGAAGCCGTCCTCCTTGCGCTGGGAGAACGGCATGTTGCCCGGGTCGCCGCAGACGCGCAGCGTGTCCGTGGTGACGAGGTCGGGCAGCGATTGGGCGGATGCGGCTCGCGCCCCTGCGGAAATCAGCAGGAGCGCGAGGGCGAAGCGTGTCGGCGTGCGTGAGCGGGTCATCAGCCGCCCAGGCACTCCTTCTCGGCCGTCTTGGCGGCCTCGGGCTTCTCTTCCTTGTCCGTCGGACGCACCCGCGGCATGGCGCCGGAGGCGCGGGCCTTCAGGTAGACGTAGAGGTCGTCCGCGTAGCACATGACGTTCTTGTTATCGCCGAAGGCCGGCATGACCCGCTCCTGGCCGGCCTGCGAGTCGCGCTTGCCGCCGGCGAGAATGCCGATGAACTCCTCGTAGCCGATGGTCTTGAGCGAGTCCTTCAGGGCCGGCGCGTAGGTCGAGCCCATGGCGTCGGGGCCGTGGCAGACGTGGCATTCGGCATGGTAACGGCGGTAGCCCGAATAGGCGTACCAGTCGAACTTCTTGCCGTCGTTGGTAATGTGATAGGTCGGATGGCCATCGCCGTCCTGATACTTGCCGTCCTCGACCTTCACGGCCGCGAACTTGTCGATCAGCTTCGTGTCTTTCTCGGCGGCGTTAGGATCCAGCTGGTTGGCCAGCGCCGGATCAGCCTTCTTCGCGTCTTGGGCCTGCACGGCGAGGGTCGAGACGGAGGCGAGGGCGAGCACGGCCACGAGCGGACGGATGGCGGCTTTGCTGATGATGTGCAACGACGTTTCTCCCAGGAACACCACGTCGGCTTGAAGGCCGCGTGTTTCGCGTGTTGTTCTTCCGATTCTAATCATAAAGGTGCCGGCGCGGAAACCCGCGCCGGCACCCTATTGCCTACCGTAGCGTGCGACCGATTAGTTCGGAAGCGAGAAGACGGTCAGCTGACCACCGAGGTTGGTGTAGTTCGAGAGGGCGGCGTAACCACCCACCGCGCCGAGACCGGCGTTCGGGTCGGTCAGGCCGGCCGCGAGGCCGATGCCGGCCCAGCCACCGACACCCGACAGGATGCCGACGAACTGCTTGCCCTTGTGGCTGTAGGTCATCACGTTGCCGATGATGCCCGACGGGGTCTTGAACTTGTAGAGCTCCTTGCCGGTCTTGGAGTCGACGGCCTTCAGGTAACCCTCGAGGGTACCGTAGAACACGACGTCACCAGCGGTGGCGAGGGCGCCCGACCACACCGAGAACTGCTCCTGGTTCGACCACTTGATCTTACCGTTCACACCGTCCCAGGCGATGAAGTTACCCATGCCGCCGTGGCTGTTGGGGGCCGGGTACATGGCCAGCGTCGCGCCGACGTAGGGCTGACCCGGGGTGTAGGAGACCCGGAACGGCTCGTAGTCCATGCAGACGTGGTTGGTGGGCACGTAGAACAGGTTGGTCTTCGG
>NZ_JAIEOF010000056.1 GCF_019750675.1 Methylobacterium sp.
TCGGCCATGATCTGCACCGTGCAGCCGTTGGCGCTCGACACCTTCACCCGGACCACCCGGTAGCCCAGGCCCTGGATCGAGCCCTCGATGACCTGCACCACCCGCGCGGCGACGCCCGTCTCGGTGATGAGGCGTTTTTCTGTGAGGTCGCTGTGCGACGGGTCGGTGTTGGAAGGGTCCGCCATGCTGCGCTTGAAGTCCGGCCTTGTCCGAGGCGATCCGGCGCGGGAGTCCTTGCGGCAATAAAAAAGAGCGGACCCGGTGGGGCCCACTCCCGAACCGCAGTCTCACAACTGCAACCAGAACTGATTTTTCTGAATTAGGCGAGTTCACCGCGATTTTCAAGCCATTTCGGTTCGCCGAGGCGCTGTTATCCCGGGCGGCAGACCTGATTTCTGGAGCCCCGCATGCCGCATGATCCCCGCTTTGGCCCCGACCCCGACAGCCTGCACCCGCTGCCGGACCACCCGCGCGTCACCTTCATCCGAAACCTGGATCTACCGCCGAACGTCGAGGTCGGCGCCTACACCTATTACGACGACCCCGCCGGACCGCAGGCCTTCCTCGAGGACCTCCTCTATCACTTCGCCTTCCTGGGCGACCGCCTGCGCATCGGGCGCTTCTGCGCCATCGCGGCCGGCACCCGCTTTCTCATGAACGGCGGCAACCATCGCCTGGACGCACCCTCCACTTACCCATTCGCGATCTTCGGCGGCGCCTGGGCCGGACGCTTCCCCGATGAGACAGCCTTCCCGAATCGCGGCGACACGGTGATCGGCCACGATGTCTGGCTCGGCCACGACGCGACGATCCTGCCGGGCGTCAGCATCGGCACCGGCGCCGTGGTGGCGGCGAAAACCGTGGTCACCCGCGACGTGCCGCCCTACGCCATCGTGGCCGGCAATCCAGCCGTCATCGTGCGGATGCGGGTGCCGCCGGAGGTGGCGGAGCGGTTGTTGGCCCTGGCGTGGTGGGATTGGACGCCTGAGCGGATTACGCGCTGCCTGCGGGCGATCAGCGGTGGGGATGTGGCGGCGTTGGAGGGAGCGTGCTCTTGAGGGATGCCTCTGTTCGGACACCGGATCGGCTCATGGCGTGTCGTCCGCAGGCGTCTCTTCGGCGTGGAAACCTGCCTCTTCGATCGGGAATGCCCCGGGGGTTCGCAAGGCTGCTCGCTTGCACCCCACAGCGTTCTCGGTCTCCCAGGTGTAGAGGAGATCGGTCAACGTGCGCCGGTCATCAGCCATCAGAGGTTTGCCGATCCGGCGGATTCGGTCGTAGCGCGGCTGGAAAAAGGGATCGGCGAAGACATGACCAGCCGCGTAATAGGCCTCGATGCCAGTCCAGATGGCCCGGGCGTCGTCGAGATTGCCGAGAGCGATGGCGTTGACCAAGCGCCATTCCGGTGGGTAGTAGGGCTGCGATTCCGGTCGATCTCGGGCGAATTCCAGGCGCTTCCGATCCGTGTCCAGGGGGCGCATAACCGGAATGGCTTCGCGCTCGCAGGATATCACGAAGTCCTCGGCCATGGTCGGATCGCTCCAGACCCATCCGCGCACGCGAGGTTCGGATCGATGGATGCCGGACGAGCAGCGTCCGTAGGTCATTCCCCGGCTGTCACTCGGATCGAAGGATTCACTCAAAAACCAGTGCAGTTTGAACAGGTCGGGAACGCTCGTGCGGTTGATGAGGATCTCGCGCGCGACATGGCCCGTCGGCTGGAACCTAAGCGTGCAAAAATCCGCGAGCACGAGGTCCGGGTGGCGCTCCAGGAGTGGCGCCACCAAGGTCTTGATCTGTTTCGCAGTCGTCATGTGTTGGGTTTCACCTGCACGATCACGAATCCCTTCGCGGTTGGGTGATAACCCTTCGCAGCCACGTACAGCTCAAGCGCGCGACGACCGTCTATTTCAGCTGTCCCGGTTTTATAGTCATAGACGCAAACCAAATCATCGGGAGTTAATCCAAAAAGATCAAGCCGGAGTGAATCCCTCCTACTGTAAAATTCGGGTTTGCCTTCTTTTGTCAATAAAAACTCGACAATGAATTTCGGGTCCGGCGGATCACCGAAGAATTGTGCGAGCCTGGAATGGATGACCAAGCCGAGTTCCTTGCCGCGGAGATTAGGATAAGCAGTCCGAACCTCGGTGGTAATCCGATCCGTTTCGCGCATGACGTCATTCCACCTGGGGCAGGCCTGGCCCAATTCTGGCATCGTGAGTTGTTTGATGACCGGGATCGGAAGTTTCTCGTCACTTTTCGGATCGAGAGCATAGCTGCGCGCCGTCATCCCCAACGCCGTCCCAAATCCGCCCTTGCGTGCGCTCAGCACCGTGAAGAGCAACGCCGCCGCCTCGAACGTCGCCCTCGCGGCAGCCGCGCCGACCAGCGGTGCTGCCTGTAGGAACGCCGGTTGGACCGTCGCCTCTGATTCGATCCCAAAGGGTGAGAAGGTCGTCCGCGACAGCACCTCGCCGCTCTGCCCGTCCCGGATCGTCTGGACGTCGCCGTCGTTCTCGAAAAGACGGCTCTCGCCGTCCGGCGTGACGACTTTGTGCTGTTCGTCCCAGTCGCCCCGCCCGGATCGGATCCGGAGGGTCAGTACCTCACCGCCGCCGTCCAGCAGGGTGCGATGCGGCGCCTCCGTATCGGAGTCGGCCGCATCGAGGGAGGCCCAGCGTCCGCCCCCACGCGGTAGCTGGTCGATCAGTCCGCCACTGGGTTCACCGCCCGACACCCAGCGCCCACCATCGCTCTGTCCCGCGGGCGCCCGGGGCTGATCGGGGCTGTACTTCCGGCTCAGAGAGCGGCGCAGTCGGATCAGCTTGGTCTCCGTGCGCAGAACCGCGAGGAGCAGGCGCAGATCGTGCGCCTCGGTGGTGGTCCTGGAGGGGCTTCGGCGCTGAATCTTCGAAATCGCGATCGCTTAGTTCATGGTATGTTCTGTGATGTCGTAGCCGATGTTAGGAAAACATTCAAGGAATTTCGTCTTATTCTCGTTCTCGCTGAGCCCGGCCTGCGTTGGGGCCCGGCAAGGCCCGGCGGACGAACGCCGCCGTGTCGCTGCGCAGGCTGAGCCTTGATGTGTCCGGCTCATCGAGGTCCGGTATCGAGGCGGGATTGCGCATGGAAACGCAAAACGCCGCCCCGCGAGCGGGACGGCGTCGATCAAAGGCGAAGGACCGGTCCCCGCGACAGGGGCCGGCGTATGGCGTCGAACCTCAGGCCGCCTGCTGTCGCTTCAGCAGCTTCCGGTTCACCAGCATCTCGGCGATCTGCACGGTGTTGAGCGCCGCGCCCTTGCGCAGGTTGTCGGCGACGCACCAGAAGTTCAGGCCGTTCTCCACCGTGGCGTCCTCGCGGATGCGGGAGACGTAGGTGGCGTCCTCGCCGGCGGCCTCGTGCGGGGTCATGTAGCCGCCGGGCTCGCGCTTATCGACCACCATCAGGCCGGGGGCCGAGCGCAGGATCTGGGTGGCCTGCTCCGCCGTGATCGGGCGCTCGAACTCGACGTTCACGGCTTCCGCGTGGCCGATGAAGACCGGCACGCGCACGGCGGTGGCGGTAAGCTTGATCTTGGGGTCGAGCATCTTCTTGGTCTCGGCGACCATCTTCCACTCTTCCTTCGTGTAGCCGTCCTCCATGAACACATCGATGTGCGGGATGACGTTGAAGGCGATGCGCTTCGTGAACTTCTCGGCCTTGATCTCGCCGGCGGTGAAGACCGAGCGGGTCTGCTGGAAGAGTTCGTCCATGGCGTCCTTGCCGGCGCCGGAGACGGATTGATAGGTCGCGACCACCACGCGCTTGATCGTGGCGGCATCGTGGAGCGGCTTCAGCGCGACCACGAGCTGCGCCGTGGAGCAGTTCGGGTTGGCGATGATGTTGAGCTTGGAGAAGCCGTGGATGGCGTCCGGGTTCACCTCAGGCACGATCAGCGGAACGTCCTGGTGATAGCGGAAGGCCGAGGAGTTATCGATCACGACGCAGCCGGTCTGGCCGATGCGGGGCGACCACTCCTTCGAGGTCTCGCCGCCGGCCGACATCAGGCAGATGTCCGTGTCGGAGAAGTCGTAGGAATCGAGGGCCTTCACCTTCAGGATCTTGTCGCCGAAGGACACCTCCTGGCCGGCCGAGCGGCGCGAGGCGATCGCCACCACCTCGTCCGCCGGAAAGGCGCGCTCGGACAGGATGTCCAGCATCTCGCGGCCCACATTGCCCGTGGCACCCACGACGGCGACCTTGTAACCCATGGTTCTTCACTCCGCTCTGCGCGGGCGCCGAGGGGCCGGGCGGCGCCCGCCGACCCGGCGAGGCGCAGCGTCCGGTCCCGGCGCCGTTCTCAAGCCTTCCTGCCGTGCGCCGCACCACCGGGGGTGGCCGGCGGCCCGCCGGCCGCGAAGGTACGCGGCCCGATCCCGGTCCGCTCCGTCCGGCGACGGCCGCATCGCAGCATGAGTCGCCAAGGGCGGGAGCAAGACGCTTCGCTCCCGCCGCTGTCAAGGGTCGGCCGCTCCGATCACGCCACCAGGGCGGCGGGGACGGCGCCGAGGGCGTCCCGCGCCTGCGCCAGGATCGTGTAGGATCGCCGCCGCGCGGCGGGGTCGTGGATCGCCGCCGCCGCCATGATCTCGTCGGCGCCGGTCTCGCGGATCAGGTCCGCGAGGCCCTGCCGCACGGTCTCGGGCGAGCCGACGAGGGCGCGTGCCAGCATCCGCGAGGCCTGCGCCTTCTCGTGGGGCGCCCAGTACGTCTCGATATCGTCGATGGGCGGACGCAGGAGGCCACGGGTGCCACGCACCAGGTTGGTAAATTGCTGCTGGCCCGAGGTGAACAGCCTGCGCGCCTCGGCGTCGGTCTCCGCCGCCACCACGTTGACGCCGATCATCGCGTGCGGCCGGCTGAGCTGCGCCGAGGGCTGAAAGCGCTCTCGGTAGATCCTGAGCGCAGGCAGCAGCTGCTCGGGCGCGAAGTGCGAGGCGAAGGCGTAGGGGAGCCCGAGCATCGCGGCGAGCTGCGCGCCGTAGGTGCTCGACCCGAGGATCCAGAGGGGTACCTTCAGCCCCGTGCCCGGAACCGCCTGGACGGCCTGCCCAGGTTGCGGGTCGCCGAACAGCGCCTGCAGTTCCAGCACGTCCTGCGGGAAGGTGTCGGCGGCGTCGGCCGAGCGCCGCAGCGCCCGGGTGGTGCGCGGGTCGGTGCCGGGGGCGCGCCCGAGGCCGAGGTCGATCCGGCCGGGGAACAGGGACTCCAGGGTGCCGAACTGCTCGGCGATCACCAGGGGCGCGTGGTTCGGCAGCATGATGCCGCCAGCGCCGACGCGGATCGTGCGGGTGCCGGCCGCGACGTGACCGATCACGACGGCGGTGGCCGCGCTGGCGACGCCGATCATGTTGTGGTGCTCGGCGAGCCAGAACCGCCGGTAGCCGTGCGCTTCCGCATGGCGGGCGAGGTCCAGGCTGTTGCGCAGGGCATCCGCGGGCGTCGCGCCCTCGGGCACGAAGGCGAGGTCGAGGACGGAAAGGGGGATCATGGATTCCTTGGTCATGTCGCGCGGTGGTGCCCCCTGCACCAAATCGCGATGGACTGCGCGTGCTGCAAGCCGGGGCGGGCATGTGTCGCCCGCATGGGTCGATACCGATGATTCACCCTGTCGGCGGAAAGCCCTCACCGGTCTCCCCTTTGGAAACCCGTGCTTGGCGGAGACGCAGGCAGTGTCGGTTCGTATGGGCGGCCCACGGTCGCCGGCGAATCCCGGAACGCGATGCGACTGATCCCGATGCCAGCAGCCCCAACGCGAACACTCTCCGAAGGAGAGGATTCCGGTCCGGACCTCACGGTCCCGGCCAAGCGACGGCGTTCACTCCTGTCGGTGCGCAATCTGGCTCGGGTCGCGGGCGCCGGCACGGCCATCGCGGCCTTGAGCTTCGTGGTGCAGGAGGGGCGGCCACGCGCGACGCTGCCGGCGGTCAGCGCCGAAGCCGGTGCCGGTGCCGGCACGGTGCCGGCCTCCGCGCAGGTCGTCCGTGCCGCGAGGCCCCTCGCCGAGACGGCGCCGCGCTTTCGCCTCGACGACCCCGAGGCGATCGAGCCGCCGCGCGCCGAGGCCGC
>NZ_JAIEOF010000310.1 GCF_019750675.1 Methylobacterium sp.
CGTCTGCGGGCTTGGCATCGCCGCTCTTCGCCGCCGCAGGCTGGGCCTCGGCGGGCTTGTCACCCTCGGCCTTCTTCTCCACGGCCGGCAGGGGGGCCGGCGTATCGGCGAGGCTGCGCAGATAGACGATCACGTCGGCACGCTCGGCGGGCGAGGTGATGCCGGCGAACGCCATCTTGGTGCCCGGGACGTAGCCCTTCGGGTTGGCCAGGAAGTGGTCGAGTTCGTCGTAGGTCCAGGTGCCGCCCTTCTCCTTCAGGGCAGCCGAGTACTCGAAGCCGGATTCGTGGGCGCGCTGGCGATCGACGACGCCCCAGAGATGCGGGCCGACCTTGTTCGGCCCGCCCTTCTCGAAGCTGTGGCAGGAGGCGCACTTCTTGGCGGCCGACTGGCCCTTGTCCACGGTGGCGCTGGCGAGGCGGATCGGCAGCGGCTCTGCCTTGGCCTCCGGCGCGGCACCGCCCGCGGCCTTCGCCTGCGGCTCCGGCAGGGCGTAACCGGCATTGCCCGGCGGCTTGGGATGATAGATCAGCTCTGCGACGAAGCCGGACCCCACGGCGAACAGCAGCGCCCCCAGCGCGGCACCCGCGACCTTGTTCAGCTCGAAAGAGTCCATTCTCGACAACTCCGGTGCGGCCGGCCTGAGGGAGGGAGAAATCAGGGCGAGGTCCAGCGCGTGCGTGTGCCGGACCTTGGAAACGGTCGAGGGTGCTTAGCCGCTGAAGCCCGACCTTGACAATGGTCCCGTCGCGCTTCGCGTAGTCGCAGAGCGGCCTGTGTCGCCGCCATCCCTCACTTCTTCAGACGCGAGTGCGCGCGTCCGGTTCCCGCGAGGCGAGAGACCGCGCCGGGAGCGCGCCGCATGACAACCCGGACGGGCGCTGTTAAGCACCGGCCCCAGCCGGAGCAGGGCCTTAGACCGATGTCCGATCCCATCGTCCTCATTCCCGCGCGCATGGCCGCGACCCGCCTGCCGAACAAGCCGATGGCCGACATCGCCGGGGAGCCGATGATCGTGCATGTCTGGCGACGCGCCGTTGAAGCCGGCATCGGCCCGGTGGTGGTGGCCACCGACACGCCGGCGATCGTCGACACCATCGAGGCCGTGGGCGGTCTCGCGGTGCTGACCCGGGCCGACCACCCGTCGGGCTCCGACCGCCTCGCCGAGGCCCTCGAGATCATCGATCCGCAGGGCAACCACGACGTCGTGGTCAACGTCCAGGGCGATCTGCCCACCATCGATCCCGGCATCATCGGCGCCGCGATCCTGCCTCTCGCCGACCGGTCCGTCGACATCGCCACCCTCTGCGCGGTCATCACGGAAGCATCCGAGCGGCGCGACCCGAACGTGGTCAAGCTCGTCGGCCACACCGTGGGCACCCGCCGCCTGCGCGCCCTGTACTTCACCCGCGCCGAGGCGCCCTGGGGGGAGGGGCCGCTCTACCATCACATCGGCCTCTACGCGTATCGCCGGAAGGCGCTGGCGCGCTTCATGGCCTTGCCGCCCGGCGAACTGGAGACGCGCGAGAAGCTGGAGCAGCTCCGCGCCCTGGAAGCCGGCATGCGCATCGACGCCATCGTGGTCGACGATCTGCCGCTGGGCGTCGACACCCCCGCCGACCTGGAGCGCGCCCGCGCCATCCTGGCCGCGCGCCGCCTGAACTGAGTTTTTCGGAGAGTCCTGCCCGCCATGCCCCATCACACCATCTCCTATCAGGGCGAGCCCGGCGCGAACTCCCACATCATCTGCGCCCAGGCCTATCCGGACTGGACGCCGCTGCCGTGCCCGACCTTCGAGGACGCCTTCGCGGCGGTGAAGGAGGGCCGTGCCGCGCGCGCGATGATCCCGATCGAGAACTCCATCGCGGGCCGGGTCGCGGACATCCACCACCTGATCCCGACCTCCGGCCTCCACATCGTCGCCGAGCACTTCCTGCCGATCCATTTTCAGCTGATGGCCCTGCCGGGGACCCCCGTCGAGGCGATCCGGACCGTGCATAGCCACGTCCACGCCCTCGGTCAGTGCCGCAAGATCATCCGGCGTCTCGGGGTCCGCGCCGTGGTGGCGGGCGATACCGCCGGTGCGGCGCGCGAGGTGGCGGAGGCCGCCGATCCGAGCCGGGGGGCCCTGGCCCCGGCCCTGGCGGCGGAGGTCTACGGCCTCGACATCCTCGCGCGCGACGTGGAGGACGAGAGCCACAACACCACCCGCTTCGTGGTGTTCTCGCCCGAGCCGGAACCGGTGGCCGCCGAGTCCGGCGCGATCGTCACGAGCTTCGTGTTCCGGGTGCGCAACATCCCGGCCGCCCTCTACAAGGCGCTCGGCGGATTCGCCACGAACGGCGTGAACATGTCGAAGCTCGAGAGCTACATGGTCGAGGGCCAGTTCTCCGCGACACAGTTCTACGCCGAGGTGGACGGGCATCCGGACGATGCCGGCCTCGCGCGCGCCCTGGCCGAACTCGCGTTCTTCTCGCGGGAAGTGCGGATCATCGGCATCTACCCCGCGCATCCCTACCGCGAAGCGAGCCGCGTCGCGGCCGAATAGCCTCCCGGGGATCCGCTCGCGTGTTCGATCCGACCTGAGCGGGTTTACGCCCGCGTTTGAGCGGCCGATTCGGTCTCGTCACCCGAGCCGGACCCATCGGGCCGGCGCCCGTCGTTGGCACGATGATGCACGACGCATCATCGTGCACCTGCCTGCGAGCAGGCTGCACGTTCCCGAACACATTTCATTCCCTGGTATATTGCATACAAAGAAATTTGGTGCATCCTGTCCGGGTCGGTGCGCAAACTCCGATCAAGAAGGAATTTGGGATGGAACGTCAGGACTCACCGTCCGCCAAGTGGTGGCAACTCGCCTTCGGCGTGCTCTGCATGGCGATGATCGCCAATCTGCAATACGGGTGGACGCTCTTCGTCGATCCGATCGACGCCAAGTTTCACTGGGGTCGCGCGGCGATCCAGTTCGCCTTCACGATCTTCGTTGCCACCGAAACCTGGCTGGTCCCGGTCGAGGCTTGGTTCGTCGATCGCTACGGCCCGCGCATCGTGGTCTGCTTCGGCGGGGTGATGATCGCGCTGGCCTGGTTCATCAACGCGCACGCGGATTCGCTCTTCCTGCTCTACGCGGCGGCGGTGATCGGCGGCATCGGAGCCGGTTCGGTCTACGGGACCTGCGTTGGCAACGCGCTAAAATGGTTCCCGCATCGGCGCGGCCTCGCGGCCGGCGCCACCGCCGCCGGTTTCGGAGCGGGCGCGGCCGTCACCGTGATTCCGATCGCCCGGATGATCGCCACCAGCGGGTACCAGGACGCCTTCCTGTTCTTCGGCATCGGGCAGGGCGCCATCGTGGTCCTGCTGTCGTTCTTCCTGCGCAAGCCCTCCCAGGCGGTGCCGGTGCAGCGAAAGACATTGCGCCTGCCCCAGGCGAAGGTCGACCGCACCCCGCGCGAGGTGGTGCGCACCCCCGTGTTCTGGCTCATGTACGCCATCTTTGTGATGGTGGCCTCCGGGGGGCTGATGGCGGCGGCGCAGATCGCCCCGATCGCCCACGACTTCAAGGTGGCGGACGTGCCCGTGAGCCTGTTCGGGCTGCAGATGGCGGCACTCACCTTCGCGATCTCCCTCGACCGCATCTTCGACGGTTTCGGGCGCCCCTTCTTCGGTTTCGTTTCCGACAATCTCGGGCGCGAGAACACGATGTTCATCGCCTTCTCGATCGCCGCCCTGGCGATCATCACCCTGCTGACCTACGGGACGAATCCGCTGGTCTTCGTCTTCGCGACAGCGGCCTATTTCGGGGTCTTCGGGGAGATCTACTCCCTGTTCCCGGCCACCTGCGGCGACACATTCGGCTCGAAGTTCGCCACCACCAATGCGGGCCTGCTCTACACCGCCAAGGGCACCGCTTCGTTCCTGGTGCCGATCGCCAGCGTGATCTCCGCGACCTACGGCTGGTCCGCCGTGTTCTCCATCATCATCGGCCTGAACGTGGTCGCGGCGATCCTGGCGATGTTCGTGCTCAAGCCCCTGCGCACGCGCTTCCTCGCCGAGGACGAGGTCGCCGCACCCGCAGCGGTCCGTCCGGTCCAGCTCGCCTGACCGATCGGCGCGGGGCACGCCGACCACCGGACTTCCGGCGGGGTGAGGCCCCACCCCGCCGGCCGAACCCGACCGAGGTTGCTTCATGAAAATCGCCGCGGCCCTGGCTCTCCAGAGTGTCCCCTTCGCGGGCTACGTCTTCGCCGGCGGTCAGAACCGCGATCTCTTCGCCGTCCTCTATCTCAGTGCCCTGGGGGTCGTCCTCACGCTGAGCGCGCTCTTCGGGGACGGCCTCGTCGACGCCGCCGATCTCGCGAAGATCACCGAAGCGCTGACCACGAACTGATGCGTGCGCCGCAGCATCCCTGGTTCCGCGCGTTCGACAGCGATGCGTTCACCGGTTGACGGTCAGGCGCCAAACGATCGGGTCTGCCCATTGATGCGGTCAAGAGGTGCGAGCTCCGCTTCTGCGGCATGACTGGTCCGCCGTATTTGGTATACCAGCGATCATGGTGCGGTGCCATATACGGCTCATCGCATTCGCACCGGGACACCTCCGATGATCGCACTCTTCGTCGCCGCCGCCGCAGCCCTCAACGTCTCGCTGGTCTTCCTAGCCGCCAACGCGCTGACCCCGAAGAGCGGACCGCTCTCGACCTCCGGCCGCTTCATCGCCAGCAACGAGAACGCGCCCGCCGCGATCCGTCTCGCCGCCTGAGCATTCGAGGCTGCAGAGCCTGAACGACGAGAAGCCCGCCCGGCCCTGCCGTGGCGGGCTTTTCTGTGCGCGCTACTCGCGCTTGATGATCCGGTCGACCACGAGGTCCGACCAGAAGCCGGCGCGGAAACTGCGCTTGAGGGCCTCCGGGTCGTACTCGGTCTCGACCCAGGTCAGGAAATCGAGGCCGCGGGCCTCGCCCTCGCGCCGGTAGAGCGTGAAGAACGCATCCAGGATTCCGGTCTTGGCGAAGCGGAAATGGCCGTACCGCGCCGAGAGCTGGCCCATCGCGTCCGCGACCGGAAGGTTCTCGTGCAGGATGAGGTAGAGCGTGGCGGCGAGGCCCGCCCGGTCCGCCCCCGACTTGCAATGCATCATCGCTGGATATTCGACGGTGTCGAAGAACGCCTTCGCGGCCAGGATGGTCTCCCGGGAGGGCGCCTCCCGCGAGCGCAGGACGAACTCGACGAGCGTCAGGCCCTGGCGCTCGCAGGCCTCGCGCTGGAGAGGCCAGGAGCCGTGCTCGCGCCCGCCCCGCAGGGAGATCACCGTGCGCACGCCCTGGCGCTTGAACCAGGCGAGCTGGTGCGGCGTCGGCTGGGCCGACCGCCAGAGCTTGCCCTGGCCGATCCGGTGGCGGTTCAGGTAGGCGAGGCGGAACACCCCATGATCCACCAGCAGCATGTTCGCCCAGGCCTTGGCGCGGGAGACCGGACCGCCGATCGGGCGCTCGAACCGGGCGATCCGGGCCATGCGGCGCGCATCGCGGATCTCGGTGGTGAGGAAGCGCTTGAACACGGGGCGGGCGGAACCTGGGCCTGGACGAAATCTCGGATCGGATCTGTGCGCCGGCTCTAACAGCGCGACGCCTTGGCGGCAAACGTCGGCGGAGCCTTCGGCATCGACCTTGCGTTGCCGGAGGCTGCCTTGTCTTCGCCCGGATCGTCGCCTTCGATACGGTGACCGACACCGATGCGAACCGTCATTCGTTTCTTCGAACGCGGGGATCCGTCATGCGTACGAGCACCATCAGCATCCGCCGCGCCCGGCCCGCCGATGCGGATCGCCTCGCGGAACTGTTCGACGAGACCTGGCGTGAAGCCTACCGGGGCATCATCCCGGGCGTATCCCTGGAGCGGATGATCGGGCAGCGCAGTTCGCAATGGTGGCTCGGCGCGACGCAGCGCAATCGCCCCCTCGTGGTGGTCGATACCGGCGAGGCGGTGGTGGGCTATGCGGTCTACGGACCGGCCCGTGGCCGCCTGCTCCAGGCCCCGGGGGAGATCGACGAGCTCTACATCCGGCCGGACCACCAGGGCCTCGGCCTCGGACGGCGCCTGTTCCGGGCGATCCGCAACGATCTGGCCGATCACGGCCTGGTCCAGGCGGGGGTCTGGGCGCTGGAGGAGAACGACCGGGCCCGGTCGTTCTAT
>NZ_JAIEOF010000102.1 GCF_019750675.1 Methylobacterium sp.
CAGGAGACCCCGTGATGTCCGGTAGCCCAACGTGGAACTCGTGGTTCAGCTTTCCGTTCTTCGCCCCCCTCAGCGGCGCCGTGAACCAGGACATCGACACCGGCCCCTACCAGGGCGTTCCCGAGATCGAGATCGCGATCATCCGGGAGGTCGGCAGCTTCGGCAAACAGCTCGGGATCATCTCGGACGCCGTCCGGGATCTCGCCGTGAAGATGGGCGAACTCTCGCCCGAACCCGCCGAGATTTCGGTGCATGCGGCGGAGACCGCGCGCACGATGTCCCCGCTGGAGACGCTCGACGATCTGGTCCGGCGCGTGAAGCGGGTGAAGGACACCTACGCGGCGGCGGTGGAGCGCGATGCGACGCAGGCCCTGGAACGGCTCCACCGGGTCGATCCGGAAAAGTCCAGGACGCTGACCGCGCGCTTTCAGCGGTAGGAGACGCCCGGCGGCCTGCCGGACGCGCGCCCAAGGACATCGACAGGACCGCGCGTCGCGCCGGGAACGCATGCCCCCCGAGCGGATTCGCGCGGCCCGTTAGGGTGATCTCGCCTCACCGTCGGGTTTGGCCGGCGGGACCACATGCGTCCCGCCCCATGGGTTGCCCGCCCTCAGCGGCCGGCTGCGCTCCCGGCCGCGCCGGGCGCCGTGGTGCCAACGGCGGTGCCCGGACCGAGCGCGCCGGTGCCGGGGGCCATGGTGCCGCCGGCGGTTCCGGACGGTGCGTTCGTGATCGTCGATCCGGTGGTGGCTCCGCGCTTTTGGGTGTCGGCCGCCGAGGACCCGGTGGTGGAGCCGCCCGCGATGTTGCCGCCCGAGCCGTTGCCGCCCGGTGCGCCCTGGGCCCAGGCCGGCCCCGAGGCCGCGAGCGCGAGGGTGGTCGCCGCGAGGATTGCCGTGATGCGCCTGACGTTCTCCTTCGTTGCCGATACGCAAGACCCAACCACGCTTAGGCACCGGGTGTTCGGTCCCGCGCGGCGGCGGCCGGGAGCAGCCCGCGTTCCCGCGGGACCCGTGGCCCCCCGGGCGGCGTTTCCGTCGGCGCGCGGCGACGCGGACAGGAGACGGCACGGCGTGACTCACGACATCAGCTACCCGCCCCTGAACACCCCGAAGCCGGTGGCCGAGGACGTCTGGATCGTCGACGCCGCGCCAATCGAGGCGGGTGGGCTGCCGCTGCCGATCCGCATGACGGTGCTGCGGCTGGCGGGCGGCGAACTGCTCCTGCACTCGCCGGTTCCGCACCATCCGGGCCTGCAGCGGGCCCTCGAAGCGCTCAGCCGTATCGGCCACCTCGTCGCCCCGAGCATCGGCCACTGGATGTTCCTGGCGGGCTGGCAGGCCGCCTGCCCGAACGCGATCACCTGGGCGGTACCGGGGCTGGAGGATCGGAGGCCGGTGCGGCGCGCGGGTATCCGGATCGACGGGGAACTCGGCGACACACCACCGCGCGCCTGGGCCGGCGCGATCGATACGGTGCTGGTGGCGGGCCCGGTGTTTCGGGAAGTCTGCCTCTTCCACCGCCCCAGCGGCACGCTCGTGCTGACCGACCTCGTCGTGAACCTGGAAGCCGACCTGCTACCACCCGCCCCGCGCGTCCTGGCGCGCCTCCTGGGGATCGTCGCGCCCGACGGGCGGGCGCCGCTCTACCTTCGGCTGCTCCTGAGCCTGAACCGGGCCGAGGCCGCGCGGGCCGCGCGGCGGCTGGTCGATCTCGCGCCCCAACGGGTCGTCTTCGCGCACGGCCAATGGTTTGCCCGCGACGCCACCGGCGAATTGCGCCGCGCCCTGGCCTGGCTCCTCGAGCCGGAGACCGGCGGGGAACGGCCCCTCGGACAGGTCAGGCCCGCAATCGCCCCCTGGCTCGCGGGTGCGGCGCTGGCGGGCGTGGTCGCGGCTTTCGCCTATGCCCGCCGCCGCCGCTGACGCGGTCGATCGTTATTTCGGGTCTCCCGGGCTAACCCTTACTGGCCCTGGGGCTGCCCGCCACCCTGGGACTGCGCGTCCTTCTTGTTGGCCCGGCTGTGCCCGACCGCGCATCCGGCGGCAGCACCCATCTTGCCATGTCCGGCCATCTTGCCGGCGACCCCGCCGACGATGGCCCCCTTGATGCAGCCCTTGGCCTCGGCGGTCGTGACGGTGGCGAGAAGCCCGATGGCAAGGCTGGCGGCGCAGGCGAGCGTGGTCTTCATGGGGTGATCCTCATCGGTGACGGTGAGGGACCAACCGAGGGCGGAGGCAGCGCGTTCCTTGTTGCAGGCAGCCGAGCCAACGGCGACCGAAGCTCCGCCTTGCGCAAACGGCCCGTCGGCCTCGGAACCACACGCGACCCTGTCGCAGGTCAGGGGGGATGAACGGCGCGTCCGGACTGGTATGGTGTCCCGAAGCACTCGTATGGGCACAGCAAGAAAGGCCCCGCGGATGAGGAACGGCGCCGGCTACTCGCAACTCATTCCCATGGTGCAGGGCGTGCTCGACACTCTTCAGAAAAGCATCGCGTTGGAGGAAGCGGCCGCGACGGAACTCGCTGAACGCGCGCATGTGATGCCGGAATTCCGGGGCGAGATAACGGACGCGCTCCTGGCCACCGGACGCAGGCACGCCATCAGGGCGCTCGAACTTCGCGGCAAGCGAGCGGCGCTGCTGGCAGAGTACGGTTTGGAGCCGGATTGATTTTCGCCCCGGGAGCGGTGGAACGCCGCCGTGATCGTCGGCGCGAAGGCTTTGCCGAAAGGCGCCTGAAGCCGTCGGCATCGGCGCACGCGCCAAGTTTCCATTCGGTGCGGAAAGTATGACTCCGCACAGCCCTACGGGCCGGGGTGTCGCCCAGCGCTAACGCTGATGCGACACGCATCTGCGCGGGCCGAGTTCTGTACGCCGACCAAAATCACGATTCGAAGACGGTCCTGATTCAGAGAGTATCACGGCGCCGGAAGCTACCTTCCGGGCCGATGAAACCTCAGATGAACATGGCCTCGCCAGTGAACTCGACCGGCGAGCCAACTCGGAACGGCGGAAAAGGCCTTCCGCAGGGCTAACCCCCGATGGTGTGGAGACGCGTCCCGCCTACTCGGCGGCGGTCATCTCAGGCGTGAAGTGACCGCACCAATCGCTGGTGGCCACCACCGGCCACAGACCCTTCGACTCCGGTGCGGGCTGGGTTACCGGCGGGTTGTAACGGCACAGGCCCTGCTCCCCGGACGCTTGAGCGCCGTTCACCTTGTGCTCGTCGAAGAACTTGCAGCTCTGGCAATGCGCATGACCGGTCATGTAATACTCCTGGTGTCGCGTCGGTAGCCTGAACCGCCCCGTGCTCTGGATTAGAGCGGTTCCAATCTACGCATCAACGGTCGGCAAAGGCAGCGGTTCCGCCATGCTCCGGAACCGCACCGATCCAAGATCGGGCTGCGCTCGCTCGCACCCGACGACGCCTTCAGTGCTCCGTCCCCGGCATGTTCGGCCTCGGGGTGCCGCCGTGATCCTTGATGATGTTGGAACGCCGCGGGTCGTTCTTCAGGTCAGCGACCTGCTTGCGCGCCGCCAGGGCAAGGAAGCCGATGCCTCCCAGCGTTCCCAACGCCAGGAACAGAAGTGGATAGCCAGCACTCATCTGTCTCACTCCGTTTGCCCCGCTCGGAAGGATGGGGCGCCTATGCATAATGCCGCCGAAGGCGCACCGGTTGCGCAGTAAAATGCAGAGGCCTGGGGCAGCAGACCACCCACGCCACCGAACCGCACGGCGTTGGACATCAGAAACGGCGCGATGCCGGAGGATTTGAATCTATCGGAAGGCGCCAGCCTGAAAAGGCGCGGTCACGCTGCAAAAGCCAACGTCCTGGAAGCCATCTCGGAGAGGATCGCGAACCACGGCGCATGAGGCCAAAAGAAATCCCGCACCGGAGACCCGAGTGCGGGATGAAACCCTCAAAGCGATTTGATTTCCGAAGGTTAGAAATCAAGTGGTGCCCAGGAAAGGACTGGGGCTGAGAGGTGCAAAAGCGTTGATCTTAAAAGGAAATTTTCCCCGGTCGCTTGATGACGTTGTACACCAGCGTTTGCCATCTAAGACACTCATTGATCAAGAAGCTAAGGCGCTATCACCGTAGGACCAAGCTGCGCGTCCTGCCAATCCTTTAATGTTTGCCCTGTGCCTACCAACCGCCACGAAGTCCGACCGTTCGTGTTTCGGTTCTTGATAACAGCAGCAGCGGCTGAAGGGCTTTGAAATGCAACATCTTTTGTAAATTCCAAAAAAACGGGATCTTCGCTCTGAATGAGACGACCATCCTCTATAAGTTGGTTCCTTAAATTTGCGTAGGCTTTAGATGAGAATTTATTATTTGTAGTTGCTTTTGATCCCTTCAAAACTGTGATTTCCCCGTCCGCCTCTATAGCTCGTGCTTCGTACCCGTGCTTTTCACTTGTCAGTATTAACTCAACCTCTCGCCCACGAATATCCGGCTGGTTTCCAGCAGGGGATTGGGACTCGAATATCCGTCCTTTCGGTCTAAGGAAGTCAAATCCGACCACCGGCAGTATGACCTCTACTTGTGAAATAAAAAACTCCATGTCAGCGATATCACTCTCAGGCAGAGCTTTGCGGCTGGGATCGTTCCCGTTTGCAAGATTGGCCCTGTCAGCAAATTTTATTAACTCTACAAACCGGTGCTCAAGGTATCGAACGTGAGACTTAGTTAAGTTGGCATCTTTGAACGTCACGACACATACACGACTCCAGAAATCCTTTGCAGCATCCTTTGAGTGGGACTTAATTCGATCGATGACACTATCGCCCTCGCCAACATATACACGCGTTCTCGCCGGATGATCTGGGTCATCGCCCACAAGAAAGTATACGCCAGTTCGACTTGCCTCATCACGAGCTAAGGCTTCGCCCAATCGGGACCGAGAGGTCACCAAAGCGTGCCCCGTCCAGTTCATGATCTCGGCTGTAAGTATCCCAGTCGGCGAACCATCCACGAGGTACAAACGTACGCTACGTCCCTGAACCAAGAGCATACTCCATGCTATGCCATCGTTCACGTGCCTACTGACAGGGCGATAAACCCGCTCATACCCTTAGCTGAATCGGCAAGATCTGCTGGATCGAGCTTAGCCCCATTCGTAACCCCTGTCTGCATGGACATCTGATTAGCCTCCAAGAATGTGGCGAGCATTGTGGTCTTGATGGCGAAGTTGATGTTCTGAGCAAAGTCACCGGATGCCATCGCCATCTTGAGCACGTTTAGCTTCGCAGCGACCACCCCCACAGCGTTACCGTAGTTGTCTAGAAGCGGGCCACCTGAATTGCCCTGTTGGACGGGGGCCGAGATCTGGTAGTAGCGGCTGTCGTCCCCGAGACCAGACAGGGCCGTGACATTGCCCAGGGTGAAATTGCCGGAACTCGCTAGGATGTCTGCATGGGGATAGCCGAACACAGGGACACCTTCACCGAGCCGGGTGCCCATTCTGAGTGACGCGAACTTGGCCCCAATGGCATCCTCGACCGCCAGAAGCGCAAGGTCGTTGCTGGTGTCCGTGGCGATCACACAAGCCTTGTGAGCGGGCTTGCCGTCCGTCAGCTTGACTGTGACGACCTTGCAATCCTTCACCACGTGGGCGTTCGTAATCATGTTGCCTTTGGCGTCTACGAAGGAGCCTGTGCCAGTGGAGACCCCCTTTTCCTCAGCCTTCGGTGACACAGGCGGGACCGGGGCGGGAGGCGAGACGGCAGCAGGTGGAGGCGCGGCCGGGGGCGGTGAGATGGCGGCAGGCTGTACGGGTACGGGAACGCGGAGTGGTGCAGTGGCTACCTGAGCATTTGCCTGAGTGGGGCGAGGCGGCTCAATCATGGGTCGTCCATTCATCACGGAACCCAGAGATGCCGACATCAGAATGGCGATACGCTCTCCGCTGACGTTGCCCCTCTCGTTGTTCCAGAACAGCGTGAAACCGAGGATGCCGTCGCCGTCTTGGTGGTAGCGCACATACTCATCTTCGCCAGACGGTGTGGTGGCAGAGATGACGAACCAACCCTCCTTGATGACGCTGTAATGAACCACGAAGCGATCTCGGCGCATCTTCTCAAGGAGATCAGCGTGAGCGACTTCCGCCCTTACGTTCTGGAAGTGGTTATACGCGACCCTCAGAGCCTGTTTGAGGACCTCCACCGGCCGTCCCCATCTGTCTCGTGTAGCAACACGAATTCCGCCTGG
>NZ_JAIEOF010000351.1 GCF_019750675.1 Methylobacterium sp.
CGGGCTCCGTCCGCGCGGGCGCGCCGGCCGCCGGGTGGGCCGGGGAGGCGGGCCGGCCCTCGGGCACCTGGGCCTGACTCTCGGCCCGGTCCCTGAGCCGAGCCAGTGCCTGAACCTGAGCATTGGCCTGAACCTGAGCATTGACCTGAGCCTGGGTGGACGGCGGGGTCGCGCCCGTCGCGGCGTCCGGCCGCGCCACGTTCGCCGGCACCGCGAAGGCGACCTCGGAGCGGGTCTTCACCGTGCCGGTGATGGGATCGACCTGATCGACCCGGATCCGGTAATCGCCGGGGCGCACGCCCCGCCCGATGGTGAAGCTGACGCGGCCGTCGGCGCCCGCGCTGCCGGGGGCCACCAGGGTGTCGTTGAGGTAGAGCCGCACCGTGGAGCCGGGCCGGGCCTGGCTCGTCACGTAGAGCCGGCCGCCCTCTTCCGCCTCGACGCTGACGATCTTGACCGGCGTGGCCTTGTCCGCCTCCGGCTTCGCGCCGGCCGCTCCGGGCACGTTCGTTGCGAGCCGGTCGGCATCGGGCGTCGTGCCGGCGGTGTTGCCGGGCGCTTTGCCCGGCGTCTTGCCGGTTCCGGCCATGCCGGCGCCCGGTTTCTCGCCCCCGGGCTTCGCCGTCGCGGCCTGCCCTGTCGCTGCTTGCCCGGTCCCGGCCTGCGCGGGTGGGGCGGCCACGGGATCGGGCTGGGAGAGCACGATGGTAGGCTTGTCGGGGGAGGTCAGGGCGATGAGGGGCTTGGCGGTACGGTTCGCGGCGACCACCACCGACACGCTGTCGCGGGAGACGCGCGCCCGGCCGTCGGCCCCGGTCACCCGCAGGGTGATCTCACTGGTGCCGGGGGGCAGGGCGGGTGGCACGATGGCGAATTGGCCGGACGGGTCGACCAGCGCACGGGCAATCGGCCCGTTGTCGCGCAACAGCTCGACGGTGGTGTTGGGCGGCGCCCGGCCCGCGATCACGGCCTCGCCGCTCGGCTCGATCCGGATGATGTCGAAGCTCGGCGCCTCGCCCTGCGGCGGGGCCGGGCTTCGGTCCGGACCCGGCTGCCCCTCCAGGGCCGCCCGGGGCTTTCCCGGTTGGGGCGTGCCTCCCTCCCCGGCGGGGGCGGGATTCGGGGCGGGAACGGGAGACGGCGCGGCCGACCCGGGCTTGCCGGTCGCGTCGGCGGGGGGCGCGGCCAGGGGAACGGCCTCGCCCTCGGACGCGCCGCGTCCGGCGAGACCCTGCTTGAACATCGTGCCCGCGCCGTAGAGGGTGACCACGAGGGCGAAGCCCGCCAGAAGCCCCACGCAGGCGAGAAAGATGCTCCGTCGCAACTCCGCCCTCATGACACTCCACTCCTTCGTCCACCGGCGCGGCGGCCGAATTCCGCCGTGCGGGGATAGGGCCCGTCGACAAACCGGCGATTGATGGCGACATATTAACGAACATGACCGGAACACCAAATCGAGCCCGCCGCCCCAAGGCCGGATCTCCCGTAAAATCAGCACTTTGGCGCGTGGACAGCACGTGCGCCCTGGTCGCGGCCCGCAAGGGAGGTCCGTCATGGCGCCGTTGAGGACCGTTTGCGTCTATTGCGGCTCGGGCTTCGGCGGCGACCCGGCCTTCACGGCGGCGGCCGTGACCCTCGGCAAGGCCCTGGCGGAGGCCGGGATCGGCCTCGTCTACGGCGGCGGCAATGTCGGGCTGATGGGCACCGTGGCCCGCGCGGTCATCGAGAACGGCGGCCATGTCACCGGCATCATCCCCGACTTCCTGAAATCGCGCGAGCGCATGCTCGACGAGATCCAGGAGACGATCGTCGTGGAGGACATGCACACCCGCAAGCGGCTGATGTTCGAGCGCTCCGACGCCTTCGTGGCCCTGCCGGGCGGCATCGGCACGCTCGAGGAACTGGTGGAGCAGCTGACCTGGGCGCAGCTCGGCCAGCACAACAAGCCGATCCTGCTCCTCTCGGTGGCGGATTTCTGGACGCCCCTGCTGACCCTCCTCGACCACATGCGCGCGCAGGGGTTCATCCGCGCGGGGCTCGACCTGAGCTACCTCGTGACCGCCGAGGCGTCGGACGTGGTCGGCCTCCTGCGCGATGCCGCCGGGGCCACCGAACCGGCGCCCGCCGCCGAGGCCCTCGTGGCCGAGCGCTTCTGACGGCCATGCCTCACCGCAGGGCGCCGGTCTCCCGGAGGTAGGCGGCGCTCTCGGGGTGGAGCCACGCCGCCGGCACCGCCGCGACGAGGTTGCGCGGAGCGGCATCCGCGCCCGCCGGATAGGCGCGTGCCAGGGCCGCGTTGCCCCGGTCCATCGCCCGCACGAGGCGCGCGACCGCACCGGCCTCGACGCCGGCCCGCGCCAGCACGAAGCTCCACGAGCCTACCGTCTCCACCGACGTCCCCTGTCCCCGGAGGACGCCGGCCGGCACACTCACCCGCCGGAGCGACGGGTGCAGCGCCAGGATGGGCTCCATCGCCTCGGGTGCCGGCCCGAAGAAGCGCGCGCCCCCCGGCGCGTCGGCGAGAACCCGGAAGCCCGGCCAGCCGGTGCCCGCGCCCCAGAGGGCGTCGGCCCGCCCGTCCAGCACCATGGCGGCCCCGTCGCCCGCCCGGTCGAGCAGGATCGGGGTGATTGCGCGCTCGGGGTCGATTCCGGACCCGCGCAGGACGCTCCGGCCCATGACCGTGAGGCCGGACGCGTGCGTGCCGAGGGCGACGCGCCGGCCGCGCAGATCCGCGACGCCGCGGATCGGGCTGTCGGCCCGCACCACGAAGAGGCCCGGTGAGGCGCTTACGGGCGCCACGACGCTCAGACCCGTCTCGGAGCCCTTTTCCACACCCAGGGCATCGTAGGCGTATTCCCCCTGCACCAGGGCGAGGTCGACGCTGCCGGCTCGCAGCAGCCCGAGGTTCTCCTGCGAACCCTTACTCGGCCTCAGGGTGAGCACCAGCCCGGGATCGGTCTCCCGCACCGCCTCGGCGAGGGCCTGCCCGAAGGCCGGGAACGAGCCGCCCGGCGTCGCCGTGGCCAGGACGAGCCGCGTCTCCGGGTCGGCCTGCGCCCGGGCCGGACGCGCCAGCGCCGCCAGTGCGGCGCCGAGGACGAGGGTGCGTCTGCGCATGAAGGGTCTCCGGTCGGCGCACGCGCCCCGTGCGGGCCACGATGGTTGCGGCGCAGGCGGCGGTTTGGCAACCGGCGCCGCGGCAGGCCCTGGCCGGCCGCGGCGGTTCCGGTCAGGCGCAGTGCCTGAGGTTCGCCGGCTCGGGCGCAGGCGCCGCGTCCGGGCCGACCCATCGCGGCACCCCGGCCCCGGCCAGGGTCACCTGCAGGTGGACCGGTCCCGGGCAGCCCGCCCACAGGCTGGCCGGGAGCAGGGCCGCGCCATCGGTCCAGCGCCAGACGACGGCGCCTTCGCCCTCGACCGGGTGGAAGCCCGCGCCGAGGCGGGCATCGTCCAGGGCGATGTCCCGGGTGCCCCCGATGGGGTCCATCACCGCGAGGCCGGTGAGCACCAGGCCCAGGCGGCGCCGGTCGCCCGACGCGGCATCCACATGGACCGGTACGCCGGTGGGCGAGACCAGGTACACGTCGCGAGCGTCCGCCGGCAGGACGAGGCGGGCGGTGAGGCCGTCCATGGCGGGCCGGATCGTCACGCCGTCGGCCACGAGGTGGAGGTCGCCCGGTACCGCGTCGACCAGGGCCCAGCCGGCGGCCTCGGCGCGCTCCCGCAGACGGAGGCGCACGAAGTCGACCAGGGGGCCGTCCGCGTGGAGGGGCCGGCAGAAGGCGGCCGCGCCGGACCCGGAGGGCGCGTCCGGCCCGAGGGTCAGGTCGACGGTCGGCGCCCCGGCGAAGAAGGCACGGTTGCCGACATCGCAATAGCTCTCGGCGGGCAGGTTCTCGGCCAGCAGGATGTCGTGCTCCTCGAGTTCGACGTGCCAGTAGGTGACGCGCTCGACCGGGTCCTGGGTGAGGGTGGTGCCGTTGACGAGGCTGCCGGCGGGCACCAGCACCTCCCCGAGGAGGTCGAGGCAGAGGGCGTGACCGGGTGAGACGCGCAGGTCGCGCACGGGTCTGTCCGGCCCGAAGGCGTGGGCGGCGATGCGCACGGGCAGGCGGTCCGCCCGGCCCTGGCACGGGATCGTGCGCTGGCCGAGCCAGCGGATGGGGCGGGGCTCCCCCGAGGCGGTGACGGCGAGATCGCCCACCACCAGATCCTCGACGGCGATATCGCCCCGCACCGTCCGGATGCGGGTGCCTCCGGCGTAGCAGACCGTGTCGGTCACGAAGACGTCCGGTCGATTGTTCGTGTCGCCGGCCACGAGGTCGCTGGACAGGCTGGTGAAGGCGACCCGCGACCCGTCGCTCGAGATCGAGGCGTTGTAGCTGAAGCCGTCGCCGGTCTGGGTCCCGTCGGCGGCCGTGGAGGCGCGGACGGTCGAGCCGGACGGCAGGTCCTTGACGAAGACGTCGGGCGTCCCGTTCGTGTCGCCGGCTACGAGGTTGGCGGCGTTGCTGACGAAGGCGACGCGCGTGCCGTCGGCCGAGATCGACGCGCCGAAGCTCTCGGCACCCCCTTCGACCCCGTTGCCGTCCGTGGAGGCACGGGTGATCGCACCGCTGGCCACGGTCTTCACGAAGACGTCGGTGGCGGCGTTCGTGTCGCCGCCCACGAGGTTGGTCGCATCGCTGGTGAAGGCGACGTAGCGGCCGTCGGCCGAGATCGCGGCGCCGAGGCTGCCGCCGTCGGCCTGCGTCCCGTCGGCGGCCGTGCTGACGCGGGTGATCGCGCCGGTGGCCACGTCCTTGAGGAAGACGTCCTGCTGGCCGTTCGTGTCGCCCGCCACGAGATTGGTGGCGCTGCTGGAGAAGGCGACGAAGCGGCCGTCGGCCGAGATCGCGGCGCTGTCGGTGAAGCCGAAGCCGCCGCTGGTGTCGTTGGCCTCCGCCCCGCCGGCATCCGTGCTGACGCGCGCGAGGGCGCCGGTGCCGAGGTTCTTGACGAAGACGTCCTGCTGGCCGTTCGTGTCGTTGGCGACGAGATTTGTGGCGGCGCTGGAGAAGACGACGTGGCTGCCATCCGCCGAGATCACGGCGTTGAGGGCGGAATCGTTGCCGGGCGTGACCCCGTCGGGGGCGGTGTTGACCCGGGTGATCGCCTGGGTGCGCAGATCCTTGACGTAGGCGTCGGTCTGCCCCGCCGTGCCGCCCGGCGCGAGGTTGCCGGCATCGCTCAGGAACGCGACGTATCGGCCGTCCGCCGAGATCGTGGCGCCGCTGCTCGCGCCGTCGGCCTGCGTCCCGTCGGCGGCCGTGCTGACGCGGGTGATCGCGCCCGTGCTCAGATCCTTGACGAAGATGTCCTGCCGGCCGTTCGTGTCGCCGCCCGTGAGGTCGCCGGAGCCGCTCTCGAAGACGACGTAGCGGCCATCGGCGGACATCTGGGCGGCGCCGCCGGGCGTTTGACTGAAGTCGCTGCCCTTTTGTCCGGTCGCATTCGTCGAGGCGCGCGTGATCGACATGGGTCCGTCCTGATGGTCGTGCGCCGACCTGACGCTTCATCGAAGCTGTACCAGTGATTAACGAGATAAGCTTCCTCTTCGATCATGAAACGACAGTCCTCTCCTTCAGGATATTGATTTGTTGTATAAATATCACGACTAAGTGATGCACTATTCTTGGGCTTGAATTTGTGTAAAGGCGGATCGTCGTCGAACCTCCTCGCAAAGACATGCTTCGTCTTCGTGCGGCGGGTCGAGGTCCGGCGCCGGTCCAGATCGGCGATCGACTTCGCCTATGCTCGGCGATCCACCGGCCGCGGGGGGCGGTTGACATGGGCCCGAACCTGCCACCTCTGGCAGGCCTCAGGTGGACATCGGGAGCAGCGTCATGAAGGTCGTCGCGGATCTGTGCATCGTTCCGATGGGCGTCGGTCCCTCGGTCTCGCCCTACGTGCGGGAGATCAAGGCGATCCTCGATGCCAGTCCCCTGACGGCGGAGATGCACGCCAACGGGACCAACATCGAGGGCGAGCTGAGCGAGATCTGCGCCCTGGTGGAGGCCTGCGAGGCCCGCTTGAGCGAACTCGGCGTCCAGCGCGTCTTCTTCACGATGGCCTTCTCGTCGCGCCGCGACAAGGACCAGGCCATGGCCGACAAGCTGAAGGCCGTGCTGTAGGGCGAAAGCTCCGCTTCCCCGGAGTCCGATCGCCGAGGATCCACGACTTGAAAGGGTGG
>NZ_JAIEOF010000384.1 GCF_019750675.1 Methylobacterium sp.
GTCAACACCCCCACGGCCTTCGCCCCCACGGTGGAGCGCCTGGAGGCGGCCAAGGCCGCGACGGGCCGCGACGTCTCCTCCTACGTGCTCTTCATGATCATCGCCGACGAGACCGACGAGGCGGCGCGCGCCACATGGGAGCACTACAAGGCCGGCGCCGACCAGGAGGCCATCGCCTGGCTCGGGGTCCAGGGCGCCGCCGACACCAAGTCGGGGGCCGACACCAACGTGCGCCAGATGGCCGACCCGACCTCGGCCGTGAACATCAACATGGGCACGCTCGTCGGTTCCTACGCCGAGGTGGCGCGCATGCTCGACGAGGTCGCGACGGTGCCGGGCACGGAGGGCGTGCTCCTCGTGTTCGACGACTTCCTCAAGGGCCTCGACGCCTACGGCACCCGCATCCAGCCCCTGATGACGAGCCGCGCGCACATCGCGGCGGGCTCCGAGCCGATGGCGAAGGTGGCGTGATGGACCCCGTCGCCAAACCCGCCGGCTACACCGACCCCCAGGGCCGCCAGGGCGGCCTCACCCTGGCGGCCCGGCCCGAGCCCATCGCCTTCGACGCATCAGCCACCGCGCTCATCGTCGTCGACATGCAGAACGCCTACACCACGAAGGGGGGCTACCTCGATCTCGCCGGTTTCGACGTCTCCGGCACGGGGCCGGTGGTGGCGCAGATCGCCCGGGCCGTGGCGGCGGCGCGGGCGGCCGGCATCCGCATCGTCTGGTTCCAGAACGGCTGGGACCCGGATTACGTCGAGGCCGGGGGCCCGGGCTCGCCGAACTGGCACAAATCCAACGCCCTCAAGACCATGCGGGCCCGGCCCGGCATGAACGAACGCCTGCTCGCCCGGGGCACCTGGGACTACGCCCTGGTCGACGCCCTCAAGCCCGAGCCGGGCGACATCGTGCTGGGCAAGCCGCGCTACAGCGGCTTCTACAACACCCAGCTCGACAGCCTGCTGCGCGCGGCCGGCATCCGCACCCTGGTCTTCACCGGCATCGCCACCAACGTCTGCGTGGAATCGACCCTGCGCGACGGCTTCTTCCTCGAATATTTCGGCATCGTGCTGGCCGACGCCACCCACCAGGCCGGCCCGCCGGCCCTGCAGGCGGGGGCGCTTGCCAACATCGAGACCTTCTTCGGCTGGGTCTCGGATGTGGCCGCCTTCGAGGCGACCCTCGGGTCGAACGGCGCCCGCACGGAAGCCGCGGAGTAGGTCGAGCCCCGGCCTCTCGATGAGGACGCACCCCGCCACGAAACCGCCAAGCCCACTTTCCAGGAGCACGGAGAAAGACATGCCCAAGATCGTGATCGTCCCCCCCGGCACCGGCAAGCCGCTTGCGCCCTACGTGCCCGGCACCCTCGCGGACGGCGTGCTCTACGTCTCCGGCACGCTGCCCCTCGACGCGCAAGCGAACGTCGTCCACGCGGGCGACGCCGCCGCCCAGACCCGGCACGTGCTGGAGACGATCAAGGGCGTGGTGACGGCCGCCGGCGGCACCATGGACGACGTCACCTTCAACCACGTCTTCCTGAAGGACTGGGCCGACTACAGTGCCATCAACGCCGTCTACGCAGAGTACTTCCCCGGCGAGAAGCCGGCGCGCTACTGCATTCAGTGCGGCCTCGTGAAGCCCGACGCCCTGGTGGAGATCGCCTCGGTCGCCCATGTCGGCCGGCCCTGAGGCGTCGCGGATGACGACCCCGATCCACCACGCCGTGCAGGGCTCCGGCGACCGCACGATCCTGCTCTCGCCGGGCCTCGGCGGATCGGCGGCCTATTTCGCGCCGCAGATGGCGGCGCTCACCGAGCGCTTCCGCGTCGTCACCTACGACCATCGCGGCACCGGGCGCTCGGCCGGCCCCTTGGAGCCGGGCCACGACATCGCCGCGATGGCGCGCGACGCCCTCGCGGTGATGGAGGCCTGCGGCGCGGCGCGCTGCGACATCGTCGGGCATGCGCTGGGCGGGCTGATCGGACTCGAACTCGCCCGCACCCATCCCGAGCGGGTCGGCCGCCTCGTCGTGATCAACGGCTGGGCACGGGCGGACGCCGCGACGCGGCGCTGCTTTTCCGCCCGCAAGCTGCTGCTGGATGTGAGCGCCGAGGCCTATGTCAGGGCGCAAGCGATCTTCCTCTATCCCGCGCCGTGGCTGTCCGAAAACGCGGAGCGCGTGGCCGAGGACGAGGCGCACGCCCTGGCGCAGTTCCCCGGGCGCGACACGGTGCTGGCGCGGATCGCGGCGCTGGAGGCCTTCGACGTCAGCGCGGATCTCGCCGGCATTCCGCACGAGACCCTGCTGATGGCGGCGGACGACGACGTCTTGGTGCCCTATCTGTGTTCGGAGGCGCTGGCGCGGGGCCTGCCCAATGCCCGCCTCGACCGGGTTCCGAGCGGCGGCCACGCCCACAGCGTGACCCGCGCCGAGGCCTTCAACCGGACGCTCGTGGCGTTCCTCGATTCCCAGGAGTGACCGCCGTGAGCGAGACCGATCCGAGCGCAGCCTCGGCCCCCTACGTGGAGGGCGGCGCCTTCCGCGGCGCGATGGCCCGGGTCGCCAGCGCCGTCCACCTCGTCACCACCGACGGGCCGGGCGGCCGGGCCGGCTTCACCGCCTCGGCGGTCTGCAGCGTCAGCGACGGGCCGCCGACGCTCCTCGTCTGCATCAACCGCACCTCCTCGGCCTACGCGGCGATGAGCGCCAGCGACGTCCTCTGCGTCAACACCCTGGCGGCCCACCAGTCCGACATCGCCGCTGCCTTCGGGGGGCGCACGCCCATGGAGACCCGCTTCGCGGCGGCCACCTGGACCCGGAACGTCACGGGCGCGCCGGTGCTCGAGGGCGCGCTCACGGCCTTCGACTGCCGGATCATCGGCCGCCACCCGGTGGGCACGCACGATGTGCTCTACTGCGCGGTGGTGGGCCTCGCGGCACCGGGCGACGGACAGGGCCTCGTCTACGCGGAGCGCGGCTATCACGCCGTGCCGCTGGTGCGCGCCACGCCGCGGGAAGCCGCGGCCTGAGGGCCGCCGGGGGCGAGAATCGAGCCGACATGAAGAAGGCCGGCGCTCGCGATGGAGTGCCGGCCTTCGTCGTCGCGACGTACCCGGAGGGCGCCGGTGGGCCCCGATCGGGCCTGCTAGCCTGCGCCTTCTTCAGAAGCGGTCGCCGCGGCGGGTGCGGACCGAACCCGTGCTGATCTCGCCGCGCGCGTCCTGCGGCACGACGAACCGGCCACGGTCGCGAAGCTCGGACAGGTTGCGGCCGGCGGCCTGGCCCTCGAGGCCGCCCGGCGCCACGGCGGCCGGGATGCCCGCGGGGGCATTGTAGCTCTGGGCGAAGGCACCCGAGGCCGAGAGGCCGAGGGTGATCGCGAGGGCTGCGGTGAGGCGGGGGTGGATCATGGCTCAAGTCCTGGATCTGAACGGTTGTCGCGAAGACGCGAGAAGCAGCGTTCGAGTTCCTGAAAAATGAGCACCTTTGCTACGTAAAACAACAGGATATGCTCGCGAAACGTGCACGAAGGATAGGCAGACTTTGAGAAACGCCGCGCGCGCCGAGACAGCAGGAATTTTGTAAGTCGAAATTCTGTTTTATGACAGCGCCTTAGGAGATCGCCCAGGATTTTTGCAGGATCTCGCGCGACTTGGCATGATTCTCGACCGACGCGTGCGCATCGGCACGCCCCCGAGGGTCGCGCGCGACCGGCGAGGGCGGGGTCCATGCAGGAGCGCCGGCCCGTGCGAACGGCCCGGATCGGGGCGCATCGTCGGCTTCGGTGGCCGTGCCATCGCGGCAAGACTCGGAGCGCTCAGTCGGTGACCGGCTGACGTGTTTGGGTTCTGGCGCAGCCCGCCTCTTCTTCGGGAGAGGAGGGCCGTTCCGACCGGGCCGACCGGAGCGATCGACCGGAACCCATATCAGCCGGTACGCGCGATGGTGGCCTCGATCTGGCCGTGCGGCTCGTCGGTGGGCAGGAAGATGCGGCCGCCGTGATCGATGCCGAAGGGCGCGAGGTTCATCGGGACGTAGTGCTTGTTCGGCATCGCGAACTGGATCTCGGCGATGTCGGGCCGGGCGGCGAGCACCGCCTCGCCCATCCGGTACATGCTGTCCTGCACGCCGGCGCTGTAGGTGCTGGCGAAGACCGTGATCAGGATGTCGAGCACCGCCGCGTTCGCCGCAACCGGGTCGGCGGGGGGCGCGGTCCAGGTCCAGGTCGCGTCCATGCTGGTGGCGCAGATGCGGTCCTGGGTGTCGGGCAGGGTGCGGAACGCGTCCTCCACGAAGTCGGCCCAGCCCGATTCCGTGGTCTTCATCAAGGTGTAGCCGCGCAGGCCAGACCGCAGCACCGCGCCGTCCCGGTCCGCCTCCAGCCGGACGAAGGGCTGGCCGTTGCCGTCGAGGGTGAAGGTGTGGGGGTGCGGCTCGCCGTTCACCGTCCGGCGCAGCCAGCGGGTCTCCAGGGCCTCGATGGTGACGGCGCGGACCTGGGGGTAGTGCTCGAGGAACAGGGCCGCGACATGCCCCACGAATTCCTCGGTCTCGGCCTCCACGTGCCGGGCGGCGGTGACGTTGACGATGTTCTTGATGCTGTCGGTGGCCACCACCCGGCGGTTGTCGCCCGCCGTCCAGGCCGCCGCGAAATCGCCCTCCAGCAGCACCGTCAGGGTCAGTTCGCGCACGCCGTGCCGGTCGCCGTCCCGCGCGAGGCGGAGCACCCGCACGCGGCCCTTGCCGTAGCGCGCCCTCGTCAATGGCATGATGCGTGTCCTCTCGTGGGGATCCCGGGGCGGCTCACGCCTCGGCGGCGTGGGCGAGGCGGGCCGCCTCGGCGCGGGCGCCGGCCTGGCTGCCCAGACCGTTGAAGAACAGGTTCAGGGCGAGCGCCGACAGGGCGGCGAGCAGGATGCCGGACTCGAGCAAGGGGTGGAGGGCGTCGGGCATCTGCTTGAAGAAGTTCGGCGCGGCCAGGGGGATCAGCCCGAAGCCCACCGAGACGGCGACGATGAACAGGTTGTTGCGGTTGCCGGAAAAATCCACCGCGCCGAGGATGCGGGCACCCGTGGCCGCGACCATGCCGAACATGACGAGGCCCGCCCCGCCGAGCACGCAGGGCGGCACGGCCTCCACCAGGGCGGCGAGCTTCGGGATGAGGCCGAGGGCCAGCATGACGACGCCGCCCACCACCGTGACCCAGCGCGAGCGCACGCCGGTGACGCCGACGAGGCCGATGTTCTGCGAGAACGAGGTGTACGGGAAGGTATTGAACACGCCGCCCAGCACGGTGCCGAGGCCGTCCGCCCGCAGGCCCCGGATCAGGCGGGGCTCGTCCACCGTCTCCCCGGTGATCTCGGCGAGCGCCAGGAACATGCCGGTGGATTCGATCATCACCACCACCATGACGAGGCAGAGGGTGAGGCCGGCCACGAGGTCGAACTTCGGCACGCCGAAGGCGAAGGGGCGCACCACGTCGAACCACGGGCTCGAAGCCACCCGCGACAGGTCGACGAGGCCGAACAGGCCCGCCACCACCATGCCGGCGACGATCCCGATCAGCACCGAGGCCGAGGCCACGAAGCCGCGCGTGAAGCGGGTCAGCGCCAGGATCACCAGGAGAACGAACAGCGCGATGCCGAGGTAGAGCAGCGCCCCGTAGCGCGGGTTGCCGACCCCGCCCGCGGCCCAGTTCACGCCGACCCGCATCAGCGAGATGCCGATGACGAGGATGACCGTGCCGGTGACGACGGGCGGGAACAGCGGCAGCAGCCGGCCCACCAGGGGCGCGGCGAAGAGGGCGAACAGCCCGGCGACGATGACGGCGCCGTAGATGCCCGTGAGCCCGAGGGCCGGGTTGGTGCCCATGGCGATCATCGGCGTCACCGCCGCGAAGGTCACGCCCATCATCACCGGCATGCGGATGCCGATGCCGGGCAGGCCCCAGCTCTGGATCAGGGTGGCGAGGCCGCAGGCGAACAGGTCGGCGCTGACCAGCATCGCCACCTGCTCGGGCTGCAGCCCGAGGGCGCGCCCGACGATGAGCGGCACCGCCACGGCACCCGCATACATGACCAGCACGTGCTGGAGCCCGAGGAGACCCAGCGCCACCGGCGGAACCTCTGCGACCGGCGGAGCTTCGGCGGCCGGGCCGGCCGCCGTCGGATGGGAGGAGCCGTGGGCCACGCGTCGATCCCTCGTCTGCGAGCCGTGACGGCTCCTGTGGACGGACGGTGCGCAAGCCACGTGCCACCC
>NZ_JAIEOF010000270.1 GCF_019750675.1 Methylobacterium sp.
GGCGGAGGCCAGCGTGACGACCGGCGCGGCGTCCGCCAGCGGCGCCAGGCCCAGAACCGAGCGGCCGCCGGCGCTGCCGGCGAGCGCCACCGCGAAGGCGGCGCCGAGCCCCGCCGTGGCGGCGGCCCAGGCCCACCAGGGCGAGCGGCCGTGATCGGCGTGGCGGACGTTGTAGAAGAACCGGATCGCCGCGCCCGAGGCGGTGATCAGCGCCACGATCAGCGGGATCGTCGCGTTCGACCCGAACAGCATCGGGTAGTGGTTCGAGATCATGAGCAGGACCACCGGCAGGGTCAGGTAGTTGTTCTGGGCCGAGCGCTGCTTGGCTTGGCGGCCGAGGTTCGGGTCCGGCCGCTCGGCCCGCATCAGCGCGGCCACCACCTTGCGCTGGTTCGGGATGATGACGAGGAAGACGTTGCCGGCCATCCAGGTCGCCATCAGGGCGCCGGTATGGATCAGGGCGCCCCGGCCGCTGAAGACCTGCGCGAAACCGAAGGCCGCCATCGTGATGACGAGGAGCCCCACCGCCGCGAGCCCGGTCTCGCTCTGCCCGATCGGCGAGCGGCAGATGCGGTCGTAGACCAGCCAGCCCAGCGCCAGCGCGCCGATGCCGACGGCCGTGGCGGCCGGGGCGGACAGGTCCATCACCGCGGGGTCGACGAGGTAGAGCTTCGACTGCGCGTAGTAGATCCACGCCAGCAGCACGAAACCCGAAGCCCACGTCGTGTAAGCCTGCCACTTGTGCCAGGTCAGGTCCGGCGAGAGGTGTTCCGGAGCGACGAAATACTTTCGCATCTCGTAGAACCCCCCACCGTGCACCTGCCAGGCGGCGGCGCCCTCCCCGGCCGGGATCTCGGGCGTGCGCTTGAGCGACGCGTCGAGGTGCATGAAGAAGAACGACGAGCCGATCCAGGCCATCGCCGCCACGATGTGAAGCCAGCGCAGCAGCAGGCTTCCCCACTCCCAAACGAAGCTCTCCACGGCTCATCCCTCCGAGTTGCGATCACGATCCTAGCGATGGAGGGCGCGTTGTATGCCCGCCGAATTCCTTGTCAGTTTTCGAATTTTTCGTAAGCTGACGGGACGCCAGGATCGCGGCGGCGTGCGATTGTCCTGCCACGCTACGGCTTTCGCCCGAATCGGACCCCGGGGCCTGCGATGTTGTCCCTGGAATCCATCCGCATCTTCATGCGCGCGGCCGAGACCGGCAGCTTCTCGGCGGCCGGGCGCTCGCTGCGGCTGTCGCCATCCGTGATCAGCTACCGCATCCAGACCCTGGAGGAGCATCTCGGCTGTCTCCTCCTGACGCGCACGACGCGGCGGATGAACCTGACGGAGGCGGGCCGGGTGTTTTACGACCGCTGCCTCGACGTGGCGGCCTCCGTCGAGTTGGCGGAGAAGAGCGTCGAGACGCAAGGGGCGGCCCCCCGCGGGACCCTCAAGGTCACGGCCCCGTTGAGCCTCGGCCGGCGCGTGGTGGCGCCCCTGATCCCGGCCTTCCGCGAACGGCACACCGAGGCCGACGTGCACCTGCGCCTCTCCGATCACCTCCTCGACCTCGTGCAGGAGGCGGTGGACGTGGCGGTCCGGCTCTCGCAGATGCGCGATTCGACCTTCACCCTGCGCAAGGTCGCGGATGTGGAGCGTACCTTGTGCGCGGCCCCGAGCTACCTCGCCGAGAACCCCGCGCCGGAAAGCCCGGCCGAGCTCCTCGACCATTCCTGCCTGTTGCTGCGCTTCCCCGGCTCGGAGCAGTTCCGCTGGACGCTCCTCGACGGCGACGAGGCCCTGACCCTGCCGGTGGCCGGGCGCATCGACGCGGACGACAGCGACGTGCTGACCGAATGGGCCCTCCAGGGCCAGGGCATCGCCCTGAAACCCGTCTACGAGGTGGCCCCCTATCTGGCGGACGGGCGGCTCGTGACGGTGCTGCCGCGGACGCCGCCGACGTCCGTCACCCTCGGGGTGGTGTACCCATCGCGCAAGATGCTGCCGAACCGGGCCAAGACCTTCGTGGAGATGACGACGGAGGCGCTGCGGGCACATGTGGGTGCGCAACTCGACCTGATCGGCCGGCGCCTGACGCGCTGAGCGTCCTTCGCCCGCAGCGGTCACGGGTTCGGCGCAGGAAACGTCGCAAGGACAGGACGCCGAGCGGGGTCGCGATCCGCGGCGCCGCCCGGCGCGGCGTGACTACGCGCCCGCGGGCAGCCGGTCCTTCAATCGCAGCCAGGCGATCCGCTCGATCTGCCGCAACGCCTCGGCGAGTTCCTGCTCCGCGTCGTTGCGCAACCGGTCCTCGAAAGCCGCCAGAATCTCCTCCCGGGAGCGGCCCTTGATCGCCATGACGAAGGGCAGGCCGAAGCGGTCGCGGTAGGCGGCGTTCAGTCGCTCGAACTGGGCCAGTTGCTCGGGCGTCAGCGCGCCGAGGCCGGCGCTGCTCTGCTCGGCGGTGGAGGCGTCCGTCAGGCCGCCGGCCTGGGCGAGGCGCCCCGCGAGCTCGGGGTGGGCCAGCACCAGGGCGCGCTGCTTGTCCGTCGGTTGGTTGCGGAGTGACTGGACCAGGGCGGCGTGGAGGCCCTCGGCCGTGTCCTCGCGGGCGGTGAGGCCGGCTTGCCAGGCCTGGAGTGCGATCTCCGGCGTGTCCTCGAAGATGTCGCCGAAGCGGGTGAGGAATTGCGAGGCGCTCATCGTGCTCGGACGCAGGGCCGGCGCCGGGTGCCGCTCGGCCCAATGCCGGGCGATGTCGATGCGGCGGGCCAGCCAGACCCCCTCGTGGGCCGCGACGTGGTCGAGAAAGCGCGACACCGCCGCGATGCGCCCCGGCCGGCCGACGAGCCGGCAATGCAGGCCCACCGACATCATCTTCGGCGCGGTCGCACCCTCCGCGTAGAGCGCGTCGAAGGTGTCGCGCAGGTAGGTGAAGAAGTGCTCGCCCGTGTTGAAGCCCTGTGCGGTGGCGAAGCGCATGTCGTTGGCGTCGAGCGTATAGGGCACGACGAGGCCGGTTCCGGCCTCCCCGTGGAGCCAGTAGGGCAGGTCGTCGGCATAGGAATCGGCGAGGTAGGCGAAACCGCGCTCGAGACCGAGCTCCAGCGTGTTGGCCGAGGAGCGGCCGGTGTACCAGCCCTGCGGCGGCGCCCCCGTGACCGCCTCGTGCAGGCGGATCGCCGCGTCCATCTGGGCGCCCTCCTCGGCCCGGCTCATGTCGCGGTGGTCGATCCACTTGAGGCCGTGGCTGGCGATCTCCCAATCGGCCTCCTTCATCGCGGAGACGACCTCCGGGTTGCGCGCCAGCGCCGTCGCGACGCCGAACACCGTGACGGGCACGGCGCGTTCCGTGAACAGCCGCCACAGGCGCCAGAACCCGGCGCGGGAGCCGTACTCGTAGAGCGACTCCATGTTCATGTGGCGCATGCCCGGCCAGGGCGCGGCCCCGACGATCTCGGACAGGAAGGCCTCCGAGGCGGCGTCCCCGTGCAGGATGCAGTTCTCGGCCCCCTCCTCGTAGTTGAGCACGATCTGCACGGCGATCCGGGCGCCGCCCGGCCAGTCCGCCCGCGGCGGCGTGCGGCCGTATCCGATCATGTCGCGGGAGGTATGCATGACTGACCCCGGGTTGGCCGCCCGGTCGGGGCGGACTCGTTTGCGCGTGATGCCAGGATAACGCCACCGCCCCCGGCGATTGATCGGAGATTTTCGAAGCTGCTCCCGGAAATCCGGGATGGTGCGGGCGACCCGATCTGCAATCGTCGCGGGGCAGGCAGAACGCCATCGCATAACTGCCAAGCTTCCGGTCGCAGAGCGGCCACGAGGGGGACCGCTCTCATGACCGTCACCACCGCGCCCGAGGCCCGCCGCCTCACGACGCATGTGCTCGACACCGCCATCGGACGCCCGGCGGCGGGACTGACCCTGCACCTCTGGCGGATCGAGGCGACGTCCCGCACCTGCCTGGCGACGACCGCGACGAACGCGGACGGCCGCTGCGACGCACCCCTGCTTGCCGGGGATGCGGTGGTGCCCGGCACCTACGAGATCGCCTTCGAGGTCGGCGCCTACTTCGCGCGGACCTCGGCCGGCGAGGCGCCAGCCTTCCTCGATACCGTGCCGGTGCGCTTCCGCATCGCGCCGCAGGGCGCGGGCACGCCCGCCCACCTGCACGTGCCGCTCCTGATCTCCCCCTACGGCTACAGCACCTATCGCGGAAGCTGAGCCGCCCTCCGGACCGTCAGGGCGCGCCGCAAGACGCCCGCCGGCCCATCGCGCCACCCAGCCAAGACGCCATCCAGCCAAGACGCCATCCAGCCAAGACGCCACCTGGCGAAGACGCCACGAGACTTGGCCACCAGCGAGGAACGCCCCATGGCCGACATCAAACCGGCGACGCCCGAGACACCGGCAACCCTCAAGACCCAGGGATGCGGGGAGACCAACGCGGTCGACGCGATGTTGCCGATCCCCAAGCTCGCGGCCTACGGCATGCAGCACGTGCTCGTGATGAGCGCCGGTGCGGTGGCGCCGCCCCTGATCATCGGCGCGGCCCTGAACCTCTCGGCCGAGACGGTGGCCTTCCTCATCAACTGCGATCTCTTCGTCACTGGGCTCGCGATCCTGATCCAGAGCCTCGGGTTCCCGGGCTTCGGCGTGCGCCTGCCCGTCATCATGGGCGTCAGCTTCGCCTCGGTCGGCCCGATGGTGGCCATGGCCCAGGACCCGACGATCGGCCTGCCCGGCATCTTCGGCGCGACCATCGCGGCCGGCCTGTTCGGCCTCGCGATGCGGCCGTTCTTCTACCGGCTCGTGGCGTTCTTCCCGCAGCTCGTCACCGGCACCGTGATCCTGATCATCGGGGTGACGCTGCTGCCGGTGGGCATCCGCTGGGCGGGCGGCGGTGCGGGGGCGGCGGATTTCGGCGCGCCGGTTCACCTTGCGGTGGCCGGGCTCGTGCTCTGCGTGATCTTGGTCGTCAGCCGCTTCGCCACCGGGTTCGTGGCCAATATCGCGGTGCTGATCGGCCTCGTCGCCGGCCTCCTCATCGCCTGGCCGCTCGGGCTGTTCCACCTGGAGGGTCTGGCCACCCGCCCGGTGCTCGAACTCGTCACGCCGTTCCGCTTCGGTTGGCCGACCTTCCACCTCTCGGCGGTGGTGGCGATGTGCATCGTGATGATGGTCACCCTCGTCGAGTCGACGGGCATGTTCCTCGCGGTCGGCGACATCGTCGGCAAGCCCGTCGACCGGCCGACCCTCACCCGGGGCCTGATGGCGGATTCGCTCTCGACCCTGATCGCCGGGATCTTCAACACCTTCCCGCACACCTCGTTCTCGCAGAATGTCGGCCTCGTGAACATGACGCGGGTGCGTAGCCGCTACGTCACCGCGACGTCGGGCTTCATCATCCTGGCCGTCAGCATCTTCCCGAAGCTCGCCTTCGTCATCGCGTCGATCCCGCCGGCCGTCCTCGGCGGCGCCGGCATCGTGATCTTCGGCATGGTCGCCTCGGCCGGCCTCATAATCGTCGGCGAGGCCGATCTCGGCGATCGCCGCAACCAGATCGTGGTCGCGGTCTCCATCGGCCTGTCGCTGATTCCCATGGCGGCTCCCACCTTCTTTTCCGCCACCATGCCGGACTGGACCGGGCCGATCCTGCACAGCGGCATCACGCTGGGCTCCATCAGCGCGATCCTCCTCAACCTGCTGCTCAACTCCGACCGCCTCGGACAGGCCCCGACCGAGGCGGCGGGCCATGGCGCGGCGCCCTAGGCGGCCGGCGCCCCCGCCCCGGCCGCCCTCGGCCGGGCGGCGTGAGGGAGGGAACCATGACCGACGCTCCAAGCCCGACCCTGTCGCGCCGCAATTTCCTCGGGGGAAGTGCCGCCGCCGGCATCGCCATCAAGGTGTCGTTCCTGCGCGGGACGGCCCAGGCCGGCCTCGTCGAGGGCGCGACCCGCCCCGGCCCCGCCTGGATCGCCGGGGGCAAGCCCCGCACCCGCCTCGACGCGGTGGCCAAGGTGACGGGCGCCAAGACCTTCACCCGCGACTACCGCGCCCGCGATCTCGCGGGCTGGCCGGACCGCCAGGCCCATGCCTTCCTGATCGCGGCGACGAAGGCCGACCGCCGCTTCGAGGATCTCGACCTCTCCCGCCTCGGCGAGGCCCTCCGGCCCGACCGGATCGTGCGCCACGAGGACCTGATGGCGGACGGGCTCGGCGTGCCGCCGCATCCCGACTTCTTCGGCGACCGCTTCCTGGTGCCGCGGGGCGAG
>NZ_JAIEOF010000413.1 GCF_019750675.1 Methylobacterium sp.
ATGGCACGTGAACGTGAAGGCGGGGGCCGCGGCCGCCGCGAAGACCGCGAGGAGCGCGACAGCGAGTTCGTGGACAAGCTCGTCCACATCAACCGCGTCGCCAAGGTTGTGAAGGGCGGCCGTCGCTTCGGCTTCGCCGCACTCGTCGTCGTCGGCGACCAGAAGGGCCGCGTCGGCTTCGGCCACGGTAAGGCGCGCGAAGTGCCTGAGGCGATCCGCAAGGCGACGGAAGCCGCCAAGCGCGGTCTCGTCCGCGTCGCGCTCCGCGAGGGCCGTACCCTGCACCACGACGTCTACGGGCGTCACGGCGCCGGCAAGGTGATCCTGCGCGCCGCCCCCCAGGGCACCGGCATCATCGCGGGCGGCCCGATGCGCGCCGTCTTCGAGACGCTGGGCATGCAGGACGTGGTGGCCAAGAGCCTCGGCTCCTCGAACCCCTACAACCTCGTGCGCGCCACCTTCGAGGCGCTCAAGAACGAAGACAGCCCGCGCGCCGTCGCGGCCCGTCGCGGTCTCAAGGTGTCGGCCCTCCAGGCCCGTCGCCGTGACGCCGATCCGTCCGATATGTCCGAAGCCGCAGTCGCGTAAGGGGAGGGTCCGATGGCACAGAAGACTCTCCGGGTCGAGCAGATCGGCTCGCCCATCCGCCGCGAAGGCGACCAGCGTGCAACGCTGATCGGCCTGAAGCTCAACAAGCTGCACCGGGTCTCCGAGCTGGAGGATACTCCCTCCGTGCGCGGCATGATCCGCAAGGTGCAGCACCTCGTGCGCGTTCTCAGCGACGCGGCCTGAGGGAGGGCATCATGAAACTCAACGAACTCCGCGACAACGACGGCGCCACCAAGAACCGGATGCGCGTCGGTCGGGGCATCGGCTCCGGCAAGGGCAAGACCGCGGGACGCGGCGTGAAGGGTCAGAAGGCCCGCACCGGCGTCTCCATCAAGGGCTTCGAAGGCGGTCAGATGCCGCTGCATCGTCGCCTTCCAAAGCGCGGCTTCAACAACCTGTACTCCACGGACCTGAACGAGGTGAACCTCGGCCGCGTCCAGCAGGCTGTCGACGCCGGCCGTATCGAGGCGGGCGCCACCGTGACCGTCGAGACCCTGATCGCCGCCGGCATCTGCGCCCGCGCCCGTGACGGCGTGAAGCTCCTCGGCGTCGGCGAACTCACCACCAAGCTGACCTTCGAGGTCACCCGCGCGTCGAAGTCGGCGATCGAGGGTGTCGAGAAGGCCGGCGGCGCGGTGACCGTGACGTACGGCGACGGCGTCTCCACCCGTGGCAAGCCCGCCCGCGTGGTTGCGTAGCCCACCGTCAGACTTTAAGTCGAAGCTCTGAGCGGCGGCCCGTGCGACCTCGCGCGTGGCCGCCGTTTCCGTTTTATCAGGGACCGTCCTCCTCTCGCCCGAGCAGAGGATGCTCCGTATGACCCATCTCCAGGAACCGGTGTCATGGCCTCAGCCGCCGAGCAGCTTGCCGCGAACCTCAATTTCGGGGCCATCGCCAAGGCCGACGAGCTCAAGAAGCGCATCTGGTTCACGCTGGGCGCGCTCATCGTGTTCCGGCTGGGCACCTATATCCCGATCCCGGGCATCGACCCCGATCAGTTCGCGCGGAACTTCCAGCAACAGGCGGGCGGCGTCCTCGGGCTGTTCAACATGTTCTCCGGCGGTGCCGTCGAGCGCATGGCGATCTTCGCCCTCAACATCATGCCGTACATCTCGGCCTCCATCATCATCCAGCTGCTCACCTCGGTGATCCCGAGCCTCGAGGCGCTGAAGAAGGAGGGTGAGTCCGGCCGTAAGGTCATCAACCAGTACACCCGCTACCTCACGGTGGTGCTGGCACTGGTCCAGTCCTGGGGCATCGCCTTCGGCCTGCAGAGCTCGAGCGCGGCGATCGAACCCGGCCCGTTCTTCATCCTGTCCACTGTGATCACGCTCACCGGCGGCACCCTTTTCCTGATGTGGATCGGCGAGCAGATCACCTCGCGGGGCATCGGCAACGGCTCCTCGCTGATCATCTTCGCCGGCATCGTCGCCCACCTGCCCGTGGCCATCGTGGGCGCACTGGAGCTGAGCCGCACCGGCGCGCTCTCCTCAGCCGTCATCCTCGGCATGGGCGTCGCGGCCATCGCGCTCGTGTACTTCATCGTGTTCATGGAGCGCGCCCAGCGCCGCCTGCTGATCAACTACCCCAAGCGCCAGGTCGGCAACCGCATGTACGAGGGCCAGACCTCGTTCCTGCCGCTGAAGCTCAACACGGCGGGCGTGATCCCACCGATCTTCGCGTCCTCGCTGCTGCTTCTCCCCGCCACCGTGGCGAGCTTTTCGGCCAACAACGGCGGCACCGGCATCCTGGCGACGATCACCACCTATATCGGCCACGGCCGGCCGCTCTACATGGTGCTCTACGCCGCCCTGATCATCTTCTTCGCATTCTTCTACACCGCCGTGGTTTTCAATCCGCAGGAGACGGCGGACAACCTGAAGAAGCATGGCGGCTTCATCCCCGGCATCCGCCCGGGCGAGCGTACCGCGGCCTTCATCGACAAGGTGCTGACCCGCATCACCCTGATCGGCGCGCTTTACCTGACTTTCGTCTGTCTGGTGCCCGAGATCCTGGCGTCGTATTCCTCGGCCAGCATCGGCTTCGGCGGCACCTCGCTCCTCATCGTCGTCTCGGTTACGATGGACACGGTGGCGCAGATCCACGGGCACCTGATGGCGCACCAGTACGAGGGCCTCGTGAAGAAGGCGAAGCTGCGCGGGGCGACCCGTCGGCGCTGATCGCATCCCCCGGCCGCCTACGGCGGCCGGTGGTCTCGCCTAGACCGTCTCGCGTGCCGGCGTCGCAAGGGGACGCCGGTCTTCCAAGAAACCGGACCTGAGGAAACGACACCATGCGCATCATCCTGCTTGGGCCGCCCGGCGCGGGGAAGGGGACGCAGTCCGAGCGGATCGTGGCGCGCTATGGCATTCCGCAGCTCTCCACCGGCGACATGCTCCGGGCAGCCGTCGCGGCCGGCACGCCGGTCGGCCTGCAGGCCAAGGCCGTGATGGAATCGGGTGGTCTCGTTTCCGACGCCATCGTGGTGGGCATCGTCGCCGACCGCATCGAGGAGGCCGACGCCAAGAACGGCTTCATCCTCGACGGCTTCCCCCGCACCGTGGAGCAGGCCAAGGCCCTGGACGCCATGCTGTCCGAGAAGGGCATCGCCCTCGACAGCGTCGTGGAGTTCGTGGTCGACGAAAACGCCCTGGTGGGGCGTATCGCCAAGCGCGCCGAAGAGACGGCAGCGCGGGGCCAGCCCGTGCGCAAGGACGACACGCCGGAGGTCTTCAAGACGCGTCTGGACGCCTATCGCCGGCAGACCGCGCCGCTCTCGGACTACTACGCCGGTACCGGCCTCCTGCAGACGATCGACGGTATGAAGCCCGTGGATGCCGTTTCGCAGGACCTCGTCGCCCTTCTGGACCGGCACACGGCGGCCGCCTCCTGAGGCGCGCTGCGTCCGCAACGTCACGTCGCGCGGCCCTCGCAAATTCGGTGGTTCCGACGTTCGCACGTCGCGACACCTGGCATTGACACACGGACCGGTCCGCGCTAGTGGGCCGGTCTTCGTTCAGAGGAAATGGGTCCGGGTCGCCTTTCAAGAGGCCGATGCGGGCCGATTTGTCGTTTTGGACGGCGCGCAGGGGCCGGTCTCCACCGGACGCGCGTCACACCCCCGGCACCGATGGATTTCGGCGCCCCATGGAGAGACACCTTGGCTCGTATCGCTGGCGTTAACATCCCGACCAACAAGCGCGTCGTCATCGCGCTGCAATACATCCACGGCATCGGCCCCAAGAAGGCCGAGGAGATCACCGGCAAGGTCGGCATTCCGGCCGAGCGCCGCGTGAACCAGCTCACCGACGCCGAAGTGCTGTCGATCCGCGAGACCATCGACCGCGATTACCTCGTCGAGGGCGATCTGCGCCGCGAAGTCTCGATGAACATCAAGCGTCTGATGGATCTGGGCTGCTACCGTGGCCTGCGCCATCGCCGCAACCTGCCCGTCCGCGGCCAGCGCACGCACACCAATGCGCGCACTCGCAAGGGCAAGTCCAAGCCGATCGCCGGCAAGAAGAAATAAGTTTTGGCATTGGGAGGCCGTGCATCGCTCGGCCTCCTTTCCGTCGCGCTGGGTGTCCCGCATCGGGGTCCCGCGTGGTGGCACGGTGATCCGGAACCGCGCCGCCAACATCGCATGAGAATCCCGAGCGCCTGGAATGACGGGCGCGCTTGAAGGACGAGAAGGTACAGATGGCCAAGGAAACCACCCGCGTTCGTCGCCGCGAACGCAAGAACATCGTCTCGGGCGTGGCGCACGTGAACGCCTCGTTCAACAACACGATGGTCACCATCACCGACGCGCAGGGCAACACGATCTCGTGGTCGTCCGCCGGCGCCATGGGCTTCAAGGGTTCGCGTAAGTCGACCCCCTACGCCGCTCAGGTCGCCGCCGAGGACGCTGCCCGCAAGGCTGCCGAGCACGGTATGCGCACACTCGAGGTCGAGGTGTCGGGCCCCGGTTCGGGCCGCGAGTCGGCGCTGCGCGCCCTCCAGGCCGCCGGTTTCACCGTGACGTCGATCCGCGACGTGACGTCGATCCCGCATAACGGTTGCCGTCCGCGCAAGCGCCGCCGCGTCTGAGCGGAGGTCGTCGCGAATCCCTGGATCAGTCACGGAGACACGCGTGTCGAATGCTCGGAATCCGCTCGCCGGTGTGCTGCGGTGGAGCTTGGGTGATCTGACGATCACGGTGATGAACGACGGCTACCTGCAAGGGTCGCTCGACCTCGTCACCGGGATTCCCCGCGACGAGGCCGGCGCCCTCCAGGCCGCCGGCTTTCGCGCGCAGGATCCCCGGATCACGCTGAACGCGTTTCTGGTGACCGGTCCGGGGCGCAAGCCGCTGCTGATCGATTCGGGGATGGGCAGCTTCGGCGGGCCTACCCTCGGCCGCGTCCCGGCCGCCCTGCAGGCGGCGGGCGTCGCGCCCGAATCCATCGAGACCGTCTTGCTGACGCACCTGCACCCCGACCATGCTGGCGGCCTGCTCGCCGGCGACGGGATCGCCGCTTACCCGAACGCCGAACTCGTGGTGCATGCCGACGAAGCGGCGCACTGGCTCGACGACGGCGCCCTAGCGCGGGCGCCGGATGAGGCCAAGCCCTACTTCGATATGGCCCGCAAGGCGACCGCTCCCTATGCCGGGCGCCTGCGAACGATGACCGGCGGCACCGTGGCGCCGGGTATCGAGGCCGTGCCGCTGCCGGGGCATACGCCGGGGCACACGGGCTACCGGATCACCTCGGGCGACGCGTCGCTTTTGATGTGGGCGGACATCGTCCACCTGCCGGCGATCCAGTTCAAGCAGCCGGAAGCCGGTATGGTGTTCGACACCGACGGAGACCAGGCACGGGCCGTGCGTCGGCGCATGCTCGACATGGTCGCCAGCGACCGCACCTTCGTGGCGGGCGCGCATCTCGAATTCCCCGCCCTGGGCTACGTCGCCCGGGACGGTGCCGCCTACAGTTTCGTTCCGGAACTCTGGGTCGCGGCACAGTAACCCTGAGCCTGACCGGCGCCGGAGGCGCGGTGTCGACGGGCAATTGCGTGGGCCGCTCTCGTGGCTCGCGCCGATCTTGCGAGAGGTAGCATCGTGGTCATTCAGAAGAACTGGCAAGAGCTCATCAAGCCGAACAAGCTCCAGGTCTCGACCGGACACGACCCCAAGCGGGTCGCCACCGTCGTCGCCGAGCCCCTGGAGCGCGGCTTCGGCACCACGCTCGGCAATTCCCTGCGCCGCGTGCTGCTCTCCTCGCTTCAGGGCGCGGCCGTGACGTCGGTGCAGATCGACGGCGTGCTGCACGAATTCTCGTCGATCCCCGGCGTGCGCGAGGACGTCACCGACATCGTCCTCAACATCAAGACCATCGCGATCCGCTCGCAGACCGAGGCCCCGAAGCGCCTGACCCTGCGCAAGACCGGCCCCGGCATCGTCACCGCCGGCGACATCGGCACGGTGGGCGACGTCCAGATCCTGAACCCGGACCTCGTCATCTGCACCCTCGACGACGGGGCCGAAATCCGCATGGAGTTCACGGTCGCCACCGGCAAGGGCTACGTCCCGGCCGAGCGCAACCGTCCCGAGGACGCCCCCATCGGCCTGATCCCGGTGGACGCCCTGTTCTCGCCCGTCACCAAGGTCAGCTACCGCATCGAGACCACCCGCGAGGGCCAGGATCTCGACAAGGACA
>NZ_JAIEOF010000026.1 GCF_019750675.1 Methylobacterium sp.
ACCATCATGATCTCGTGGCGGGGCGGATAGGCCTCGCCGGTGGGCAGCCGGCGTCGGGGGTCGCGGTCCCGATGGGCGGGCGTATCCCAGCGGTTGGCCTCGAAGTCGCCGCCGCCGCAGAACGCCACCCGGTCGTCGATCACCAGGATCTTCTGGTGCTGGCAGGCCCCGCGCGGAAGGGTGGCGTCGAGGTGGTAGGCGATGCCGGGACCGAGCAGGGCGCGGATCGCCTCCGGCTTCAGCGCCGCGCCCGAGGCGATCGGCCAGGGCATCTCCCAGATCAGCAGGCGGATCGCGAGGTCGGGCCGGCGGGCCTTCAGGCCCCGCAGGAGATCCGCCATGGTCTCGTTCCCGGGCGCTCCTCCGCCCTCGGGCACGAGGCGCAGGCGTGGGTCGAAGCTCCAGCCGATGAGGATGACGGAGTGGCGCGCCTCCAGCAGCGCGGCACGGGCCGCGGCGAAGTAGGCGGCGCCGTCGTGCAGCACCGCGACACGGCCGGCTCTTTCCTGGCGCCAGCAGGTCGCGCCGGGCTGGAGCCAGCGTCGATCCAGGCCCGATCCGGCCGGCCGCGATGCGGCGGGAGCCGGTACGGGCGGGGCGCCCCGTACCCGTGCGGCGAGCCTGGCCTGCACCCGCCGCCGCGTCATCGCGACGGCCGCGACGGTGGCAGCGAGCCCGAGGCCGAGGGGAATCCAACTGACCGTCTCATCGCCGGCCGCGCGCCCGATCACGCCGAGATAGACGCAGAGAACGGTGCCGGGGATCATGCCGACCAGGGTTGAGACCAGGAAGGACGGCATGCCGACGCCGGCGAGGCCGAGGGCGTAGTTCTGCGCATTGAACGGCACGAAGGGGCTGAGCCGCATCAGGGTGAGGAGGCGCCAGTCGGCGTCGCCGACGGCCTCCACGGTGGCGGTCATGGCGGGGCGGTTCGCGACGAAGGCGTTGACGCGCGCGCGCAGCAGGGACCTCGCCGCCAGGTAGGCCAGGACCGAACCCAGGGTCGCGGCGACCATCACCAGGGGCATCGCCCACCATCCGAACGCGACTCCGCCCGCGATGGTGAGCGGCGTGCCCGGAACGACCAGCAGGGTCGCGAGCACGAACAGGGCCGCGAAGGCGATCGGCCCCAACGCACCGAGGCGCGCCGTCCAGGCGCCGAAGGCATGCAGCCATTCCTCGACGGGCAGCACCATCCAGGCGCCCAGGACGGCGCTGCCACAAAGGATCGTGACGAGCCAGTAGCGGATCTCGGATCGGTTCATCCACGGGCTCTTGAACGAAGTCCGGCTGGAACGGAATAGGTGCAGCCCCGGGCTCCGGAAACGCGGACACCGCGATCCCGACCGATGCAGCGGTCCGGCGCGTGATCGTGTGCGAGAAGGCGCCGGGCGTCCATCCCCTGCTGGTCCCGACGCAGTGCGCGAGCCTTGCGTGAGCGTTCGCCCGGGCCGACCTTCGCCGCCCCCCTCAGACCGCGCCCATCAGGCGCCCGTGGAACGCCTCCGCGTGTCCGTAACTACCGGCCGCGGCCGTCTCGAGGCGTTTCCGGTCGAGCACCGTGATCAGGCCGCGCCGAGCCCGAATGCACCGCGCACCTTCGAGGTTCTGCACCGCAAGGGTGACGCCGGAGCGCCGCACTCCGAGCATCACGGCAAGCACGTCGTGGGTGAGCGCAAGGTCGTCGCCCTCGATCCGGTCGTGGCACATGAGGAGCCAGCGGGCGAGTCGGGCCTCGATGCCAAAGCTGGCATTGACGAAGGCCGTGTGGCGGGCCTGGTAGAGTTCGCCCTGGACGAGGCGCCGCAGGTTGGCGGTCAGGGTCGGGCTGGCCCGCATGGCGTCGCGCAGATCCGTCACCGCGATGACGTGGGCGAAGCCCGGGATCTGGACGATGTGTTCGTATGCGGCACAGCGACCATCGAGCACGGTTTCGGCGGCGCCGACCACGCCTTCGAAGCCGATCATTCCGACCTCCACCCGCGTCGCGGCGATCGGCAGGATCACCGACACGAGTCCGTCCTCGGGAAAGGTGCAGCACTCCACCACGGTGCCGGGCCGGGTCAGGATATCACGCATCCCGAGCACGACGGGATGCAGAGCGGGCGCGAGACGTGCGCGATCCTCCAGCGACAATTGTCGCAGCACGCGATTCCGAGGAAGGGTTTGCATGGACGCCGAAGGATTCCTGGGCACTGTGTGCGGATAATACAGCCTCTCCCGCCCGATGGCGCCCATAGCCGCGCGAAGGACGCAGATCAGCGAAAGAGGTTGAGCCCTACGGTCGCGATAAAACCGAGGCTCTAGGTCGACATCAACATATGTTATTGTTCGAAATCATACGGATCTCCATCAACTACCCGCAAGATCTTCGCGCCGAGGCTAAATAGGCGTACTCGCGTACAATCGATCGTCTCGCTGCGGAGCACCAGCGTGGGTGTCGGAGACATGAAGTCGTTGGAGTGGCGCACCGGCATGCGCGGCCCGACACGACGGGCATCGGTCACCCCCGGTCCATCGCATGGCTCGCCCAGCCGATCGACCGGAACGCCAGGACACACATGCGCGGCGTCAGGGCCCGCCCGTGGGATCGTCGCTCCGATCCGATCCCGCGGCATGCGCCCGTCGTGTCCCGGGCGGCCCGCCCGATAGATGCCTCTCAGACGGATCCCGACTTGCCATTCTCCCCGCCCGCGCCGCGCATCGACATGTCGAATCCCTTCGTACGCAAACTCGAAGGGTTCGGACCGCTTCCGGATGCCGATCGCGCCCTCCTCGAACGGATCGGTGCCAACGCCCATCTCATCGGCCAGCGGGTCGACCTGATCCGTGAGGGCGACACGCCGGACGGCGTGATCCTGATCATGGAAGGCATCGCCTGCCGACAGAAGCACCGGGCGAACGGTGCGCGGCAAATCACGGCCTATCTGGTGCCCGGCGATGCCTGCGACCTCGACGTCGCCCTGCTGACACAGATGGACCACACCATCACGACGCTTTCCGCCTGCCGGGTCGTCCGTCTGCCCCTGGACTTCGTGAAGCGCCTGACGGACGAACATCCCGCCATTGCCCGCGCGCTGCGCCTCTCGAGCCTGGTGGACGAAGCGACGTTGCGCGAGTGGCTCGTGAACGTCGGCTGCCGCTCCGCGATCGAGCGGATCGCCCACCTGTTCTGCGAACTGCTCGTTCGCCTGCAGATCGTTGGTTTCGCCAACGCGGATTCCTACGAATTCCCGATCACGCAGCTCGACCTCGCCGACACCGTCGGCCTCTCGAATGTCCACGTGAACCGCTCGCTCCAGGAACTCCGACGCGAGGGGGTGATTGAACTCAAAGGCAGGACGCTGAAGATCCTCAATCTTCAGCGCCTGAAGTCGATTGCCGAATTCGACGCCAAGTACCTGCACCTGGGGGCGCGGGCGGCGGCATGACCTTGAAACTACGGTCCGTCGAGATCGCGACGGGCAGCAACGACCGCGAGAGCCGACTGGTTTTCGATGACGGCATGCTCGTCGCCATCCTCGTGCGCCTCTCGGGCGAGCACGGCTCGCTCGCAGACAAGTGGTTCCTCGAGGTCGGCTTCGGCCCGGTGAAGGACATCCATGCGCCGCTCTTCGACGATCTCGAAACGGCCAAGGCCTGGATCTCGACCCGGCTGACGGACATCGCGCGCCGCGATTGAGGCGGCCTCGGATCCACGTGTTGACCTTTGTGAATGCGGACCGCGGCCGCGGATGCAAAGTCGAGCGGTCGGGTCCACGATCGATCCGACCGGGTCTCGTCGGCGCTTTGCCCCCCGAACGTGTCGGCGAGACCCCGACGATCCCCGCACCGGGCATGGCCGGAAGCGCATGGCCGCTACCGGAACGGGGGCGCGCCGGGGTGCTACCTCCGGTCGGCCCGGCTCCGGCAAAATTCAGCCCTGGCCCGTCTGCGCATTCAGGAAGGCGTCCACGCAGACCGGGTCGAAGTGCGAACCCGCATTGGCGCGGATGTGGTTGAGCGCCTCGGCCTCGCTCCACGCCTTCTTGTAGGGGCGCTCCGAGGTCAGCGCATCGAACACGTCGGCGATGGCGACGATGCGGCCCGAGAGGGGGATCGCCTCGCCGCTCAGGCCGAGCGGGTAGCCCGAGCCGTCCCAGCGCTCGTGATGCGTCGCGGCGATCTCGGCGGCGAGTTGCATCAGGCTGGAGGAGCTGCCCTCGAGGATGCGTCTTCCGCGCTCGGCATGGTGCTGCATCTGATGCCGCTCCTCGGCCGTGAGCGGCCCCGGCTTCAGCAGGATGGAATCCGGCACACTGATCTTGCCGACATCGTGCATCGTGGAAGCGAGGCTGAGCTGCTCGACCTGCTCCTCCGGAAGCCCGAGGCTGTGGCCGATCGCCGAAACGAAGCCGGCGACCCGCGCCACGTGATTGCCGGTCTCGTTGTCCCGGTGTTCGGCGGCCTTCATGAGCATCATGACGATCTCGCGCTCGCGCGCCGCGATGAGGGCGGTGGCGGCCTTCACTTCGCGGTCGAGCCACGCGGCCCGGTCGATCTGATCGAGCCGCGCCTGGTTGAGGGCGAGCAGGTTCGAGACCCGGGCCCTGATCTCGACGGCGTCGAAGGGCTTGGCGAGAAAGTCCGTGGCCCCGGCCGCGAGCGCTTCCCGGCGCAGGCTGCGTTGGTCGAGGCTGGTCACCATGACGATGGGCACGTGGGCGAAACCCGGGATCATCCGGGCGGCGCGGATGAACTCGACCCCGTTCATCCCCGGCATCTCGAAGTCCGAGATCGCGACGCCGATCCGCTCGGCGTTCTCGCGCACGAAGGCCAGGGCGTCGGACGGAACCGTGAAGTCGCGGACCGTGCAATCGGGCAGATCGCGAATCACCTCGGCGAGCAACAGGTTGTTCAGCGGGGCATCATCGAGGATCAACACGAACATCGCGGTCATCTGGCCCTTCGGCGCCGAGGGAGGACGACCGCGGAAGCCTGGGTGCGCTTCGTGGCGAGCCCCCCTGCGAGCGCGACGATCCGGCTGCTGCTCCATCGATATCAAATCCGGAGCCATGTCGCGCGCCTTCACGGCCGGACGGGCCGGGCGAATCGCGGAATTCTACGGCCGTGACTCTCGCGCCACCCGACCGGCCCCCTCTGGCCTTTCCGTGTCACGCCGTGAAGTTGAGAAGAAGGGCGCTGGCGGTCCGGCTGCCCGAGCGCGTTCCATCGGCGGCATAGGCGCGGGACTGGTTCTGCGCCGTCTGCAACTGCGTCACGAAATCCGCCAGAAGGTCGTCGCCCGAGGCCGTGCCGGTGCTCTCCGAAGACGCATCGGACGTGCCCGACCCCGACGCATCGGGCGGCGGACCTGGGGGCGGTCCCTGCGGACGCTGGCGTGCGCCGACACCGTCTGTGCCGCCACCGAAATTCTCGAAAGCACTCTTCAGCGTGTCGGCCTGGGCCTGTGTCAGGGTTCCGCTCCCGACCTGCTGGGTCAGGAGATCGTCGATCCGGTCCGCCAAGCTGCCGGGGTCGAGCCTGTCCGCATCCGCGGACAGATCAGTGGCGGTCGTTCCGCTCGTGCCGGTGCCGGAGGAGGCCGCGTCGGCTGTTGGACTTCCGCCGATCGCCTGCGTGCTGAAGCCGCCTTGGGAAATGCGATGGCGCGGTGGCGGGGGAGGGGGGGCGGCGGAGTTTGCCGAGATCGTCGACATCGTGCTCGTCCTTCATGTGGGAATATGTCCCACATGAAGGAGCGTGCCGTCGAACGGTTAAGAATGTCTCTCCGAGACCGAGCTATCCCGGTCCCCACGCGAACGCATCCAACCGAGGAGCATGGCGAGCAGGCGCCGCGTTCCGCCGTCACGCATCGCTGGCTGGGGGCGGCAAGCTCTGAGCGACGGACTGAGGCGCGGATCGGATCTGTACAGCGGCATCGGCGGGGAACCCGGGATCACGGTCACAGGGCGAGGAGGAGCAAGCAGAGGAGGGAGATTGCCAGCACGCCGCAGAGCATCAGGTCGACCGCTGGGCTGAGTCCGTCGCGCGTCCGCGCATGGAACGGATGTAGGGCCACAGGCATCCGGGACGGGACCATCAACGGCGGCCCGAGCATTGGAAAATCGCCGCCGTCCGGAGCGGGGGAGCCGAGTGGACGGCGGCGACCTGCATCGCCTCGGCATCCGGCGTCTGGGCGGAACGATCCGCCAGATGGATTCCGAGGGCGGGCAGCGCGAGGGCGGCCCCGAGGAAGAGGCCGCGCATGAGATAGGACACGTGCAGATGCAGCGCGCCGGAGGACCCGTGCGAAACGCCGCCAAGCTGCATCGCCGGCAAG
>NZ_JAIEOF010000235.1 GCF_019750675.1 Methylobacterium sp.
CCGGTGGAAAGCTTCATGCAGCTCGGCGACCGATCCGTGCTCAGCTACCTCGTCAAACCCCTCTCCGATCAGATCGCAAAGGCTTGGCGGGAACGGTAGGTCTACGGAGACGCTGCCGAAGCAGCCTCAGGCCTGCGCCAGATCGGCGGCGATACGGGCGAGGCGCCCGTCCGGATGGATCAGCGCTTCGAGGATCGAGAAATGGTCCGCCCCGTCGAGTTCGATCGCGTGGGTCTCCAGCCCCGCCGCAATCCGCGCCGCCGCATAATCCCGCGACTGGCGCCGGAGTTCGGGCAGTTCGTTCCCCCCGCAGGCGACGGCCAGGGGCGCCGGGCGCGGGGTGGTCCGGCGGATCGGCGACAGGGTCTCGATCTCCTCGGGCGTCAGCCGGAGGGCGTCGTTCAGGTTCGTCCGGGCGATGGGCGCGAGGTCGAAGATCCCGCTGATGGCGAGGCCCGCATCGGCCTCCGGCCCGTCGAGCGCCAGGGCGGCGAGGTGGCCGCCGGCCGACCAGCCCGCGACCACGAGGCGCCGGCGCCCGAGGCCGGCGGCGGCGTCGCGGGCGCGCAAGATCCGCAGGGCCGCGCCGATCGCGTCGGCGATCTCCGTCAGGGTGGCCTCGGGCGCGAGGGTGTAGCCGATCAGCGCCACGTCGAGGCCATGGGCGAGGGGCCCCTCCGCCATGCAAGCGAAGCCCTCCTTGGCGTTGCGCTGCCAGTAGCCGCCGTGGATGAAGGCCAGCAGCGGCGCGTGGGGGCGCCCGCAGGCGAACAGGTCGATGCGGTTGCGCGGGCCCAGGCCGTAGGGGATGTCGAGGACGTGGCCAGGTCGCGCCCGGAGGGCGTCGCTGCGGTCGCGCCACGCGGCGAGGCGGGCGGCGCTGTCGGCCACCGCCCCGGAATTGTCGTAGGCCCGGCTCAGGGCCGCGCGGTCGCGGTCCCCCCAGTCCGTCTCAGGCCTCATCGCCGGTCTCCCGGTACCAGTCCACGAGGTCGCCGCCTTGGGCGAACCAGACGTCGTCGCGGGCGAGCAGGGCGTCGAGGAGGCGCTCCAGCAGCCCGATGCGGTGGGGCACGCCGGTGATGTAGGGGTGGATCGCGAACCCCATCACCTTGGCGCCGCCGAGCGGCCCGTCGCCCGCCGCCTCCGCCGCGAGGCGCGCGACCTGGGTGAGCGCCCGGTCCACGAACTCGTCGGCCCGGTGGTGCTGGATCGCCAGCAGGGGGATGTCGTTCAGCTCCACCGAGTAGGGCAGGGCGATGAGGGGGTGCATCGCGGTGGCGATCCGGCAGGGTCGATCGTCCACCACCCAGTCGCCGACATAGTCGAGGCCGGCGGCGGCGAGGTGGTCGGGCGTGTCGAGGGTCTCGGTGAGGCCGGGCCCGAGCCAGCCGCGCGGGTTCGCCCCCGTCACCGCCCGGATCGCCGCGAGGGTGCGGGCGATCATCGCCGGCTCGTCCGGGATGCGGTGGGTCGGCACCTGGTGGAAGCCGTGGCCCATGAACTCCCAGCCGGCGGCGTGCGCGGCCTGCGCCACTTGCGGGTAGGCTTCGCAGACCGAGCCGTTGATCGAGAGGGTCGGGCGGATGCCGCGGGCTGCGAACGCCGCGAGGAAGCGCCAGAACCCGACCCGCATCCCGTATTCGTGCCAGCCCCAATTGGCGAGATCGGGCAGCAGGGGCGCCCCCGTCGGCGCCACCAGGATCTGGCGCGGCATCGGGTTGTCGATGAGCCAGTGCTCGACGTTGACCACCGGCCAGATCGCCACCTGCTTGCCCCCCGGCAGGACGAGGCGCGGCCGGTCGATGGCGGCCCGGTAGGCGAGGCGCCGCTCGGGGCGGCGGGGGTCGGAGAAATCCGGTTCGGTCATGGGGCCGGTCATGGGGATTCGCAGCCGTGTGCGCGGGGATTCCCCCCTCTGCGAGGGTGGGCAAGGCATGGCCGCGATCGTCGGAACCGATCGCGCCCTCAGGCGGCCACCCGGCCGTGGTGGCTGTGGAGCTGGGCCGAGAGCATGCGGCGGATGTCGTTGAAGGCCGGGCTCGAGACGTCGCGGCGCCGGGGCAGGGCGATGTCGTGCACGGCGTCGATCCGGCCGGGGCTCGGGGACATGACCACGACACGGTCGGCAAGGAAGATCGCCTCCTCGATGGCGTGGGTGACGAACAGCACGGTGAGCCCGGTGCGGCCCCAGAGGTCGAGGAGTTCGTCCTGCAGGCGCTCGCGGGTCATGGCGTCGAGCGCCCCGAAGGGCTCGTCCATCAGCACCACCTCCGCCTCGTTGGCCAGCACCCGGGCGATGGCGACGCGCTGCTTCATGCCCCCCGAGAGCTGGTGGGGATGCGCGTCCGCGAAGGCGCCGAGGCCCACGAGGTCGATGTAGCGGGCCACCGTGTCGCGGATCTCCGCCGCCGGGCGCCCGCGCGACTTCGGGCCGAAGCCGATGTTGTCGCGCACCGAGAGCCAGGGGAACAGGCCGTAATCCTGGAACACCATGCCGCGCGCCGGGTCCGGCCCCGCGATGGGCTTGCCCCACATGCAGGCCTGGCCCGAGGAGGGCGCCTCGAAGCCGGCGGCGATGCGAAGCAAGGTGGACTTGCCGCAGCCCGAGGCGCCGAGGAGGCAGACGAACTCGCCGCGCTTCACGCTCAGGTTGGCCCCCTTCAGGGCCGTGACCGTCTTGCCCTGCACCGCGAAGGTCTTGCCGACGTCGCGGATCTCGAGGATCGGGAGGGTGGGTTCAGCCATGGACCGGATCAACCATGCGAGGGACTCCAGGCGAGGAGGCGGCGGCCGATCGCCATGACGATCCGGTCCGACAGGAAGCCCGCGACGCCGATCACGATCATGCCGCAGATCACGATCTCGGTGCGGGAGAGCTGGCGCGCCTCCATGATGATGGCCCCGAGCCCCGTCTGCACGCCGGTCATCTCGCCGACCACGATGACGACCCAGGCGAAGCCGAGGCCGAGGCGAAGCCCCGTGAAGATCGACGGCAGGGCGGCGGGCAGCACCACCCGGGCGAACTGGGCCGAGCCCCGGCAGCCCAGCATGCTGGCGGCCTCGAACAGGCGCGGCTCGACCGAACGGACCCCGAAGATGGTGTTGACGAGGATGGGGTAGAACGCCCCGAGGAAGACGAGGAAGTAGGCCGAGCGCGGCCCTAAGCCGAACAGGATCATGGCGAGCGGCAGCCAGGCGGTGACGGGCACAGGCCGCAGGATCTGGAAGGTCGGGTCGAGGAGTTGGCGCATCAGCGGCACCCGGCCGATGAGGAGGCCGAGCGGCAGCGCGAACAGCACCGCGAGGGCAAAGCCCCCGTAGACTCGCGACAGCGAGGCGGCCAGATGCGTGAGCAGGGTGGCGCTGAAGGCGTCGTCGTTGATGCCCCCGACCGCGAGGTCGACCAGCGCCGCGCCGACCTCGGCGGGCGGCGGGATCAGGCTGTAGGGCCGGCCCGTGGTGAGCCCATGCCAGACCAGGGCGAGCACGGCGGGGATCGCGAGGGCCAGGGCCGCCTCGCGCAGGCGCGCCCAGGGCACGGCGACGCGCGGGCGGGTCGGGGCCGCCGGCACGGGTGCCGCCGCCGCGACGGCCGGGTTGGCGCTCACGCGTCCCTCATGGCGTCGACGAAGCGGGTGTCGATGAAGGTCGAAAAATCGGGCAGGCGCTTGATCTGCCTCAACGTCAGCATGCGGTCGGCATAGACCTTGGCCTGGGCGATCTCGGTCTGCCCCAGCTTCCACTTCAGCTCGACGTTGGGGGCGGAGAGTTCCAGGGCCTCGCGCTTCTGGCCGAGTTTCGCCACCGCCATGGCGATCATCGCCTCGCGGTTGCCTTGCGCGTAGTCGGTGGCCTTGCGGTGGATCTCCAGCATGGTGCGGACGATCTCGGGGCGCTGCGCCGTGGTGTCGGCGTGCGCGCCGAACACCATGTTGAGGGCGCCCATCTCGGTGCCGTAGGGGTACTCGACGAGGCTGCCGACGCCGCTGGCGAGACTGACGCCCGGCGCCGGCTCGGCGCCCACGTAGGCGTCGACGTCGCCGCGGGCGAGCGCGATGTGCATCTCCGAGAACGAGATCCGCACCGGGGTGATGTCCTTGACGCTCATCCCCTCCTGGCGCAGGCGCTCCAGGGCGAAGACCTCCTGGGTCGAGCCGGGCCAGAGGGCGACGCGCTTGCCCTTCAGGTCCTTGATCGCGGCGATGCCCGCATCCTTCTTGGCGATGATCGCCATGCCGCGGTTGCAGGTGGAGGCGACGATGACCAGCGGCTCGCCGGCGGCGGCGCCCAGGGTGCCGGCCGCGATCCCGAAGGTCCCGAAATCCACCGACTTCGTCACCACCGCGTTCTTGCACTCGGTGGGGCTCTCGAAGGGCACGACCTCGACCGTATACCCGGCAGGCGTGAACTGCGCGTAGAAATGCGGCGCGATGGAGTGGATCAGCTTCAGGGACCCCATCCGGATCACGGTGGGCGCTTGCGCGCGGGCCGGGCGGGCCAGCCCGAGAGGCGCGGCTAGGAGACCGGCGCCGAGGCCGGCGAGAAGGGTGCGGCGGCGGATCATGGGCGCGGCTCCGGCGAGCAGGGCTCGGAAGGACGAATCTCGAGCCCCAGGCTAGGGCGCCCCCCTGTTGCGCGCGAGTGCTGTTTCTTGACTGGGCCGTTGCGATTTCGGAAACAGGAGCCCCGACGCCCGGCCCCTTCCGCAATGAAACACCTGCGCATCCTCACCTACGTGGCCGAAGTGGCCCGCCACGGGGCGATCCGCCGGGCGGCGGAGCGGCTCAACATCACGCCCTCGGCGCTCACCCGGCAGATCCAGGACATCGAGTACGAGCTCGGCACGCCGATCTTCGAGCGGGTGGCCCAGGGCATGCGCCTCAACGCGGCCGGCGAGTTGCTGGTGCGCCACATCCGCGACCAGCGCGCCGACCTGGAGCGGGTGCGCTCGCAGATCGCCGATCTGTCCGGGGTCCGGCGCGGCCACGTGGCGCTGGCCTGCAGCCAGGCCTTCGTCAACCACGTGGTGCCGGACGAGGTCGAGGCCTACCGGGCGCTCTTCCCCCAGGTGACCTTCACCGTGCAGGTGCGCGACCACGTCCAGGCGGTGGCGGCGCTGACGCAGTTCGAGGCGGACCTCGCCCTGGTGCTGCAGCCGCCGCCCTCGGCCGACATGCAGGTGCTGTTCGCCTGCCGCCAGACCCTCTGCGCCCTGATGCGGGCGGGGCATCCCCTGGCCGCCGAGACCGGCCCGGTGCGCCTGCGCGACTGCCTCGTGCATCCGATGGCGGTGCCGGACCGGTCGCTGGCCATCCGCCACCACCTCGACGACGCCCTCGCCCGCCGGGGCACGCCGCTGAACGCGGTCATCGAGTCGAGCTCGCTCGAATTCCTGCGCAACCTCGTCCTGCGCGAGGACGCCGTCAGCCTGCAGGTGCCGAGCGGCATCCCGGACGATCCCCGCCTGCGTTTCCGCCCCATCGACGCCCGGGACCTTCCCCCGATGTCCCTGATCCTGGCGCAGCTGCGCGGGCGCACCCTGCCGGTGGCCACCGCCAAGTTCGCCGACCGCTTCGCCGGCAGCCTGCACCAGCGCTACGGGGCGCAAGGCCCGTGACGGCAGCTGGGGGGTGCGCCCGCGCGCCCGCGCCCCCATCTGACGATCGATAATCGGGAGAGGAGCAGGCATGAGGCGGATACGCGCTGCCGCGGCCTGGATCGGCCTGCTCGCGGGCGGCGCGGCCCTGGCGGTCGCGGCCGCGCCCGTGGTGGTGCCCGCCATCCTCGCCGGGCGTCTCCTCGCGGCGGCCGAGGATCCGGGCGCCCTGGCGGAGATCCGCCTGGAGCGGGCGGCCAGCCCGGACAACCTGAACGCGGGGCTCGATGCGGCCCTGGCCGCCGAGGACGAGGACCTGGCGCTGAGCTTCCTGGCGCTGGCCGAGGCGCGCGCCCTGCCGGTCGATCCGGCGCGCCGGGCGCGGGCCGAGGCCCTGGCGCAGGGGCGGCCCCTGCGCGCCGCGCGGGATTTCGCCCTCGGGGCGGTCTCGGGCGAGGCCGAGGGGAATGCGGGCCTCGCCGGGTCGCTGGCCGCCGACGTCACCGGGTTCGGCGACCTGCGCGACCTCCTGCGGGAGGGCGGCCGCTACGCCCGCGCCGAGCCCTACGACCCGCTCCTCCTCGGCATGGCCCTGGTCGGCCTGCCCCTCACGCTCGCCACCTGGACGGCCGGGGCGGGGGCGGCCCCCCGCGCGGGCATGACCGTGCTGAAGGCGGCCCGGCGCGGCGGCCGGCTCTCGCCCGCGCTCGCCGCGAGCCTCGGGCGCACG
>NZ_JAIEOF010000086.1 GCF_019750675.1 Methylobacterium sp.
CCGAGAAACGAAGGCGGGGCTCGTAGGGGAGAAACGATGAGCGACGCATCCGTCGGTGCGCGGCGGACGAGGGCCGTGGTCCGTGCGCCACAGAGCTTCGTCGCAGGCATCGTGCTGATCCTGCTCGGGATATTCGGCATCTGGGCCGCGAGCGATCTGCCGCGCGGCACCCTTGGATCCATGGGACCCGGGATGCTGCCGCACTGGGTGGCGATCGGCGTCGTCATTTGCGGAAGCGTCCTCGTCGGCGCGGGGCTCCTGCGCGACGGTGCGGGTCTCCAAGCCTTCGGCCTGCGCGGCCCCCTCACCGTCGTTCTGGCGATCCTCGCCTTCGCGCTCACGATCCGCCCCTTCGCGATCGGCTCCTTCGCCACTCCGGGGCTCGGCCTCGTCGTCGCGGGGCCGCTCGCGGTGGTCATCGGCGGCTATGCCACGCCGGAAGCGCGCCTGCGCGAACTCCTGATCCTGGCCCTGCTCCTCACGGCGGGCTGCATGCTGCTGTTCGGGGACATCCTGAACCTGCCGATCCCGATCTTCCCCACCGCGCTCATCGAGGCGGCGAGCGGCCGAGTTCCCTCACGGACGTTGCTGCGGCTCGGGGCCGGCGGCCTCGCGCTGGCGGGGCTGGCGCTGCTTGCCCTGCAGCGACGCTCGACCCGCCGGAGCCGGACCGACGTCTCCCGGCACGCGATGACGACCTGATCGGGAGCGTGGACACGTGACGGATCTCCTCGCCAATCTCGGCCTCGGCTTCGCCGTCGCGCTGAGCCTGCAGAACGTGACGCTCTGCTTCCTCGGCTGCCTCGTCGGCACCCTGATCGGCGTCCTGCCCGGCGTCGGGCCGATCGCCACCATCGCCATGCTGCTGCCGATCACCTTCGGGCTCGATCCCGTCGGCGCCCTCATCATGCTCGCGGGGATCTACTACGGGGCGCAGTATGGCGGCTCCACCACCGCCATCCTGGTCAACATCCCGGGGGAAGCGACCTCGGTCGTCACCACTCTCGACGGGCACCAGATGGCCCGCCAAGGCCGGGCCGGAGTTGCCCTCGGCATCGCGGCGATCGGCTCGTTCTTCGCCGGCACAGTCGCCACCCTGCTGATCGCGGCCCTCGGCGCCCCGCTGACGCGCCTCGCGCTGATCTTCGGACCGGCGGAGTACTTCGCCCTGATGGTGATGGGTCTGGCCTTCGCGGTGGTCCTCGCACACGGGTCCGTGCTCAAGGCCGTGGCGATGATCCTTGTCGGCATCCTGCTCGCGGCCGTGGGCACCGACCTCGAGACCGGCCAGGAGCGGATGACCTTCGGCCTCGCCTTCCTCACTGACGGTATCGACTTCTCGGTCCTGGCGATGGGTCTGTTCGGGGTCGCCGAGATCCTGCGCAACCTCGATCAGACCGAGACCCGCGAGATCGCCCGGGCGCGGATCGGCCGCCTGCTGCCGAGCCTGGCGGATCTCCGGCAGGCGGCGCCGGCGACGCTGCGCGGCACCGCCATCGGGGCGATCCTCGGCATCCTGCCGGGCAACGGCGCCGTGCTCGGTCCGTTTGCCGCCTACACGGTGGAGAAGCGCCTCGCGCGCGATCCGAGCCGCTTCGGCCGCGGCGCCATCGAGGGGGTCGCGGGTCCGGAGAGCGCCAACAACGCCGGCGCGCAGACGGCCTTCATCCCGCTCCTCACCCTCGGCATTCCGCCGAACGCCGTGATGGCGCTGATGGTCGGCGCCATGACGATCCACGGCATCGTTCCGGGCCCCGGCGTGATGACCAAGAACCCCAACCTGTTCTGGGGCATGATCGCGTCGATGTGGATCGGCAACCTGATGCTGCTGGTCATCAATCTGCCGCTCGTCGGCATCTGGGTGCGCCTGCTGAAGGTGCCCTATCGGCTGATGTTCCCGGCGATCCTGATGTTCTGTTCGATCGGCATCTACTCCATCAATTCGCTGCCGACCGACGTGATGCTGATCGCGGCCTTCGGGGTGTTCGGATACGGACTGATCAAGTTCGGCTTCGAGCCCGCGCCGATGCTGCTGGGCTTCGTGCTCGGCAAGCTCATGGAAGAGTACCTGCGACGCGCCCTCACGCTGTCGCGCGGCGACGCCCTGGTGTTCCTCGAACGCCCGGTCAGCGCGGTGCTGTTCCTCGTCGCCTTCACCATCCTGGCGGCGGCGCTGCTGCCGTCGCTGCGGCGCGGCCGCGACGCAGTGTTCACGGAAGCCTAGCGGCGCAGGCGCACGGACCTTCTCCGGCGGCGGATACGACAATCTCGATACCAGAAGGATGCGAAACATGAGACGGGCTCTCGCCATCGGACTTCTGTCGGCGCTCGCCGCCGTCGGCGCCGCGGCCGACACCTACCCCCAGCGGCCGATCACCATGGTGGTGCCCTTCGCGGCCGGTGGGCCGACCGACGTGGTCGCGCGGATCGTCGCCGAGCCGATGTCGCGGGCGCTGGGCCAGCAGGTCGTCATCGAGAACGTCACCGGCGCCGGCGGCACCACCGGCATCACCCGCGCGTCCCAGGCCACGCCCGACGGCTACACCATCATGATGGGCCACATGGGCACGCACGGCGCGGCGCCGGCCCTGTTCAAGGGGCTGAAGTACGATCCCGCCAAGAGCTTCGATCCGGTCGGCCTCGCGGCCGGCACCCCCATCGTCATCGTCGCCAAGAAGGGCTTTCCGGCGCAGGACCTGAAAGGCTTCATCGAGGTGCTGAAGGCGCGCGGACCGGCGATCAACCAGGCCCATGCGGGCGTCGGATCCGTCTCGCACTCGACGGGCGTGCTGTTCAACTCGCTGACCGGCGCCAAACCCACGCTCGTCGTCTATCGCGGCACCGGGCCTGCGCTGAACGACCTGATGGCGGATCAGGTCGACTTCATGACGGACCAGATCGTCAACGTCGCACCGCAGATCGCCGGCGGCACGATCAAGGCCTACGCCATCGCGACGGCCGAGCGTTCCCCGAGCCTGCCCGACGTGCCGACGACGAAGGAGGCCGGGCTGCCCGGCTACGAGGTCAGCGCCTGGAACGCCGTGTTCGCGCCAAAGGGCCTGCCGGCGGATGTCCGCGCGAAGCTCGTCGCGGCCCTCGATACGGCACTCAAGGACCCCGCCACGACGAAACGCATCCTCGAACTCGGCGGCACGGTGCCGAAGGAGGCCGAAGCCGGCCCGGTTGCCCTGCAGGCGCTGGTGGAGCGCGAAGTCGCGCGCTGGACCCCGGTGCTTCGCTCCGCCGTCGAAACCAATCCGTAACCTCATCCGGACGTAACACCGGTCCGGTGCCGGCCCGTCCCGAAGGGAGCGGGCCGGCCCCGTCGATCCACGGGCCGTCCTTCCGCGGAGGGATATCCGGGTCGGCAAGCACCCGAGAGGCGCTTCATCGCTTCGCCCCAGCCGGAACACCAGAGGCGCTGACACCGTGGAATCCTACCTGACGTCGAGCTTCCTGCTATCGCTCCTGCAGATCGTCTGGATCGACATCATTCTGTCGGGCGACAATGCGGTGGTCATCGCCATGGCCTGCCGGGGCTTGCCCGAGCGGCAGCGGCGGATCGGCGTCTTCGCCGGCGCCTTCGCGGCGGCCCTGCTGCGAATCGCCTTCGCGGTCATCATCTCGCAATTGCTGGCGATTCCGCTCCTGAAGGTCGTGGGCGGGCTCATCCTGCTGCACATCGCGGTCAAGCTCGTGCGCGGCGAGGCGGAGGACGAGAGCGACATCCGGGCGAATTCGAGCCTTCCGAAGGCGATCTGGACCATCGTGGTGGCGGATGCCGTCATGAGTTTCGACAACGTCGTGGCGGTGGCGGGTGCCGCCAAGGGGCACGACGAACTCTTCATCATCGGTCTCGCCCTGTCGGTGCCGCTCCTCGTGGTCGGCGCCAGCCTGATCACCCGGTTGATCGATCGGTTCCCGATCCTGATCTGGTTCGGCGGCGGATTGCTGGGCTGGGTGGCGGGCGAGATGATCGCCACGGACCGGATGGTCCAGCAGGTCCTGGCCGACGGGCTGCCGGCGACCCTGCAGGGCGTCCTGCCGCACGCGATCGGCGCCCTCGGTGCGGCCCTCGTGGTGGGCATCGGCCTGCTCCTGAGGCGCCGGTCCGACCGGGCGATCGCGCACGAGCAGGCGGCGGCGGTGGGCCGTGCCGAGGCGGACGTGCTCGGCGGTTGATCCGTCCTGGCCGGAACGTCGTCGGTCAGGACGCCAAGCGCCCCCCTCGGGAGGGGGGCGCAGCGCGCTGAAAGACCGAGGCCGCTTCCCGAACATCGTCGGGCGGGCGCGGTGCCTTTCAGAGGCGTGCAGTCGGGAACCGGGGTGAAACGTGCGATGTGAGCCGCACTGGCGATGGCGAGGAGACGCAGAGCTGTCCTGAAGGGCTGTCTCGCAAGGCAAGCGCGCTCAACGCGATATGCCACCGGCCGTCGACCCGATTCGGCGCGCGCAGCGCCCACCGCATAGTCGCGCGGTCTTTCGGTTTTGGCCAATGCGTGGCAGGCGTTTCCTGCCGGTCCGGGCATACCCCGCGACTCCGAAGACAGGACGCTGCCATGCCGAATTGGATCGAACACACGATCTGGTGGCAGGTCTTCCCGCTCGGCTTCGTCGGAGCCGAGCCCGAGGCCATCGGGGAAGCGCCCGTCGTGCATCGCCTGGGTCACATCCAGGCCTGGCTCGACTATGCCGTCGAACTCGGTGCCACCGGGCTGGCCCTCGGACCGGTCTTCGCCGCCGCGACGCACGGCTACGACACGATCGACCCCTTCCGGATCGATTCCCGCCTCGGCGACACGGCGGACCTCGTCGCGTTGATCGAGGCCGCCCATGCGCGAGGCCTGCGCGTGCTCCTCGACGGCGTCTTCAACCATGTCGGCCGCGACCATCCGGCCTTCGTCGAGGTCCTGGCGCTGGGACCGCAGGCGCCGCGAGCCGGGTGGTTCAGGCTGTCCTGGCCCCGCGGCACCGATCCGGGCACGGAGCCGGACTACGCCTGCTTCGAAGGACACCGGCAGCTGGTGACGCTCAACCACGACGCGCCCGCCGTGGCCGACTACGTCGTCTCGGTCATGACGCACTGGCTCGCCCTGGGGGTGGATGGCTGGCGCCTCGATGCGGCCTATGCCGTGCCCCGGCGCTTCTGGTCCGACGTCCTGGCACGCGTGCGGTCGGTCCATCCGGACGCCTACGTCGTGGGCGAGGTCATCCACGGCGATTACGCCGCCATCGTGCGCGACACCGGCATGGATGCGGTGACGCAGTATGAACTCTGGAAGGCGATCTGGAGCGCACTCAACGACCGCAACCTGTTCGAACTGGCCCATGCGCTCGACCGTCACAACGGCTTTCTCGACGCCTTCGTGCCGCTGACCTTCGTGGGCAACCACGACGTCACCCGGATCGCGAGCCGCCTCGCGGACGAACGCCACCTCCCCCACGCCCTCGCGATCCTGCTGGTCTGCGGCGGCACGCCCTCGATCTATGCGGGCGACGAGCAGGCTTTCCGCGGCGTGAAGGAGGATCGTATCGGCGGGGACGATGCGATCCGCCCGGCCTTCCCGGACACGCCCGCCGGGCTCGCCCCCTATGGCTGGCCGATCTACCGCCTGTACCAGGCACTGATCGCCCTGCGCCGCGGCCTTGCCTGCCTGCACCGCGCCCGCACGCGGACGCTGCACCTGACGAACGAACAGCTCGTCCTCGCGGTGGGTGACAGAAGCCAGCACCTTCTCCTCGCCCTGAACCTCGCCGACACGGGCATCCTCCTGCCCGCGCCCGACGCGCGCACCGTCGCGGCCGGGGATGCATCGCTGGCGGCGGCCGGAACGCCGGACGCGCGGGTAAGCCTCCGGCCTCACGGCTGGGCCGTCCTGACGGTCTGATTTCGCGGTCCGACATGCCAAAGCAGCCATCCGTCGAGCGATCTGCCGGTCGGCGCCTCCCGACGCGCCTGCGATGCGGGTTTGGCTTGATCGGTGCGATATCGCACAGCCGGTCGAAGACCGTGCAATCTTCGCACGGCGGTGGGTCGGAAGGCTCAAGTGCCGATCCGACCGATCGAAGTCGGCCTCTCGGCGATTCTCTCCAGGTCGGCGAAGAAAAGATTCGGCAAGCGCTCCGACGAGGCGATCCTGCCCGAGGATAGCCTTGCGCGATACGAACGACCGCGCTCCGTCTCTGTCGGCTCTTTACGCGCCAAACAGGGGCGTGCTGTCGGCATCGCGCCACGTTTACAGGCAGCGATCGAGGCCCATAGCGGAGACATCAGCTGCGAAACGATCGCGCTTAAGTCGCGAATATGACTGTGATGATTGGCGGAGAGGGGGGGAT
>NZ_JAIEOF010000320.1 GCF_019750675.1 Methylobacterium sp.
CCCGTCAGGTTTCGTCGGGGCCGAGCAGGTCCGGCCGGCGCTCGCGGGTCAGGCGGAGGGCTTCGGCCCGGCGCCATTTCGCGATGGCGCCGTGGTTGCCACCGGTGAGCACGTCGGGGATCGCCCGTCCCTCCCAGTCGCGGGGCCGGGTGTAGTGCGGGTACTCGAGGTGCCCGGCCTCGAAGCTCTCCTCGTCGCCCGAGGCCACCTTGCCCATCACGCCGGGCAGGAGGCGGATGCACGCGTCGAGGAGCACCAGGGCGGCGATCTCGCCGCCGGACAGGATGTAGTCGCCGATCGAGACCTCCTCCAGGCCGCGCCCCGCGATGACGCGCTCGTCCACCCCCTCGAAGCGGCCGCAGACGACGACGACGCCCGGCCCCGCGCTGAGGGCGCGGACGCGTGCCTGCGTGAGGGGCTTTCCGCGCGGACTCATCAGCAAACGGGGCCGCGCATCGTCGCTCGGTGCCGCCGCGTCGATGGCGGCGCCGAGCACGTCGCAGCGCAGGACCATGCCGGCGCCCCCCCCGGCCGGGGTGTCGTCCACCGCCCGGTGCCGGCCGAGGCCGTGCTCGCGGATGTCGCGCGCCTCCAGCGCCCAGGTGCCCCGCGCCAGGGCGTCCCCCGAGAGCGAGACGCCGAGGGGCCCGGGAAACATGTCCGGGTAGAGGGTGAGGATGGTCGCGGACCAGGGGGGGGGCGCCGGGGTCTGGGCGGGAATCTCGGGAGTCATGCCGCTTGATGACGCCTCGCCCCGCGCGCGGTCAACGTGGCACCGAAGGGCCGGCGCGCGGTTGTCCCTGCATGATCCGTCCCGCGCTCGCCTTCCTCTGTGTCCTGACGCTCACGCCGGCGCTCGCCGCCGAGCCCCTCGGTCCGCCCGGCGCGCCGGCCACGGACTTCCCCAGGCCCGACCGGCCCGTCGCCGAGATCGTCGCTCCCCTCTGGGCTTCCGAGAAGCAGCGCGACGCGGTTGACGAGGTCGGGCAGGTCGCCCGCCTCATGGGCATCGCCCCCGGCGAGAGCGTCGCCGATATCGGCGCGGGCAGCGGCTACTACGCGATGCGCCTTTCCGAGCGCCTCGGCCCCAAGGGCCGCGTCTACGCGCAGGACGTGACGCCGCGCTACCTCGCCGACCTGGAGGCCCGGATCGCGAAGGCCGGCGTGACGAACGTCACCGTCGTGCGCGGAGAGCCGCACGATCCCCGGCTGGCGCCGAACTCGCTGGATGCCGCCGTGCTGGTTCACATGTATCACGAGATCGCTCAGCCCTTCGGCCTGCTGCACAACCTCGCCGCCGCGATGCGGCCGGGCGGCCGCGTCGGCATCGTCGACGCCGACGACGTTCCCGCGCGGCACGGGACGCCGCCCGCGCTCCTGGCCTGCGAGCTGAGCGCCGCCGGCTACCGCCAGACCGGCTTCACCACCCTGACGGGGGGCGTCGGCTACCTCGCGACCTTCGAGGTCCCCGCGGCCGAGGCGCGCCCGGACCCCCGCGCGATCAGGCCGTGCCGGGACGAGACCACCCGCCGGAGCACCGGACGCCGGTGAGGGCGGCCATCCGACGAGACAGGTCCGCCGATCTGTGCGCGTGAACCGAGGTTCGTCACGGAAGCGGACGACGGTCGATTAGGGTTTGTCGTGCGAAATGCCCGGAGACCCTCAACGAATGCGTCAGCGGCACCGATGCGCCTGTCATTTCGAACCGACCGATGGTCGTCCACTTCCCGAACGTGGAACGTCCTCGGCATCCTCGCACCGATCGGCATGCTCCTGATCTGCGGGCAGATGCTGCTCGACATGCGTGGCGACGCCTGGGACAAGGCCACGCAGACGTCGCGAAACCTGCTCCAGGTGATCGAGCGCGATATCGCCCGCAACGTCGAGATCATCGATCTCTCGCTGCGCGCCGTCGTCGACAACCTGTCGGCCCCCGGGATCTCGGAGATCGGCCCGGAGCTGCGCCAGCTGGTTCTGTTCGACCGGGCCGCGACCGCCACCGACATGGGGGTGGTACTCGTCCTGAACGACAAGGGCGATACCGTCTTCGATTCGCACGCCGTGCCCGCCCGCCGTCTCAACAACGCCGACCGGGACTATTTCCGCGCGCATGCGGCGCGTGCCGATCTCGGCCTGGTCATCAGCCGGCCGGTCACATCCCGCTTGGTCGGCGTTCCGGTCATCGTCCTGAGCCGACGCATCACCAAGCCGGACGGGAGCTTCGGCGGGATCGTGTCGGCCTCCCTCAAGCTGTCCTACTTCACCCGGCTGTTCGCGAATATCGGCCTCGGTCCGCGGGGGGCGATCAATCTGTATCTGCGCGACGGCACCCGGCTCATGCGCCATCCCTTCGCGCCGGCCGATATCGGGGCGAACGTGGCCCGTTCGGCGACCTTCCAGCAATTCCTGACGGCGTCGCACGGGACCTTCGTCGGTGACTCGCTGCGCGATGCCGGCCAGCGCCTCTACGCGTATACGAGCGTCGGGGACCTGCCCCTCATCCTCAACGTCGCCCTGGCGGTGGAGGAGATCGACGCGCAGTGGCGCCACAAGGCCCTCGTCATCGGCCTGATGGTGCTGGTCCTGTGCGGCCTGACCATCGGCCTCTCATTCCTGTTCGGTTGCGAGTTGCGGCAGCGGACGCGGATGCAGGCGGAGCTTGCCCGCCTCTCGTTGACCGACGTCCTCACGGGATTGCCGAACCGGCGGCGCTTCGAGGACGAGATCGCCCGGGCCTGGACGGGGCCGCCCGATCCGGCGGCGATGCGGTCCCTGCTCGCCGTCGACGTCGACCACTTCAAGGCGATCAACGACCGCTACGGCCACGGGATCGGCGACGCGGTCCTGCGGGGGCTCGCCGCCTGCCTCTCCGCGAGCATCCGCCGGCCGGGCGATCTCGCTTGCCGAATCGGCGGCGAGGAATTCGTGCTGCTGCTTCCGGACACGGACGAGGCGGGTGCGCTGCGGATCGCCGAGGCGGTCCATGCGGAGGTGGCCACGCTCGGCATCGCAGCCGCCGGGATACGGCCGGGGTCGATCACCGTCAGCATCGGCCTCGCCAGCACCCGAGGGTCCGCGACGGGAACCGTGGCGCCCGCAGACCTCTACCCCCTCGCCGACATGGCGCTGTACGCGGCGAAGGCCGCCGGCCGCAATCGGACCCACATCGCCGTATCGCGTCGAAACCCGCCGCCGAGCCCGCCCGTCGCGGCGCAGTGGGCCGGAGCCGCCTGAGCCGGATCTCCGCGCGTTCAGACCGGCTCGTCGGGTGGGCGGGGACCGGCCGGAACGAACAGGTCTTCGGGCGGATCGACCACGACCCGGCCCTCGGCGATCGCGAGCACCGGCACGAACGCCTTGGTGAAGGGCAGGAGGGCGGTGGCGCCGCCGAGCGCAGGCTTGATCTCGAGGAGATCGCCGCCGCCGTAATTCGGCACGTCCGCAACGGTACCGAGCACCACGCCCTGCGTGTTGACCACGGTCAGGCCGACGAGGTCCGCGGTGAAGAATTCGTCCTCGTCCGCCGTGTCGCCGAGGCGCTCGCGGGGCAGGTAGAGGGCGACGCGATTCAGCGCCTCGGCGCCGGTCCGGTCGGCCACGCCCTTCACGCGCACGACGAGGAGGTCGGGGGAGGTGCCGCCGGCCTGGCGGATATCGGTCAACTCGATGCGGCGGCCGTCGCTGGCGATCAGCGGCCCGTAGGTCCCGATGGCCTGCGGGTCGCCGGTGTAGGATTTCAACCTGACCTCGCCGTTGAGGCCGTGCGCGCGCCCGAACTCGCCCATGCGGACGAGGCTCGGGTCGGTCTCCGGCAGGGCGGCATCCTCGTCCGACCGTGGCCGGTGGGCCGAGGTTGCCGCGTCGCTGCCGATGCGGCCGGGCCGCGCACGGCGGCCGCCGTCGCCTTGGGGTGAATTGCCTCCGGGACGGCGTGCCATGCGCGGACTCTCAGCCTCAGGCCGCGGCGTCTTCGGCCGGGGCGGCGGCCTTCTCGGCGCGCTTGGCGGCGCGCTCCTTGGCCTTCTCGCCCGGCTCGGCCTTCTGCGGGTTGTTGCGCGCGGGGCGCTTGGCGAGGCCGGCGGCGTCGAGGAAGCGCAGGACGCGGTCGGTGGGCTGGGCGCCCTTGGCGAGCCAGGCCTGGATCTTGTCGGCCTCGAGCACGATGCGGGCCGGATCGTCCTTGGCCTTCATCGGGTCGTAGACGCCGACCTTGTCGATGAAGCGGCCGTCGCGGGGAGCGCGGGCGTCGGCGACGACGATGCGGTAGTACGGGCGCTTCTTGGCGCCGCCACGGGTGAGGCGGATCTTGAGGGACATGGTCTACTCCAAAGGTCAGTGTGAGGGCGAGAAGCGCGTAGCGAATGGCGAGTCCGTGGGGGCAAACCCGACTCGCTATGCGCTACGCCCCCCGTCGCTACTTCTTCTTCCCGAAGGGAAATCCGCCGAGACCCGGCAGGCCGCCGGGGCCCTTGGGACCCCCGAGCCCGGGCAGGCCCGGCATCTTGCCCCCGAGGCCCGGGGGCATCGGGGGGAGCTTGCCGCCGAGCTGCTTCTGCATGTCGGCGATCATTTCCGGCGTCGGCTCCGGCATGCCGGGGGGCAGGCCGGGCATGCCGCCCATCCCGCCGCCGCCACCCATTCCAAACATCGAGCCGAGGGCCTGGCCGATGCCGCGCTTGCCCGAGCCCATCGCCTTCATCATGTCGGCCATGGTCCGGTGCATCTTGAGGAGCTTGTTGAGCTCCTCCACCTTCGTCCCCGAGCCCGCGGCGATGCGCTTCTTGCGGGAGTTCTTGAGGATGTCGGGATTCTTGCGCTCCTGCGCGGTCATCGACGAGATGATGGCCCGCTGGCGCTTGAACATGTTCTCGTCGAGGTTGGCGCTCTCGACCTGCTTCTTCATCTGGCCCATGCCCGGGAGCATGCCCATGAGGCCGCCGATGCCGCCCATCTTCTCCATCTGGGCGAGCTGCATCGACAGGTCGTCGAGGTCGAACTTGCCCTTGCGCATCTTCTCCGCGGTGCGGAGCGCCTGCTCGTGGTCGATGGTCTCGGCCGCCTTCTCCACGAGGGAGACGATGTCGCCCATGCCGAGGATGCGGTTGGCGACGCGGGAGGGGTGGAACTCCTCCAGGGCGTCGACCTTCTCGCCGGTGCCCACGAGCTTGATCGGCTTGCCGGTGACGGCGCGCATCGAGAGGGCCGCGCCGCCGCGCGAATCGCCGTCCATGCGGGTCAGCACGATGCCGGTGACGCCGAGGCGCTCGTCGAAGGCGCGGGCGGTGTTCACCGCGTCCTGGCCGGTCAGCGCGTCGGCGACGAGGAGCACCTCGTGCGGGTTGGTGGCGGCCTTGACCTCGGCCGCCTCCGCCATCAGCGCCTCGTCGAGGGTGATGCGGCCGGCGGTGTCGAGCATGACCACGTCGAAGCCGCCGAGGCGGGCGGCGTCCATGGCGCGCCGCGCGATCTGCACCGCCGACTGGCCGGCCACGATCGGCAGGCTCTCGACCTCGACCTGCTTGGCCAGGATCGCGAGCTGCTCCATCGCCGCCGGGCGGCGGGTGTCAAGGGAGGCCAGCAGCACGCGGCGCTTGTCGCGGGAAACCAGCCGGCGGGCGATCTTGGCGGTGGTGGTGGTCTTGCCCGAACCCTGCAGGCCGACCATCAGGATGGCCACGGGCGCGGGGGCGTTGAGGTCGATGATGCTCGCGTCCGAGCCGAGCATCGCCACGAGCTCGTCGTTGACGATCTTGACGACCATCTGGCCGGGGGTGACCGACTTCAGGACGACGGCGCCGACCGCCTTCTCGCGCACCTTTTCGGTAAACCCGCGCACCACCTCGAGGGCGACGTCGGCCTCCAGCAGGGCGCGCCGGACCTCGCGCAGGGCGGCGGTGACGTCGGCCTCGGTCAGCGCGCCGCGGCGCGTGAGGCCGGAGAGAATCCCGGAGAGGCGATCGGACAGGCCTTCGAACATGCGTCAGGCTCCCTGGACCGGCATCGTCATCGGGTCGATCACTGGTTGACGCCCGCGCTCTCCGCCCGGCGCGCCTGGAGCGCGTCCTCGAAGCCGCGGATCGCCTTGGCGAACTTGTCCCGGCATTCCGGGTTGCAGAAGCCCACCACCGCGCCGTTGTAGAGGGTCAGCGAGTCGGCCGCGATCGGCTTGCCCGACCAGGGGCAGGTATCGTTCACCGCATCCTCGATGCGCAGGGTCGTGTTCGCGGCAGCGTTGGGCATCGGGACTCGACGACGACGGGTGAAGCGGGGCCGACGTCCTGTTCCCCAACGCGAAGCTCGCCCGAGGGCGCATCGCGCTGTCGGGCGTTGACCTCCGGCCTCG
>NZ_JAIEOF010000466.1 GCF_019750675.1 Methylobacterium sp.
CCTATGGGTCAGGCTCACTGAGACTTGGTCTAAGTGGTGAAGAGGACCCGGTACATGACCCGGCCCGGCACCAGCGTGAACAGGCCGGTGACGAGAAGCCCGCCGACGAACAGACCGATCATCGTCCAGCGATGCGCCGCGATCCGCCCCGCCCGGGCCAGGGCGATGCCGGCGGCGAGCACGCCCAGGGTGAGGATCGAAAGGCCGTGAATCCAACTGAAGGGGCCGACCTGCCGCAATTCGTGGATGCCGAAGGACGAGAGGGCGACGAAGGCGAGGAGGCCGACCCAGGCCCGTCCGAGCCGGCGATGCCCCGGCGTGCCCTTCGGCATCGCGAACTGGAGGGTGCCGAGACCGATTCCGAGAATCGCCGCCAGCGCATGCGCCTGAATGACGGGGCCCGAGGCGATCAGGGGCTCGAGCGTCATGCCGTCTCTCCACGTACCTGCTATGTTGACGCGGACAACATGAGGAATGAAGTTGGCAGTGTCAACATCCGAAAAGGCGCCGTATCACCACGGCGATCTCAGGCGCTCGCTGCTGGACGCGGCCTTGGGGATCCTGCACCGGGACGGTATCGGGGCGGTGAGTCTGCGTGAGGTCGCCCGCGTGGCGGGCGTCTCGCACAATGCGCCCTACCGGCATTTTCCGAGCCGGGATGCTCTCCTGGCCGGGGTCGCGGCCGAGGGGTTCGGCCGCCTGCGCGCGCGCCTCGAGGCGGCGGGGGACGATCTCGCGGCGATGGGGGAAGCCTACCTCGCCTTCGCCGTGGCGGAACGCCCGTGCTTCCTGCTGATGTTCGGCAGCAGCCTGTGCAAGGCGAATTTTCCCGACCTCGCCAGTGCCGCCCTCGAGGCCTTGCGGGCACTCGACCGGGTCGCTTCGGGCCGCGCCGTATCCGGGGGCGATGCGTGCGAAATCCGGACCATCGGGCCGGCGACGCTCCGCGCCTGGGCCATCGTACACGGCTTCGCCCACCTCGTCGCCGACGGTCAGTTGAGCCTGGAGGCCGCCTCCAGGGCCCTCGCCGCCGATGGGACGGCTCCCTGACCGCAAGCGAAGAAATGCGTCGCCGGACCGTGTTCGTCCCGGCGGCACGCGTGGCGTGGATTCAGTACAGGCCGCCGGCCTGGGCGGCGCGGTCCGCGTCCGCTGGCACGGCAGCCGGGGCGCTGTCACGGTCCCGCGGGGCGGCGACGTAGGCGTCCGGCGGGGCGGTGCCGGGCTTGAAGGCCTCCAGGATGGTGCCGGGGCCGTCGCCGGAGCCCGCGCGCATGCCGGAGGAGGCCGAGACGCGGATCAGCTTGATGCCCGGGGGCACGCGGAACGGTGTCGGCGGCTTGTCCTTGAGCGCCTGCTTCAGGAAGTCGAGGGCGATCGGGGCGGCGAGGCCGCCGCCGGTGGCCCGGTCGCCGAGGGAGCGCGGCTTGTCGAAGCCGAGATAGACGCCGACGGCCAGGTCCGGCGAGAAGCCTACGAACCACGCGTCCTTGGCGTCGTTGGTGGTGCCGGTCTTGCCGGCGAGCGGCTTGCCGACCTGCTTCAGGATCGTGGCGGTGCCGCGCTGGACCACGCCCTCCATGATCGAGGTCATCTGGTAGGCGGTGAGCGGATCGAGGACCTGCTCGGAATCGTCCACCAGCTTGGGCTCGTCCTGGCCCGACCACTTGTCGGCGTCGCAGCCGAGGCACTTGCGGGTGTCGTGCTTGTAGATGGTCTCGCCGACCCGGTCCTGGATGCGGTCGATCAGGGTCGGGCGGATGCGCCGGCCGCCGTTGGCGAGCATCGAATAGGCGGTGACCATGCGCATGACGGTGGTCTCGCCCGCACCCAGCGACATCGGCAGCACGGGCAGCATGTCGTCGTAGACGCCGAAGCGGCGGGCGTACTCGGCGATGAGCGGCATGCCCACGTCCTTGGCCAGGCGCACCGTCATCAGGTTCTTCGAGTGCTCGATGCCGTAGCGCAGCGTGTGCGGGCCGCCGGACTTGCCGTCGTAGTTCGAGGGCGTCCAGGCCTCCTGGCCGGGGCCCGCCTCGATGGTGATCGGCGAATCCTGCACGATGGAGGACGGGGTGTAGCCGTTGTCGAGGGCCGCCGAGTAGACGATCGGCTTGAACGAGGAGCCGGGCTGGCGCATCGCCTGGGTGGCGCGGTTGAACTGGCTCTCGTCGTAGGAGAAGCCGCCCACCATGGCGTGGACGCGGCCCGTATAGGGGTCCATCGCCACGATGGCGCCGGAGATCTCCGGGCGCTGGCGCAGGCGGTAAAGGCCGCGGCCCCCGTCGATGGCTTCCACGTAGACCACGTCGCCCGGGTTCAGGGCGGCGGCGGGCGAGCGTCCGGTCCAGCGGGTGCCGTCGGCGCCGATGGTGCCGGTCTCGCGGTCCTTGGAGACGTGGCCGGAGGCCTCGCGGCGGGGCTGGAGGCCGATCTGCGCGGCGCCGCCGTTGGTGCTCAGCACCACCGCCAGGCGCCAGGGAGCGACGTCGCCGAGGCCGGAGACCTCCGAGACGGCCAGGCCCCAGTCGCGGCCGACGAGGTCGACCTTGGCCTGCGCGCCGCGCCAGCCATGGGACTGGTCGTAGCGGATCAGGCCGTCCACCAGCGCCTTGCGGGCCCAGGCCTGCATCTTCGGGTCGAGGGTGGCGCGCACGGACAGGCCGCCCTCGTAGAGCTTCTTCTCGCCGTAGCGCTCGGCGATCTCGCGGCGGACTTCCTCGGTGAAGTAGTTGGCGTTGGCGGCGTTGGCGAAGGCGACGCGCGGATTGACCCCGAGCGGCATCTTGCGGGCGGCCTCGGCCTCTTCCTTGGTGATGTACCCGTTCTGGGCCATCAGGCCGATGATCTCGTTGCGCCGGTCCAGCGCCTTCTGGGTCTGGCGGTAGGGGTGGTAGTTGTTCGGCCCCTTGGGCAGGGCGGCGAGGTAGGCCGCTTCGTTGATCGTCAGCTCGTGGACGGACTTGCCGAAATAATCGAGTGCGGCCGCCGCGACCCCATGCAGGTTGCGGCCGGGTACGATGGTGCCGAGGAAGATCTCGTTGAGGTAGAGTTCGAGGATCTTGTCCTTTGAGTAGGCGGCCTCGATCCGGAAGGCGATCAGCGCCTCCTTGGCCTTGCGCTCGAAGGTCTGCTCCGGCGACAGCAGGAAGTTCTTGGCCACCTGCTGGGTGATGGTCGAGGCGCCCTGCTTCTTGCCGCTCTTGAAGTTGGTCAGCGCGGCGCGGACCAGCCCCTCGGGGTCGACGCCGCCGTGCTTGTAGAAATTCTTGTCCTCGGCCGAGAGGAACGCCGCGACCACGATCTTCGGCATCGCCTGGATCGGCAGGTAGAGCCGGCGCTCGGTGGCGTATTCGGCGAGCAGGGAGCCGTCCGCCGCGTGGACGCGGCTCATCACCGGCGGCTCGTAATTGGCGAGCGCGGCGTGGTCCGGCAGGTCCTGGCTGAACTTCCAGTAGAAGAACGCCGCCCCCGCGGCGCCGATCACGAAGACCATCGCGCCGATGCTGAACAGGAAGCCGAAGAAACGAAGGATGAAGCGCATCCGGGTCCCGTCCGTCGATGATCCGCCGCCGCCCGCCGGCCGCGAGAGCACCCGCCACCGTGGCGTGTGCTCCCTGGACCGTGTCCCGGCCCGAAATGCAAGGGCCTCGATGCAAGGGTCTCGCCGCGATCTTGCGGGCGAGGCGCGTGCGATGGGTGGCGTAGGCTCAGGGTGCCCGCGACGGTTCCCGTCGAGGCTCATCGACGTCGATCCGGCCGGGGCGTTGCGAGCCCCGGTTTCACAACCATTCTATGGTGAAACTGGGGCGATTGCCGCCGAGCGCCGGGGCGGAACCGGGCGGGTCAGGGAGGTGCGGTTGCCGAAGAAGGCGTCGATGGCCTTGGCCATGCCGCCGGTGACCTCGGCCCGCCAGCCCTCGGACTGGAGCAGATCGAGGTCGCGCTTGCTCGACAGGTAGCCGAGTTCGACCAGCACGGAAGGCACGTCGGGCGAGCGCAGCACCTGGAAGCCGGCCTCGCGGTGCGGCTTGGCGCTCATCTCCATCACGGGCCCGAGATGGGCCATCAGGTCCTTGGCGAAGCCCGACGAGAAGGTGCGGGTCTCCCGCAGGGTAAGGTCCTGCAGGATGTCGGCGACGTGGCCTGGCCCCTCGTTCGACTCGGTGCCGGCGGCGGCGTCGGCCCGGTTCTCGCGCTCGGCGAGCTTGGCCGATTCGGCGTCGGTGGCTTTCTCGGAGCCGGTGTAGATGGTGGCGCCGCGCACCTGCGGGGCCGACGAGATCGAGTCGGCGTGGATCGAGACGAACAGGTCGGCCTTCGCCTCTCGGGCGAGGCGGACGCGCTCGGAGAGCGGCACGAACACGTCCCGTTCGCGGGTCATGCGCACCCGGTAGCGGCCGCCGGCTTCGAGCCGTGTCACCAGGGCCTGAGCGAAGCCGAAGACGATGTCCTTCTCGAACACGCCCGTGGCCGCGATGGCGCCCGGGTCGGTGCCGCCATGGCCGGCATCCACCATGATGAGGGGGCGGGCATCCGTCGGCTCCGGTGCGGCGGCCTTGCGCTGGGCCGGCGCCGGGTCGCTCGCCACGGCGGCGCGACGGAAAGCGTCGCGGTCGGCGCGCTGGAACTCGACGCTGAGGAGCACGGCGCCGTCGCGGGGGCGGGTCACGGTCTCGATCCGCCCGACGCTGGCGGGCTGGGCGAGGTCGACGACGATGCGCGAGCGGCCGGGGGCAAACAGCCCGTAGCGGAAGGAGGAGACGAGCCCGTCGCGCTTGCGTCCGGTCTCGGGGCCGAGCTGGAAGTTCACCTCGGCGAGGTCGATCACGGCCCGGTCCGGCCGCTCCATCACGAAGGCCTTGGCCTCGATGGCCTTCGAGAGCGTCAGGGTCAGCCGGGTGGTGCCCGCGTTCGTCGAGAGCTCGGCCGCGATGGCGACGGCGGCCTGGGCGCCCCGCGCGGTCGCGCGGGCCTTGTCGCCGTCCTGGGCCAGGGGACGCAGGGTGCCGGCGGGCACCATGCCGGCGGCGAGAAGTGCCACGGCGGCGGAGCGGAGCAGGGGCGAGCGTATCGGCATCGGTCCGGCTTTCGTCCCTGGAGGGGCTGGCTCGCGAACGCGCTTCGGCGAGCCGTGCGCTTAAGGGATACGGACGGGATGGTTAACCGTTCCTCAAACCCCGCGTTCCGATTCGCGAGGCCTTGTGGCCCTTCGGCGACAGCGCGGCCCGGCGGGCGAAGGCGGATCTCGGCGAATGAAGGTCCGTGCCGGCGCGGGCCCTTTCCGATGAAGGTCCTTGCCAAAAGGTCGCGACGCTCTGTAATGGTAGGGTCCCCTTCCCGGTGCCGCGCGGTTTGCTCCGCGGCCCGCGGGCGCGGTCCGGCTTCATGCGGGATCGCCTTCGCAGTCGGCTCTTCGCGTCAGACCGTTTCACGTCGGACGATGCGGCGCTTCAAATCCGGGTGGGAGTCGGTTCATTCGGCGGCTTCCGATCGGGCCGCCGCACCGTTCTTGGAGTGCACGGCCTGTCTTCGGACGAGCCCACACACAGTCTTCGCGAGGTCAGGGAGAGAATGAGCGGACACACAGCATCGGTTGCCGTTGCTCGTGTTCAACGCCTGCGCGTTTCGCGTGGCGCCGCCTTCTCGTCGACCCTGGCCAGGATCAACCCCACGCGCGCCGAGATCCGGCGCCCTACGGCGGTTGGCGGCAATCCCTTCCCCACAGCTTCCGCGACCCCCTTCCCCGGGTCGTCACGTGCGCTGACCCCACCATCCGATGCGTCGGGATCGGGGGGCGCACCATCGGGACCGCGCGGTTCGAGGAGAACGACGTCGACCGCCATGTCGAAAGTTCGTCATGGCCAACAACAACAAGATGCTCATCGACGCGATGCACCCGGAGGAGACCCGGGTCGTCACGGTTCACGGGTCGCGGGTCGAGGAATTCGACTTCGAGGCCGCCAACCGGCGTCAGCTTCGCGGTAACATCTACCTCGCCAAGGTGACCCGTGTGGAGCCCTCGCTCCAGGCGGCCTTCATCGAGTACGGCGGCAACCGCCACGGCTTCCTCGCCTTCAGCGAGATCCACCCGGACTATTACCAGATTCCGCTGGCCGACCGGCAGGCGCTGCTGGAGGACGACGCCCGCGAGGCGGAGGAGCACCGGGAGCGCGAGGAGCGCAAGCCCCGCCGCCGCTCGCGCGGCCGTCGCGACGGCAACGCCGCGAAGGTGGCCCGGACCTCCGAGAGCGTGACCTCCGAGGCGTCCGAAGACCGTCCCGAGGGCGAGCCGGCGATCGGCGCGGCCGACGCGCTGCTGGAAGGCGGCCTCGCCACGACGCACGAGTCCGCGGCGCATGAGTCCGC
>NZ_JAIEOF010000329.1 GCF_019750675.1 Methylobacterium sp.
CGCCGACGGTCTCCTCGTCCTGGCGAGCCGCCCGCTGCTGCGCTGGCAGGATGTCAGCTGCGGCGTGCTTTAGGACCGGCCCCGCCACGGACATGGCTTCGGACACACCGCGATGCTGACGATCCAGGACCTCTCGAAGACCTACGACGGTCACGCTCGATGCGCCTCGCTCCGGGGACGTGGCGGCCCAGGATCGGACCGCACGCACCCTGCCGACCCTGCTGGACCAGTCCCTCACCCCGCCCCCCGCGTCCGGTGGGGCAGACCGCCTGACCGGCGCGGCCTACCAGGTCGTGAGCACCGTCCCGCCGAAGGTCGTCTCCACGAAGGCCTTGGTCCCAGGCATGCGGTAGCTCTCCATTAGGGCCTTGACCCAGGGCTTGTCCCTGTCGGCCTCGCGGACCGCCAGCATGTTCACGTAGGGGCCCTTCGGCTCCTCCTTCCGGACCGCGTCGGAGGGCTTCAGGCCGGCGGGCGTCGCGTAGTTGGTATTGACCGCCGCAGCGTCCATGTCGTCGAGGGCACGGGGCGTCTGGGCCGCGTCCACCTCGATGAAGCGGAGCCTGCGCGGATTCTCGACGATGTCGGCCACCGTCGGCTTGAACCCTTTGCCGGGGGCCATCTTGATCACGCCCTTGTCCTGCAGGAGGAGCAGCGAGCGCCCGCCATTGGTCAGGTCGTTCTGGATCGCCACGATGCCGCCGTTCGGCACCGCGTCGAAGCTCCGGTGGCGTTTCGAATAGATGCCGAGGGGGAAGTTCACCGTGAGGCCGACACCGGTGATCCGGTAGCCTCGGTCGGCCTTCTGGTTGTCGAGGAAGGGCTGGTTCTGGAACGAGTTCGCCTCGATCTCGCCGGGCAAGAGGGCCTCGTTCGGCACGACGTAGCCGGAGAACTCGATGATCTGGAGATCGAGCCCCCGCTGCGCCGCGATCGGCTTCACCGCCTCGATGATCTGCGCGTGCGGCCCCGGCGTCGCCCCGATGCGGCCCGGCCTCGCCGACGTGAAGGGTCTGGGCCCGATCGGCATCGCCCGCCAGAAGGCGAGCGTGATGTCCTTCGTCATCGACGGGCACGCCAACGAGGCTGTGGCCCACCATCTCGATGCCCACGGCATCGCGGTGCGCTCGGGCCACCATTGCGCCCTTCCGGCCCTACGCCGTTTCGGCGTCGACCAGTCGGTGCAGGCCTCGCTGGCCTTCTACAACACCCGCGCGGACGTGGACGCCTTCTTGACGGCGCTGCACCGCCTGCCGCGGCGATAGGAAGGGCTGTCTCGCCTTGGTCCGCATTCCGAGGGGACCGGTCGTTGTGGTCCGCGATCCGGCGGCCATTACGGCCGTATGGACGACCGGGTTAGGTCGGACGCAGCCAGTCTGCTTCTCGGCCTGACAGGTCCGCGAAGCACACCCTAAACGTTGCACTGGTGACGCGCGGCCCGCGTTCGCGGCATCCCTACTCTCTCTGCCCACATGGGCCGGTCGGGAGATGAAAAATGGGACATTCAGAGCACGAACCAGACTTCAGGAGCCGCCGGCCGTTAATCGCAGACGGAAGCTCGGGGCCAAACGAAGGGCACGTGGGTGGACCTGTCGATCAGGCCACCATCACTGACGCGCTACGATACGCTGACCGCCGGGGCTCGGCTCCGTGCGACGGGCTCTCTCCGCGTCACCGAAGAGAAACGGGAGGAGGACCGCAGTGAAAGCTTCCGGATGCGAGTAGTTGATCCCGTGAGCCACGTCCGGGATGACCGCAAGCCGGCCATGTGGCAGGGACCCGGCGAGGCTCGCGACGAATGTATGCGGGACGATGTAGTCGCGCGTGCCCCATACCACGAGCGTCGGCTGCGTGACCCGCTGGACCTTCTGCGCAATGTGATTGTCGACCATGCTGCGCAGGGTCAGGATGTAGCGTCCGATCCCGCCGCGGGCATAGTCGGTGAACGCCACCCATGCGAGCGACCAGCGCTCGAACGGTGCGATGGCGAAGAAGCCCACGATTTGCCGGACGAGGCCACGCGCCTCCGGGTCCGGCGTGGGACCCTGCAGCACGAGGCGTTCGACAAGCTGCGGATGAAGGAGCGCCAATTCGACCAACACCTCGCAGCCCAGTGAATTGCCGACAAACGCTGCGCGCGCCACGCCCACCGCATGCATCCAGGTCGCCAGTGCGTCCGCGAGTTCGCGCACCGTGAGCGTTCGGTGGGGTTTCTCGCTCAAGCCGAAGCCGGGCAGGTCAGGCGCATAGACTCTGAAATGAGGAGCCAGATGCCGTGCGAGCGGGATCATGTAGCGGCTGGACATCCCGAGCCCGTGGACCAGGATCACGGGCAGACGGTCATCCGGTACGGCGTCAACCGAGACGCGGGCATGCATCGTCTTGCCGTCGACGCGGACCTGCCTCACCGCAAGGCGGCCCAAATCCGCGCTTCGGGCCTGCCTGGCACGCCGCCGAGCCAAGGTATTGACCAGAACTCGACCGGCGATGATCCCGCCGGCCGTCACGAGGATCCACCGCAGGGCCACACGCGTCCTTCCGTCTGAGCCGGTTTGAGCCATCCGCAGGAGTGGGTGCTCACGTCTGCCGTCTAGCCGCAACGAAAACATCCTGTGCGGCTGAGTTGGGTCGAAATCTGAGGGTTCGCGGTCTTCGGCTTGCCCGTTTCCGGGCCAGATTCTCTGATCTCCCCGCGGCACCGGAGACGTCCAAGGGAGCGTCCGCTCCAAGATCGGCAGCCCAGACCCGACCTGAGCGTCGGCATCGTGAAAGCGTCCGCACCAACCCACGTGACCGCTCTGCGAGCGGCGGCACCGTCGCAGCAGCGGTCGGGACACTCGCATTAGCGGGGCGAGCAACGCTTATCATACCGATCTGCCCGAGGGGGCATTCATCGAAGCCGAAGTCGGAGTTTTGCTGGACTTACGAACTCTCTGGCGCCGATGGCGCGGCCGTATGGGGCGCCGCCTCCGCTGGCGTCATCTCTGCCGCGATCGCCGCGATCCACGCCGCGACACGGTCGGGATCCGTGACCGGCAGCATGTGGCCGCCCGGTACGAGGTCGAGGCGCGTACCGGGCCATGCCCGCTTCAAGCCCTCCCCATGCTCGGACGGGCAGAGCACACGATCGCCCGTTCCGTAGAGGACGGCGACGGGCACGGCGAGGTCGGGGTAGCGCGCCGCCAGCGCCGGCATGTCCGCACCGGCCGCGTTCAGGTCCATCGAGGCGCCGTAGAAGCTGGATGGCCGCAGGCCGAGCAGGCCGCCGCCCCGCGTTCCGAAATCGGCCGGCACCGCGTCCGGCCCGAACACCGTGGCCAGGACGCTTCGGCTGCGCAGAATGGCCAGTGGCGTCGCGAGGGTCCAGGCAACGGCCAGCCGCAGGAGGGACGAGCGGATGGCGAGGAGCCGGAACGGTGCGGGGACCGTGTCCTGCGGCTGCGTCAGGGGCGCGATCAGCGCGAGACCGCCGATGAGGCGCGGATGTCCGAGGCCGAGCGCGAGGGCGACCGCGCCGCCCAGCGAATGCCCGACCACGATCGGGCGCTCGAGCCCGAGGTGACGGATCACACCCGAGATCCTGTCGGCCTGGCCCGGCAGGCCGGCGGGCGCGCGCCAGGATCGCGGTGAGTGGCCGGACCCCGGCCGGTCGATCAGCACCACCCGGAACCGGTCCGAGAGCCTGTCGAGCAGGGCATACGCGAAGTTGCCGAGCTGTCCGCCGAGACCGTGCACGAAGACGAGCGGCCGGCCGCTCCCGGCCTCCAGGTAATGGATGCGGCCCTGCGGCAGATCGAGGAAGCGCCCACGCGGAGGCAGGCGCCGTGTGACGCCCCGGGCAATGAGCCACGTGAGGACGAAGGCAGAGCCCATCAGGGCGGCGAGGACGAGGGCGCCCACTGCGAACGCGGTCAGCAAGGGCGTGGTCACATGCGCTCTCCCTTCATGCGGTTCAAGACGCCCCAGTAGGAAACCGGCATGAGGCGCTCGATCAGCGAGGCGATCCTGGCGTCGGTGCCGACGAGGATGCGTCGCCGCCGTCGCTCGACGCCGCGCACGATGATGTCCCCGGCCTGGGCGGGCGGCATCGTCAGGAGACTGTTGGCGATGCGGCGCCCGCGCTCCAACTCCTCCGTCGAGAGGGCCGCGGTGGCCCGCGCCGAATCGGCGATCGATGTGGCGACACCGCCGGGATGCACCACGGTCACGCCGACCGTACCGCCCTCTAACTCGTGGGCAAGCGCCTGCGAGAATCCGCGAACCGCGAACTTGCTCGCCGCGTAGGCGGTCTGGCCCGGCGGGGCGATCAGGCCGTAGAGGCTCGACAGGTTGACGATCCGCGCTTCGGGAGATGCCTGCAGCATCGGCAGGAAGGCCCGGGTCATGCGTACGACGCCCCAGAAGTTCACCTCGATCAGCCATTCGAAGTCGGCCTCGCTCACCTGCGCGAACGTACCGGCCAGGGCCACGCCCGCGTTGTTGACGAGGAGGTCGAGGCCGCCATGCGCTGCGGCCACCGCCGCCGGCAACGCCGAGACGGCCTCCCGGTCGGTGACGTCGAGGCGGTGGCAAGTGACCCGAACGCTCCCGGCGAGGGGCTGCGCGGTCTGGGCCAAGCCCGCCTCGTTCACGTCGGCGAGGGCGAGGTTGCAGCCACGCCCGGCGAGCGAGACCGCGATGGCCCGGCCGATGCCGCTGCCCGCGCCCGTAACGAGGGCGGTGCGTCCCTTGAGATCGAACATGCGGTCGGTTCCTGCCCTCACAAAGCCTCGGTGCGACGGATGTCCGCCCCGTTCGACGGCGGAGGGCGCGGAGCCCAACGGGCGCGGCGATGAGGCCGGATGCAGCCGTCCGCCCCGCGGCAGGCGGTGTTCAGGCCGCCCGCCGGGTGTCGGTGCGCCGGCCGCCGAACACCATCGCGCCGTCATCCAGCCGGCCGTAGCGGAGGCCGGCGAGATCGAGCATGTAATTCTGGTGAAGCTTCCATGGCGACGCGGTGCCCTGCTTCGGGATCAGGTCACGCGCGCGCGTGACATAGCCCGAGCTGAAGCCGATCAGTGGCGCATCGCCGGTGGCCTTTCCGCGGCGCGGCACACACCACGCCTTGCCCCGCCTGTCCATGCGGCGCAGGAGGCGGCAGACATAGGCCGCCGTCAACTCGCATTTCAGCGTCCAGGAGGCGTTGGTGTAGCCGAGGGCGATGGCGAGGTTCGGCACGTCGCTCAACATCATGCCTTTGTACAAGTAATGTTCGGCCGGTTCGAGCATGACGCCATCGACGCTGACCTGCACGCCGCCCATCAGCTTCATCTTCAAGCCGGTGGCGCTCACGACGATGTCGGCCGAAAGGGTCTTTCCGGAAGCGAGTTCCAGCCCGTCCTCGGTGAAGCGCGTGATCGTGTCGGTCTCGACGCTCACCTTGCCAGTGCGGATCGCTTGAAACAGGTCGCCGTCCGGCACAAGGCAGAGGCGCTGGTCCCATGGCTTGTAGCGCGGCGTGAAATGCTTGCCGACATCGTAGTCGGGTCCAAGTTGCTTGCGGATGCCGTCGAGGATGCGCTGCGTCAGCGTCTCGGGTTTCCGCCGCGCGAACTGATAGAAGAGAATGCTCAGGCCTATGTTCTTCCAGCGCGCGAGGCGATGGGCGATAGGCCCCGGCAGGCGGGCTTTCAGCCAGTTGGCGATGCGGTCGCGCGCGGGCAGCGCCACGATGTAGGTGGGCGAGCGCTGCAGCATGGTCACGTGGTCGGCGCGCCTTGCCATCGCCGGCACCAGCGTCACCGCGGTGGCGCCGCTGCCGATCACCACGACGCGCTTGCCGGCATAGTCGAGGTCGTCGGGCCAGGCCTGCGGATGCACGATGGGCCCCGCAAAGCGCTCCGTGCCCGGCCAGTCCGGGCGATAGCCGTCCGCGTAGTCGTAGTAGCCGGCGCAGACATAGAGAAAGCCGCAGGTATAGGCGATGCGCTCCTGTCCCGCCTCGACCTGCAGGGTCCAGCGCGCCTCCGATGTGTCCCAGGCCGCGGACACCACGCGCTGGCCGAAGCGGATCTCACGGTCGATGCCGAACGCCTCGGCGGTGGCGCGCAGGTAGTTCAGGATCGAGGGCGCGTCGGCGATCGACGTGTCCTCGGTCCACGGCCGGAAGCTGAAGCCGAAAGTGTAGAGATCGGAATCCGAGCGCAGGCCGGGATAGCGAAACAAGTCCCAGGTTCCACCGAGCGAGTCGCGGGCCTCGAGGATCGCGTAGCTCTTGCCGGGACACTTGGTCTGCAGGGCGTGGGCCGCGCTGAGGCCCGAAATACCGGCCCCGATCACCAGCACATCGAAATGCGCACCGCCCTGTGGCTCCAGGCGCGACGCTGCGTTGTCG
>NZ_JAIEOF010000129.1 GCF_019750675.1 Methylobacterium sp.
CCGTCCAGGGACGGCATGTCGAGGATGTGGGCGAGGACCACGCCCGCGAGCGCCACCACGAGGCCCATCAGCGCCGCCACGTCCTCCGCCAGGACCGTGAACAGGGACGGATCCTTGGAGCGGCGGATGGCGGCGAGCGGCGGGCGGCTGCCCTTCTCCGCCCAGAACGCCTTCAGGGCGACGTAGCAGGAATAGCCTTCGGCCAGCACCGCGAAGCCCAGGATCGCCACGTTCACCCAGAAGCCCGAGAGGTGGTAGCCGAGGAACGTCGCGTCCGCCGCCGGCTCCGGGTGCTGGAGCTTGTGGATGCCCTCGTAGATCGCGAAGGCGCCGCCGCCGAGGAAGATGAACAGCGCGACGATGAAGGCGTAAAAGTATATTTCGCGCCCGTAGCCGAAGGGATGCGCCGCCGTGGCCGGGCGCTGCGCGCGCTTCATGCCGATCAGCAGCAGGATCTGGTTGGTGGTGTCCACCACCGAGTGGACGCCCTCCGCCAGCATGGCCGAGCTGCCCGTGAGGAAGGCCCCGACGAACTTGGCCGCCGCGATGGCGAGGTTGGCGCCGGCCGCGGTGTAGATGGCGCTGGTGCTCTCGTGGGCCATGCGGGGCGGGTCTCTCAAGGCTGTGCGGGCGGGCGCCCGGTGGCGTGGCCCCGGCGCGCCGCGCCGCGAAGCGCGTCTCCGGGCGAGCGCCTCCAGGCAAGCGTTGCCGCTGGGTGGCAAAGCGCAGGCAACGCGCCGGCCGGCCGGAAGGTTCGCCGCACACGGATCATTCGGCGGTCCCGTTCGTGCGGAAGCCGGGACGGGGCGGATCGAGCCTGCGCGCGGTGGACGCGGCGCACCGGCCTGTGCATCGTGCGCGCCGATCGCACGAGCCAAATCCGGAGCCGGCCGCCATGACCGACACGCACCACGCGCCCGCTTATGACCCCGACAACATTTTCGCCAAGATCCTGCGCGGAGAGATCCCGGCCGAGCGGGTCTACGAGGATGCCGACACCCTCGCCTTCATGGACGTGATGCCGCAAGGGGACGGCCACACCCTGGTGATCCCCAAGGCCCCGGCGCGCGGGCTCCTCGACGCGGACCCGGACTCCCTCGCGGCCGTGGCGCGCACGGTGCAGCGCGTCGCCCGCGCGGTGAAGACGGCCTTCGCGGCCGAGGGCCTGACGGTGTTCCAGTACAACGAGCCGGCGGGCGGCCAGACGGTGTTCCACCTCCACGTCCACATCGTGCCGCGCTTCGAGGGCGTGCCCCTGCAGCGCCACACCGGCGGCATGGCCGACAAGGCCACGCTGGCGGAACATGCCGCCCGCATCCGCGCGGCATTGGCGGCCGGATGAGGCGCGGGTTCAGGCGGCGCTGGCCGGCAGGCTGGCGAGCAGCCGCCGCAGGGCGGCGTTCTCGGCCTCGAGTTCGCTGATCCGGCGCACCAGGGCGAGCATCGACGCGGCGTCGTCCGGCGCCGAGATCGGGGCCGCCACGGGCACCGGTGCGACCGCCTGCGGCGCCGGAACCGCCTCGTCCACGAAGGTCACGCCGATGCCGTCGGCCCGGCGCCAGCACAGGCTGGCGCGGTAGGTCTTCTCCTTCTGCGGAATGTAGAGGTCGAAGCCCTCGGGCAGGGTCGTGGTCTCGGTCAGCGCGAGGCGGGCGCCGGAAGCGGACAGGTCCCGCACCAGGCAGTCCATGGATGAGGCGCCCTTGTTGAAGATGATCCGCCCCTTGAGGAACGTCTTCTGGCGAACTTCCCTGCGATGCTCCGACATGGCCTTCTCCGGCAAGGGGTCGTTCTCCGGCTCACGGGCCCCCAACGATGGCGGATCCTGGCACGGCGCCCCTTAAGGAATGATCGCCAGAATCCGCGACCCGGAGCGGTGCGATCCGGCCGGGCTCACTGGAAGCGCGTATCCATGGTCTGGAACAGGTAGAAGCCGTTGAAGCGCACCGCGGTCTCGGCGGCCCGGTCGTCGAAGTCGGACGGCGCGTCGGCCGGATCGTCGAGCTTGCCCCCGAAGGCCCAGCGCCCGTTCCCGAGGAAGGGGGGCACGGCCCGGCTCTCCGGCACGGCGCAGCACAGGCCCTCGACGCTCCTGAGGCAGAAAACGTTGTAATTCTGCATCGGTCAACCTCCGATTCGCCCACCCAAGCTACGCCCTAGGGTGCCAATCGGACAGCACTGTGTCGATCAGGTCTCCGGAACGTTGCGGGCGAGTTCCGCCAGCCAGGGCTCGGCGCTGCCGTCGGAGGGCGCACGCCAGTCCCCGCGCGGCGACAGCGCTCCGCCGGCCGAGACCTTCGGCCCGTTGGGCAGGGCCGAGCGCTTGAACTGGCTGAAGCCGAAGAAGCGCTTGAGGAACACGCCGAGCCAGCGCCGGATCTCGGGCAGGTCGTAGGCGCCGCGCTCGGATTCGGGGAAGTCCGGCGGCCAGGCGCCGGCGTCCGCATTCCCCCAGGCGTGGAGCGCCAGGAAGGCGATCTTCGAGGGCGGGAAGCCGTAGCGCAGGGTGTAGAACAGGTTGAAGTCCTGGAGCGCGTAGGGGCCTATCACCCCTTGCGTGCTCTGCGGCTTGGCGCCGGCCTCCACCGGCACGAGTTCCGGCGAGATCTCGGTGTCGAGGATCGCGGCCAGGGTCGTGCCCACCTCCGGCGCGAACTGGCCGGTGCCGATGACCCAGCGGATCAGGTGCTGGATCAGGGTCTTGGGCACGCCGGCATTGACGCCATAATGGCTCATCTGGTCGCCGACGCCGTAGGTGCACCAGCCGAGCGCCAGCTCCGACAGGTCGCCGGTGCCGATGACGATGGCGCCGTTCTGATTGGCGAGGCGGAACAGGTAGTCGGTGCGCAGGCCCGCCTGCACGTTCTCGAAGGTGACGTCGTAGACCGGCTCGCCACGCCCGAACGGATGGTCCATCCCGGTGAGCATCACGGTGGCGGCCTCGCGGATGTCGATCTCGCGGGCGGTTGTGCCCAAAGCCGCCATCAGCGCGTGGGCGTTGGCCTTGGTGCCCTCCGAGGTGGCGAAGCCCGGCAGGGTGTAGGCCAGGATGTTCGTGCGCGGCAGGCCGAGTCGATCCATCGCCTTGGCCACCACGATCAGGGCGTGGGTGGAATCGAGGCCGCCCGAGACGCCGATGACCACCCGCTTCGTGCCCGTCGCCTCCAGGCGCTGGGCGAGGCCCGCCACCTGGATGTTGTAGGCCTCGTAGCAGTCCTGCGCGAGGCGGCCCGGATCGGCCGGCACGAAGGGGAAGCGCTCCAGGCGGCGCATCAGGCCGAGATCGCCGGCCGGCGGGGCGAGCCGGAAGGGGATGCGGCGGTGGGCGAGGGTCCGTCCGCGTCCGGAATCGTCGAAGCTGCCGGCCTGGAGACGCTCCTGCGCCAGAAGTCCGAGGTCGATGTCGGCGAGCGTCATCACGGGCTCGGTGGAGAAGCGCGGGCCTTCCGCGAGGCGGACTCCGTTCTCGTCGATGCTGGTCTGCCCGTCCCAGGACAGGTCGGTGGTGGATTCCCCCGTGCCGGCGGCCGCGTAGACGTAGGCGCAGAGGCAGCGCATCGAGGCCGCGCGGGTCAGCATCGCGCGGGACTCCGCCCGGCCCACCGTGATCGGGCTGCCCGACAGGTTGGCGAGCACCGTGGCGCCGGCCAGCGCCGCGTCGGTGCCGGGGGAGGCGGGGACCCAGAGGTCCTCGCAGACCTCGATGCCCAGCACGAGGTGGGGCACGTCCTCGGCGCAAAACAGCAGGTCGGTGCCGAACGGCGCGTCCAGGCCACCGATCCGGATGCTCTCCCCCGCGATGCCGGCGCCGGAGGCGAAGTGGCGTTTCTCGTAGAATTCCCGGTAGTTCGGCAGGAAGCTCTTCGGAACGACCCCGAGCACGCGGCCGCGATGGATCGCGAGCGCGCAGTTGTAGAGCCGGTGGCCCCAGCGCAGGGGCGCGCCGACGACGAGGACGGGTCGAAGCCCTTCCGATTCCGCGACGAGGCGGGCGATGGCCACCTCCACCGCGTCCAGCACCGTCACCTGCAGGAACAGGTCCTCGATGGCGTAGGCCGAGACGCAGAGTTCCGGAAACACCGCCACGGCCGCACCGGCCTCGTCGCAGGACCGGGCGAGGGCGAGGATCCCTTGCGCATTGCGGGCGGGGTCGGCGGGATGGCTACGGGTGGTGCAGGCGGCGACCCGGGCGAAGCCGTGCCGGTAGAGGGAGCGGAAGTCGGCCATGGAGGCTGAAGGTGTGGGGGCCGGGGCTTCGAGCGCCGAGGGGCTGGACAAGGGGCGGGGCTCCGGGCTGGTCGGGCCCGCACCTTAACCCCTGCCGCCATCCGTCTCCAGGGCAAGCCGCCTCCAGGGCAAGCCGCTTGCAGGACAGGCCGCTCTCCCGGGCATGCGTGGCGGACACGGGTGGGCGTGATGGCGCGCATCCGATCGGTCGGGGCAAGCGTCTGTTAACGACGATGCCGCTAACTCTTGGCCGAACCGCGCCGCTCCCGGCGGCGGACCCGTATTGAGTACATCCGGCCAATCATGCGCGCATCGGGACGGCTTCCCTACTCCCATCGTGATCCTTCGCGTCCCGTTCGGGGCGGCGACCGCCTCGGCCTGTCGATCGGCGCCCTCGCGCACCGGTTGATGAACCTGCGGGCGACCCTCTCGCGGCGCCTCGCCGGCCCGCCGCAGCGGCCGGATTACACCGTGGCCGCCACCCGCCCGACCCCGAGCTGGATGACGAGCCCGCAGGCCCTGGTCGGCCGCAACGAGGTCGGCCTCGCCTTCCGGCCCGCGCCCGCGATCCAGGCCTGGCCCGCCGGAATCTTCGACGACCGCGCCACCCTCGACATGATCCCGCGCCGCGCCGACCCGTCGGCCCGGTTCGACGAGGGCCTGATGGAGGGCGAGACGCCCGCCCCGCGCGTGCTGATCCGGACCCCGCGCCGCCCCGCCGCGATCATGCCCGAGACTGGGGAGATCCCGTCCGCCGGTCCCGCCGCATCGGCGCCGGAGCCGAGCCCGGCCGTGCGCTATACCCGCACCCCCGACCCCGTGCTGCACGAGCGCCGCCAACGCGCCCTGGATGCCGAGCGGGCCGCCCGCGCCCAGGCCCACGCGGAGGCGGAAGCCGAGGCGCTGCGCCTGCAGGCCGAGCAGGAGGCCCTGCGCGCGGAGGCCGAGGCGCAGGCCCTGGCCGCGCAGGCGGCGCAGGCCGAGGCCGAGGCCCTGGCCGCGCAGGTGCCCGAGCCCCTCTGGCGTCAGCCCTTCGTCGCGCCCCCCGGCGTCCGCTTCTTCCGCAGTCCCGATCGCCGCCAGGGCCGCCCCAGCGCCGAGGCTTCGAGCACGCAAACGCTGAGCGCGGACCTCCCGGCCACCGACGCCGCCGTGATCGAAGTCGCGCCCGTCCCGGCGCCGGTGATCCTCGACGACCGCGACTGGTCGGACGTGCCGGACTGGTCCGAGGTCCATGCCTGGTTCGACGGCCGCGACGGCGCCGCCCTCGACGCCTGGTCGGCGATCCAGGCCGAGGCCGCGCCGCTGCCCGAGGCCCCTGCCGAGGACACGCCCGAAGCGCTTGCTATCGAGGCCGTCGAGGCTCCCGAGTTGGCCGCCCCGGTGTTCGCGCCCGCTCCGCTCCCCGCAAACGCACCGGCCCCGGTCGCGTCCTATCGCCTTGAGCACGTGGTCCGGTTCGAGACCTTCGGCCCGCCCTGCCCCGTCGAGGGCCAGGACAACGCGCTCCCCGTCCCGTCGCCGGTTCGCCCCGCCCCGCTCCACGCCATGGCGGCCCGCGCGGCGATCCGTGCCGGCCGACCAGCGGCGCCCGCCCCGTCCGTGACCGCAGAGGTTCTGCCGGCAGCTCCGGCCCCCTCCCCTGCCCTGTCGGCTGCGAGCCAGTTCGTGCCGGTGGCGCCCTTCGTCCCGGCCCCCCGCGCCGCCGCACCGGCCTTCGTGCCCACCGCGATCCCGCCGCGCCCGGTACTGCTGCGCAGCCCCAAGGGCGCCCCGGGCGCCGAGCCGGAGGCCCCCGCGCCGATCCAGGCCGAGCCGCGGCAGGTCGAGGCACCCGAGGCCGGCTTACCGGAAGTCCCGGCGTCCGAGGTCTCGGCCTCTGAAGGCCCGGCGTCCGAGTTCGTCGCACCCGAGGTCGAGGCCGCCCCGGAGGCCCCCGCCGCCGGGCCGCTGCCCGCCGTTCACATGCCGCGCGCGATCCTGCCCGAGCGCCCGCTCCTCATCCCGGCCGGCCGGCACGTGCCGATGTCCTTCGTGGAGAACGCCGATTACGAGCATCCCTCCCTCGAACTCCTGGCCGAGCCGCCCCTGAACGACACGGAGGAGGTCGATGCCGACGTGCTCGAGCAGAACGCCCTCAACCTCCAGCAGACGGTCCAGGATTTCGGCGTGCGCGGCGACATCCTGGCGGTGCGCCCGGGTCCCGTCGTGACGCTCTACGAACTGGAGCC
>NZ_JAIEOF010000049.1 GCF_019750675.1 Methylobacterium sp.
GGCTTGCCCGGGATGCTCGGCTTGCCCGTATCCGAAAGCCCCTCCCCCTCGAAGGCGCGCGCCGGGCCGAAGCCGAGCGAGGCGCCCGCCAGCACCGCGAGGAACAGGAGGACCCGCAGCGCCATCAGGGCGAGGGCGCGCATGGGTTGCGCCGGCGCCGGAAGCCCGACGATCAACCGGGCCGGATCGAAGTGCCGAACCAAATCGTTCGCCTGCCTCATTGCACCACGAGCTCCGCCTGAAGCGCGCCCGAGGTCTTCACCGCCTGCAGGATCGCGATGATGTCGCTGGGCTTGAGCCCGACATTGTTGAGGCCGCGCACCAGGGTCTGGAGATCGGAGCCGCCGATGATCGCCATGCGGCCCGACTGCTCGTTGATCGCCACCTCGGTGCGCGGCACCACCGCGGTCTGACCGTTGGAGAACGGGGCGGGCTGCGACACCTCGGGGGCCTCCGTGACCCGCACGGTGAGGTTGCCGTGGGTGACCGCCACCGTGGAGATCTGGACGTTGCGGCCGATCACGACCGTGCCGGTGCGCTGGTCGACGACCACGCGGGCCGGCGTGTCGGGATTGACGGTGAGGTCGCCGATCTCGGCCACGAACCGGGTCTGGGCGATGTTGCTCGGCCGCATCAGCGCGATGGCGCGCTGGTCGCGCGGGGCGGCCACGCGGCGGCCGAAGCGGGCCAGCGCATAGGCGTTGATGGCATCCGCCACCATGGTGGCGGTCTTGAAGTCCGGGTTCTTCAGCTCGAAGACGAGTTCGGGCAGGTCGCGGAAGGTGCCCGGGACCTCGCGCTCGATCAGGGCGCCGTTGGGAATGCGCCCGGCGGTGGGCACGCCCTGGGTGATGCTCTCGGCCTGGCCGGAGACGACGAAGCCCGAGACCGCCAGCGGCCCCTGCGCGGCGGCGTAGGTCAAGCCGTCGCCGCCCATCAGGGGCGTCATCAGCAGGGTGCCGCCCTTCAGCGAGGTGGCGTCGCCCAGCGAGGTGACGGTGACGTCGATGCGCGTGCCGGTCCCGGTATAGGGCGGCAGGTCGGCGGTCACCATCACGGCGGCGACGTTGCGGGTGCGCAGGCGGGCGTCGCGCACGTTGATGCCCATGCGGTCGAGCATCGATTGCAGGGACTGCTCGGTGAACTGCGCATTGCGCAGGGTGTCGCCGGAGCCCTGGAGGCCGGTGACGAGGCCGTAGCCCACGAGCTGGTTGTCGCGCACGCCCTTCAGGGTGGCGATGTCCTTGATCCGCGTGCCGGCCAGCGCGGGCGTCGGGAGCGCGAGGAGGAGCGCCGCGAGGATCGCCAGGATGCGGCGCATCAGCGGTCCCCGGTCCGGATTCGGCCGTCCGCCATGACGGTGCCGAGCACGATGCGGTTGGTGTCCGTGTTGCGCACGCGGATCACGTCGCCGAGGCCGCCGTTCTGGAGGGGGGCGCCGACGGCGGTGATGAGCAGGCCCTGCTCCTCGAACACGATCTGCGTCGGGGTGCCCCGGCTGACGAGGCGCGGGTCGTCGACGGCGTTGACCGGCACGGGCTCGCCCGGCAGCAGCATCCGGCGCGCGACCCGGCCCGCGATGGCGAGCGGCGCGTCGATGACGGCGGTGCGCGCCTTGAAGGTCTCCGGATAGGCCTGCATCCGCAGCATGGAGTCCTTGATCGTGTCGCCCGGATAGATCGTCACCGTCGGCACGGGCAGAGAGATGTCGCCGGCCGTCGCCGGAGCGGCGGCGAGCGCGAGGCCGACGGCCAGGACCGCGACGGGCAGGCGGGTGAATGTGGGAAGACCCATGGGGTGTGGTCGCGCCCTTGAAGGAAGCCCGGACGGGCGACCGCCGGCTCCGGCGGGAGGCGTCGTGCCTCCCGTCGCCACCGCGCGGATGTGGGATTCGGATCGGTCTGGGACAGGCGTCTCAGCGGACTTGCGTTGGGCGATCAACGCTTCGTCCGCTCAGATTCTATTTGTGTCGCAGGTCTTTGTCGCAAAACCGGCGGCCACTTTTGCGAAACCTGCTCAGGGGGCGGGCTTACCGGATCCCCTTGGAGACCGTGCCCGCCATCTCGTCGGCGGCCTGGATCACCTTCGAGTTCATCTCGAAGGCGCGCTGGGCCGTGATCATGTTGGTGATCTCCTTGACGGGATCGACGTTCGAGCTTTCCAGGTAACCCTGCTGCAGCTTGCCGAAGCTCGGGTCGCCGGGCACGCCGGTGACGGGCGCGCCCGACGCGGCGGTCTCGCGGTAGAGGCCGTTGCCCAGGGGCTCCAGGCCGGAATCGTTGGCGAAGTTGGCGAGCGTGATCTGGCCGAGGTTCTGCGCCTGGACCTGACCGTCGATCTTGGCGAAGACCTGACCCGACTGGTTGATCACCACGTCGACGGCGCCGTTGGGAATGAGGATCGCCGGGTCGAGGGCGTAGCCCTCCAGGGTCACGATCTGGCCGGTGTTGTTGCGGTTGAACGAGCCGGCGCGGGTGTAGTTGACCTCGCCGTTCGGGTTGGTGATCTGGAAGTAGCCCCGGCCGTTCACCGCCACGTCGAGCTGGTTCGAGGTATTGGCCAGCGGCCCCTGGCGGTGCAGGTTGCGGATGGCGGCGGTGCGTACGCCGAGGCCGAGCATCGCGCCCTCCGGCACCGGCTCCTGGCCGGCCTGGTTCGGCACGCCCTGCTGGCGTTCGGCCTGGTAGAGCAGGTCGGTGAACTCGGCCCGCGCGCCCTTGAACCCGGTGGTGTTCAGGTTGGCGATGTTGTTGGCGATGACCTCGAGGTTCATCTGCTGGGCGTTCATGCCCGTGGCCGCGATGGCGAGCGCTCTCATGTCTTCACGGTTCCGTCGTGGCGATGCGGCGAGGACGTTGGATCATCAGATCGGCGGATGGTCAGATCGGCAGATGGTCAGATCGGCATGCGGCTGAGTTCGAGATAGGCGGCGACCACCTTGTCCCGGACCGCGATGGCGGTCTGCAGGCTCTGCTCGGCATCCATCACGGCCTCGACCACCTGCTGCGTGGTGGCCTTGCCCTGAATCCCCGAGATGGCGGTGGCCTCGCCGGTGCGCAGGGAGGTGCGCAGGCCGGTGGCGAGCTGGGCCATGACGTCGCCGAAATCGGTGCCGCTGGTGCTCGCTGCCGGCATCACGGGGAAGCTCGCCCGCGCCAGGGGTGCGGCGGCCTCGGTGCGGGTGATGCCGGCGGCCCGGTCGAAGGCGGCGAGCGAGGTGAGGGCTTCGATCATCGGACGGGCTCAGGTTCGCAGGAGGTCGATGACGCTGGCGACCATGGCGCGAGCCTGCTTGATCACCTGCACGTTGGCTTCGAAGGACCGGTTGGCCTCGCGGATGTCGGCCATCTCCATGAGCACGTTGACGTTGGGCATCTTCACGTTGCCCTCCGCGTCGGCCGCCGGGTTGCCCGGGTCGCGCTCGATCCGGAACGGCGCATCGTCGGTGCCGATCTTCTGGAGCGCCACGGAGGTGCCGCCGGCGGCGCGGTCCATCGCGGCCCGGAACGTCACGGTCTTGCGGGCGTAGGGGTCGGCGCCCGGCCCGTCGCCCACCGACTGGGCGTTGGCGACGTTCTCGGCGGCGATGCGCAGGCGCAGGGACTGCGCCTCCAGGCCGGCGCTGGCGAGCCGCGTCGAGGCGCTGAGCGGATCGATCATCAGCTGCCCCTCACGGCGGCCTTGAGCATCCGGTCGAAGACCTTCGTGATGCCCATGTTGAGATTGTGCTGACGGCTGACCTCGCCCGCCTTGAGCATCTCCTGCTCCAGGCTGACGGAACTCGACGTGGACAGCGCGTCCCAGGCCTGCAAGGCCGTGATCGGCTTCGTCGGGATGCGCCCCTCGCCGGACGTGACATGGGCGCTCTCCGTCATGGACATGCCCATGGCGGTCGTGCGGGCCATCACCTCGGAGAACGGCACCACGTCGCGCGCCTTGTAGTCGGGCGTGTTGGCGTTCGCGACGTTGCTGGCGATGGTCGCCTGGCGCACCGCGAGGTAGCGGGCCTGCTGCGAGGCCAGGTCGAAGAGGTAGACGCCTGTCACGGCCGGCTCCGGTCCCGATCAATCATGACCGATCCCTAGGCAGCCAATCTTGCCCCAGGCTGGCGCGGCTTGACGGCGCCCGTCGAACCCCGTCAGTACCACGCCGGCACCGGACCCGCGTCGAACGGTCGGATCGTCTTAAGAAACGTCGCAGATCAAGACCACGGCCGCCCAGCGCACGATGTCCGCCTCCCCGTTCCACATCCGAACCGGCCCTTGAGCGCGGTGCAGGCGACCCTTCCGGGGTTACGAATCCTGGCACCCGGGCCCGCCCGCCATGCCGCCGGCGCCGGCGTCGGCCCCGGCGCGAGCGAACACCTCGTTCCGGCCAAGAACCGCTGGTCGCGGGTGGTGCTGCCCTTCGCCGGCCTCTTGCCCGAGGCATGGTGCACCCTGACCTTCCGGCTCGCCTGGGACGCGGCGGAGACGGCCGGGGCCGCCCTCGATTTCGCCCTGGCGGGCATCGATTTCCTGACCGAGGACGGGTCGAGCCTCGACTTCGACCACGTGCCGGGCCTCGACCGGACGCTCCTCGACCCGCACGGCGCCTGGATCGCCGGCCCCGGCTACCTGCCGACCGAAGCGCAGGGCGTCCGCATCGGGCTCGTCCGCGTCGCATTCCGCGTGCCGGCGCCCGCCTGCCGGCTCACCGTGACGATCCGCTCCTGGCGCAACAGCGAGACCTTCGCGGTCTCCGAGGCGACCCTGCGGCAGGGGCCGGCGGAGACGCCCTCCCCCGCCCTGCTCCCGCGCACCCGCCACCGACTCGGACCCGAGCCGGCCTGGAGCGAGCATGCCCTGGTGCCCGGCTGCGGGCTCGTCCTGCGCGGACAGCTCCACGTCGCGGCGCCCGGGACTCGCGGAGCGCTCGCACGCATCGTCTATCGGGACCAGCGGGGCGCGGTCCTGCCGCCCCCCTATCCGGGCGCGATCTCGGTGCCGGGGCTGGACGCGCTCGTCGACCTGCCCGCCCAGCAGCAGACGCGGCGCTTCACCCTCGAACTCGAGCCGCCGCAGGACGCGGCGCGGGTGGCGGTCGGCTTCGCGACGTGGACGGCGGACGGTGCGGCGGAACTCCTGAGCCCACCCGAGATCGCCCTCGCGGACCGGATGCGGCTCCAGAGCCTGTGCGGGGACGACCTCCTCGAGGCCGCAGACTTCCTCGCCCGCCTCGCCGAGCGCCTCGGGCTGGCCGGCGGCGCCTTCGCCGGCTGGTGCCCGCAGCCGGAGGCCGTCGCGGCGATCCCGGCGATCCTGGCGCGGGCCCGGGCCATCCAGCGGGGGGACGGCCCCCCGGCGGCGGGCATCGACCGGACCCTGCGCCTCGGCCCGGCCCCGCCCTGGACCCTGCCGGACGCCCCGGACTGGACCGAGGACCCGTTCCGCTCGGTGCCCTGGCGCCTCGAATACCAGTCGCTGGCCTGGCTCGGCGCCCTGGCGGAGGCACCGGGCGGGGCCCCCGCCGCCGTGAGCCTCGCCCTGTCCTGGTCGCGGGGGAATCCCTGGGGCGCCCCGGCGGACGGCCTCGCCCTGCATCCGGCGGCACTCGCCGCGCGCGCCGAGACCCTCGTGCGGCTGCTGGTCCGGGCGGGCAGGCCCGGCGGACCGGCTTCCCTCGCGCTCACCGGAGAGGCGGTCCGCCACGGCTTCGCCCTCGCGGAGATCGTCGGGCAGAACACCTTCGGGCGCTCGATCCACCAGGTCCAGGCGGCGGCCAGCCTGATGAGCGTGGCCCGCGCCCTGCCGCTGGTGCCGCTCTCGCCGCACTGGTCGTGCCTGGCGACGGGCGCCCTGGAGGCCGGCATCGCGGCCCTCGTCGACGACGCCGGGCGGTTCTCGGACCCGTCCCTGCACCAGCGCCTCGAACTCCTGACGCTGCTGCGCGCCCTCGACGTCGGCCTCACCGGGGACGACACCCGGGATCGTCTGCGATCCAGCCTCGCGCGGATCCTGGCAGCGGCGCTCCCGGCCGTCGCGGGCATGCTGGACCCCGGCGGCCGCCTGCCGCCCTTCGGCGATACGCCCCAGGGCCAGGATGCGGCCGGGTGGATCGGCCGCCTCGGCACGGGCGCCGGCCGGGCCCTGGTGATCGAGCGGCGGTCGGACCGGGCCCGGCTCCGGCACGCGCATCCGGACCGGCACGACGCGCCGGCGGATCCCCCCAGCGGGCGGGTCGACCCGGCATCCGGCATGATCGCCCTGCGGCACGACGCGCCGGGGCGCGGCTGGGGACATTTCGCCTGCACCTTCGCGAGCCAGGGCGCCGGCCATCGCGATGGCGGCTCCTTCGTCTATGCCTGCGACGGCGTGCGCTGGATCGTGGAGGCGGGCGGCTCGAGCCTGATCGAGACCGGAGCGGCGCGCCACCACGTCCTCTCGGAGGCGGGCCACAACGTGGCGGTGCCGGAGGGGCGC
>NZ_JAIEOF010000467.1 GCF_019750675.1 Methylobacterium sp.
GTGAAGTCGGGCCCGAGCCCCTGCTCCAGGGTCCAGAGCAGCGCCTCCCCGACGGGCGCGTAATGCGCCGCCTGCGTGCCGAAGGCGACGTGCTGGCGCCCGAGGGCCTGGAGTGCGGGCACCACCGTGTCGGGCTTGTGGAGGTTCGTGACCGCGAGGCCGAGCATCGACATGAGCTTCTTCTTCTGATCCCTCATGTCTTCGGGAAACATCGCGCGGACCCCCGGGGCGATCTCGAAGAGGCGGCCGTAGAAGAGATCCGCCGCGGTGTCGGCGATGGGCCGCACCTTCGCGAAGCTGTCCTGAACGAGCGTGACCTGCTGCGGTGTCATCGACGTCTCTCATCCGTGCCCGGCGGCCCCGGATCGCACCGCCTGCACAATGTATACAAATTCAACGATCCCGAAGGTAGGCCCTGTTCGGCACCGGGGGTGCCAGGGCTGGAGGCCTCGGCGTCAGGCCAGGCGCATGGCCACGACGCCCGCCACGATGACGATGACGGCCGTCATCCGCGACAGGAGAAGCGGCTCCTTCAGGACGAGGACGGAGATCAGCATCGCGAACAGGACGCTGGTCTCGCGCGTCGCCGCGACCAGGGGAATGGGCGCGACCGTCATCGCCCAGATCGCGATCCAGTAGGAGCCGAGGGCCAGGGCGCCGCCCCCGAGGCCGGGCAGCGTCAGGCCCCGGACGGAGCCCAGGACCTTGCGGCCGCGGGTCCAGAGGACGAAGGCCGGCAGCGGGATCGCATCGACCACGAAGAGCGCGGCCGCGTAGGCGTGCGGGTCGCCCGCCGCCCGCGCACCGAGCCCGTCCACCAGCGTGTAGCCGGAGATCAGGGCGCCGGTGAGCAGCGCGTAGCCAAGGGCCGTCCGGCTCAACCGCTGCCCGCCGGCCCTGGCGAAGGCCATCAGGGCGACTCCGGCACAGAGGATCGCGATCCCGAGGGCGGCGAGCCGCGCCAGTGCCTCCTGCAGCAGCAGAAGGGAGGCGCAGGCGGTCAGGAGGGGGGCGCTGCCGCGCGCGATCGGGTAGACCTGTCCCATATCCGCGTGCCGGTAGGCCTCGGCCAGGGCGATGTAGTAGCCGAGGTGCAGCAGGATCGAGCCGGCGAGCCAGGGCCAGGCGGCGGCGGGCGGCCACCCGAACCAGATCGCGGCCGGCAGCGCGAACAGCCCGGCCGAGGCCGAGATCAGCGCCATGGTGAGGATCGGCTCGAGGCGAAGCTTGGCGACCGCGTTCCAGCCCGCATGCATGAAGGCGGCCGCCAGCACCGCGGCGAAGACAGGCAGGCTCATGCCGCTGGCCATCATGGGGTCTCGCCTCCGCCGGAATCCGCGCCACCGCGAACGGAGGTTTGTCGCAAAAGAATTCAGAAAGCCACAAAAAACCACATCACGGGGCGACGATCACCGTGAGGCCGCGTGCCGTGAGGGCCTCCCGCATGGGCACCGGGGGCTCCGCGTCGACGATCAGACCGGTCCCGGCCGGGATCGGCGTCAGGCGGATCGGCGTCATGCGGCCGAACTTGGTCCTGTCCGCCACCACGTAGCCGCGCTCGGCCGCTGCCAGCATGCGGATTCGCAGCTCGGTGGGAAACGGCGCGAAATCGGTAATCTCCCCCGACGGCGCGATGCCGCCGGCACCCACGAAGGCGAGGTCGGCGCGAAAGCGTGCCAGGGCGGCCAGGGCTTCGATGCCGAACGCCGCCTCGTCCGCGCCCTCGACCTCGCCCCCGAGGATATGGACCCGCACGCCGGCGAGGCGGCACAGGACGAGCCCGACGGGCAGGCTGTTGGTGCAGATCGTCAGGCCCTTCGGCACGGGGCGCGTGAAGAGCGGATCGTGGCCGGCGAGCGCGTTGGCGACCGCCAGGGTGGTGGCGCCGGAATCGAGCAGAACCACCATGCCGTCCTCGACGACCCCCGCCGCGACCCGCCCGATCGCGGCCTTGCCGGCCGGGTTGTCGCGCTCCCGTATGGCGAGGACCGGCTCGTCGGCGCAGCGCGTCGCCCCCCCGTGCACGATGGCGAGGCGGCCCCGCTCGGCCAGGGCCTTGAGGTCGCGCCGGATCGTCTCGCGCGAGACGCCGAAGCGGTCCGCCATCGCTTCGACGCTGACGCTGCCGTCCTGGCCGAGACGCGCCAGGATCGCGTCGTGGCGGGCGGCCGCGAGCGCCCGGTTCTCCCAAGCCGGCGGTTTCCGGGTCATCGCGCCGACTCCTCGGTCGCCAGCCCGAACACCGCCAATTCGAACACCGCACGGATCAGGCGCAGGTTCCGCCGCCGCGCGAGGCAGGCGATCGCGTGACGGTTGCTGAGGTCGGCGCCCGCGATCGGGATCGCGGCGATCCGGGTGTCCGCCCCGCATTCCAGGGACGAGACGATGCCGATGCCGATCCCCGCGGCGGCGGCCTCGATCACCGCCTCGCGGCTGTCGAGTTCCATCAGCACGGCGGGCGCGACGCCGCCGGCCCGGCAGGCCCGGTCGAAGGTGCGCCGGGTCACCGAGGTCGGTTCGCGCAGCACCATCGCGGCGCCGTCGAGTTCGGCGAGGTCGAGCGTTTCGCGATCCGCCAGGGGATGGCCGCGCGGGACCACCGCGCAGATGCGCGAGACCGCGATCTGCGCGAGGTGAAGATCCGGATGCGCCTCGGCTTCGGTGAGCACGGCGACGCTCGCCCGCTCCGACAGCAGGGCCTCGCGGGTGTCGGCGGCGTTGCCGAGGATCAACCCGACGACGATGCCGGGATGGCGCGCGCGCAGGCGCGCGAGCAGGGGCATCACGATGTGCGGCGAATCTACCGCGATCTCGACCCGTCCCGAGACCAGGGTCCGGTTGGCTTCGAGAAGATCCTCCGCCTGCTCCACGAGGCCGAAGAGCGGGCCGGTGAGCTCGGCCAGGGCCCGGCCCTGCGGGGTCAGCTCGGCCGAGCGCGCGGTCCGCCGGAACAGCACGAGGTCGTAGCGCTCCTCCAGCGCCTTGATGTGCCCGGTCACCGCGGGCTGGCTGACGCAGAGGCGCCCGGCCGCACGCGTGAAGCTGCCTTCCCGCGCGACCGCATCGAAGGCCCGAAGCTGGAAGAGGTTCATGGCGACCGATCGGCGAGACTGATGGCATGCATCACGAGAAACGATTTGATCTGATGGGTCGCCCGAACGCAAGGTCGCCGCATCCCGGAGCGCCCTCCGGGCACGGGATTGTCCCACGGCCGATCGGGCAGGATCACCATGACAGACGCCCCTTCCATCCCTCGGACGCCGATCCTCCTGACCCCCGGTCCGCTGACGACGTCCGAGCGCACCCGCGCGGCGATGATGACCGATTGGGGGTCCTGGGACGGTAGCTTCAACGCCCTGACGGCCGATGTCTGCGCGCGTCTCGTCGCCATCGCCAACGGCACCGGCAGTCATGTCTGCGTGCCGCTGCAGGGAAGCGGCACCTTCGCCGTGGAGGCCGCCATCGGTACCCTGGTGCCGCGCACCGGCAAGGTGCTGGTCCTCGTCAACGGCGCCTACGGCAAGCGCTTGGCCCGGATCTGCGAGGCGCTCGGCCGCGACCACACGGTCTACGAGACCGCCGACGACGTGCCGACCACTCCCGAGGCGGTCGACGGCCTGCTCGCCGCCGATCCCGCCATCAGCCATGTCGGGCTGATCCACTGCGAGACCAGCACCGGCATCCTCAACCCGCTGCCCGAAATCGCCGACGTGGTCGCGCGCCACGGGCGCGGTCTCATCGTCGATGCGATGAGCTCCTTCGGGGCGCTGCCCATCGATGCGGCCGGGGTGCCGTTCGAGGCGCTGATCGCCGCCTCGGGCAAGTGCCTCGAAGGCGTGCCCGGCATGGGCTTCGTGATCGCGCGGGGCGACGCCCTGGCCCGGGCCGAGGGCAATTCGCCGTCGCTGGCGCTGAACCTCAGCGACCAGCACACCTACATGCAGCGCACGGGGCAGTGGCGCTTCACCCCGCCGACCCATGTCGTGGCGGCCCTCCACGAAGCGTTGCTGCAATTCGCGGAGGAGGGTGGCCTGCCGGCCCGCCACGCCAAGTACGCGCGCAACTGCGAGGTGCTCGTCCGCGGCATGGAGCGCCTCGGCCTGAAGTCCTTCCTGGCGCCCGGGATCCAGGCGCCGATCATCGTGACCTTCCACGCCCCGCGCGACCCGAAGTACCGCTTCGCCGATTTCTACGCCGCCGTGCGCGCGCGGGGCTTCATCCTCTATCCGGGCAAGCTCACGCGGCTCGAGACCTTTCGCGTGGGCTGCATCGGCCACGTCGAATCCGCCGACATGGAGCGCGCGGTCGAGGCCGTCGCCGCGGCGTTCGCCGATCTGAACATCACGACCCTCTGATCGCCCGTCCCTCGGCCGCACGCGAAAGCAGATCCATGACCTACGCCCCCCCGAAACAGCTCCGGGCCGCGATCCTCGACTGGGCCGGGACCGTGGTCGATTTCGGCTCCTTCGCCCCCACCCAGATCTTCGTCGAGGCCTTCGCGGAGTTCGGCGTCGCCGTGAGCCTGCCCGAGGCGAGGGGCCCGATGGGCATGGGCAAGTGGGACCACATCCGCACGCTCCTGAACGACCCCGCGATCGCGGCGCGCTACGCCGCCGCGCACGGGCGCCCCGCCACCGACGCGGACGTCACCGCGATCTACGAGCGCTTCATGCCGCTGCAGATCGAGAAGATCGCCGCGCATTCCGCCGTGATCCCGGGGGCGCTGGAGGCCATCGCCGACCTGCGGGCCAGGGGCCTGAAGATCGGCTCCTGCTCAGGATATCCCGCCCGCGTGATGGAGCGCGTGGTGGCGCTCGCCGCCACCAACGGCTACGTCGCCGACCATGTCGTGGCCACGGACGAGGTCCCGAACGGGCGTCCCTTTCCGGCCCAGGCGCTCGCCAACGTGATCGCGCTTGGCATCGACGACGTCGCCGCCTGCGTGAAGGTCGACGACACGGTTCCGGGCATCCTCGAGGGCCGCCGGGCCGGCATGTGGACGGTGGCGCTGACCTGCTCGGGCAACGCGCTGGGCCTGAGCTACGACGCGTTCCGCGCGGCTCCCGCCGAGCGCCTGGCCGCCGAGCGGACCCGGATCGCCGCGCTGTTCGCCGATTCGAAGCCCCACTTCCTCATCGACACGATCGCCGACCTGCCGGGCGTCGTGGACGACATCAACGGATTGCTGGCCGCCGGGCGCATGCCCCAGGCCTGCTGAGGAGGTCGCCGCGGCGAGCCTCTTTTTGCGGGCAAACGAAGATTTCGGCATCGATCCGCGGCCGGGCGCCGCGGATCTCTTTCGGCTGTCCGCATGCCTTTCAAGTACATCCGCATCGTGATCCGTAATTAGGCACTATATGCAAAAAGGCTGGACTTGATCGCATCGGGGTTTGTCTTCTTACTGTCATGGGCCAGGCCCTAGACATCGGACCGACAACACCCCGGAGTATCGTCCATGAAAGCCCTCGGCCTCCTCGCCCTGACCCTCGCCCTCGCGTCGTCGCTGACCGCACCGGTGTCGGCCGCCGAGCGCACCCGGCTCACGATCTACACGGCCCTGGAGAACGACCAGCTCGGTCCCTTCAAGGCCGGGATCGAGCGGGCGGTGCCCGAGGTGGAGGTGGTGTGGGTGCGGGATTCGACCGGCGTCATCACCGCCCGCTTCCTCGCCGAGAAGGACAATCCCCGGGCCGACATGGTGATGGGGCTGGCCGCCTCCAGCCTCCTGCTGTTCGAGAAGCAGGGGCTGCTCGCGACTTACGAGCCGAAGGGCGCCGACGCCCTGAAAGCCGCCTTCCGCGATTCCGTGGCGCCCTACAGCTGGACCGGCACCGACGCCTCGATCGGCGTGGTCTGCTTCAACACGGCGGAGGCCGAGAAGGACGGGGTGAAGACCCCCGTGCGCTGGGCGGACCTGCTGGTGCCGGCCCTCAAGGGCAAGGTGGTGATGCCGCATCCGGCCTCCTCGGGCACCGGCTACCTGCTGGTCGCGGGCTGGCTCCAGGGCATGGGGGAGGAGGCCGGCTGGGCCTTCATGGACAAGCTCCACGAGAACATCGCCGCCTACCTGCATTCGGGGTCCGCGCCCTGCGTCCAGGCCGCCCGCGGCGAGCGCACCGCCGGTCTGTCGCTCGACATGCGCGGCGCTGCCGAGAAGACCAAGGGCGCGCCCCTCGCGGTGGTCGTCCCCGCCGACGGCACGGGCTGGGACGAGGAGGCCTACGCCATCGTCGCCACCACCAAGCACCTGGAACTCGCCCGCAAGGTCGCGGACTGGGGCGCCACGAAGGCCGCCAACGAACTCTACGCGAAGAGCTATGCGGTCGTCGCCTATCCGGGTGTCGCCAACGTGCCGGCGAACTACCCTGCCAACGCCGAGGCCGCGATGATCAAGAACGATCTCGGCTGGATGGCCGACAACCGCGAGCGGGTGCTGGCCGAGTGGTCGCGCCGCTACGAGGCCAAGGCTGCCAAGAA
>NZ_JAIEOF010000131.1 GCF_019750675.1 Methylobacterium sp.
GAAGAGAAGCTGCGCTTCGCCATCCGTGAAGGCGGACGCACCGTCGGCGCCGGCGTCGTCGCCGCCATCAACGAGTAATCGTCCGTCCAAACGGTCAGTCTGCAGGGAACGATTGAGGGGCGGGTCCTCGCGCCCGCCCCCCATCGCCCCGCCAAGGTTTCAGGTCATGAACGGTCAGAATATTCGCATCCGCCTCAAGGCGTTCGACCATCGCATCCTCGATGCGTCGACCCGCGAGATCGTCTCGACGGCCAAGCGCACCGGCGCCACCATCCGTGGCCCCATCCCGCTGCCGACGCATATCGAGAAGTTCACCGTCAACCGCTCGCCGCACATCGACAAGAAGTCGCGCGAGCAGTTCGAGATGCGCACCCACAAGCGCGTCCTCGATATCGTCGATCCGACGCCGCAGACCGTGGACGCGCTGATGAAGCTCGACCTCGCCGCCGGCGTGGACGTGGAGATCAAGCTCTAAGTCCCGCCGGGATTTAGAGCTTACCGTAGAATCGCGCGAGGGAGACACCTATGCGCTCAGGCGTCATCGCACAGAAGGTCGGCATGACCCGCATCTTTACGGATGCAGGCGAACATGTCCCCGTCACCGTGCTTAAAATCGATCAATGCCAAGTGGTTGCCCACCGTACCGTCGAGAAGAACGGCTACGTCGCCCTTCAGGTCGGCGTCGGTAAGGCCAAGGTGAAGAACGTGTCGGCTGCCGAGCGCGGCCGGTTCGCGGTCGCCAAGGTCGAGCCCAAGCAGAAGCTCGCCGAGTTCCGCGTGTCCGAGGACAAGCTGATCCCGGTCGGCGCGGAAATCACCGCCGATCACTTCATCCCGGGTCAGTTCGTCGACGTGACGGGCACCACCACGGGTAAGGGCTTCGCCGGTGGTATGAAGCGCTGGAACTTCGGCGGTCTTCGCGCCACCCACGGCGTGTCCATCTCGCACCGTTCGATCGGTTCGACCGGTGGTCGCCAGGACCCGGGCAAGACCTTCAAGAACAAGAAGATGCCCGGTCACATGGGCGTCGACCGGGTCACCACCCAGAACCTGCGCGTCGTGCGCACGGACCCTGAGCGTGGCCTCATCCTCGTCGAAGGCGCCGTTCCGGGTGTCGCCGGCGGCTGGATCCAGATCCGCGACGCGGTGAAGCGCAAGCTCCCCGCGGACGTTCCGCAGCCTGGCAAGTTCCGTGAGCAGGGCGCGTCTGCCACCGCTACCGAAGCGCCGGCTCCCGAGGCTCCCGCTTCCGAGGAGAACGCGTGATGAAGCTCGATATCACCACCCTCGACGGCGAGGGCGCCGGTTCGGTCGACCTCAACGAGACCATCTTCGGTCTCGAGCCTCGCGTCGACCTCCTGCAGCGCATGGTGCGCTGGCAGTTGGCCAAGCGGCAGGCGGGCACCCACGCGGTGAAGAACCGCTCGGACGTGAACCGCACCCGCAAGAAGCTCTACAAGCAGAAGGGCACGGGTAACGCCCGTCACGGCGCCGCCTCCGCTCCGCAGTTCCGCGGCGGTGGACGTGCCTTCGGTCCGGTCGTGCGAAGCCATGCCCACGATCTGCCGAAGAAGGTCCGCGCGCTCGCTCTGAAGCACGCCCTGTCCGCGAAGGTGAAGGATTCCACCCTCATCATCGTCGACGACGTGAAGCTCGCCGAGGGCAAGACCAAGGCGCTCGTCGAGCGTTTCGAGAAGATGGGCCTGTCCAGCGCCCTGATCATCGGCGGTGCCGAGGTGGACGTGAACTTCGCACGCGCCGCCCGCAACATCCCGCAGATCGACGTGCTGCCGATCCAGGGCATTAACGTGTACGACATCCTGCGTCGCGAGAAGCTCGTGCTGACCCGCGCAGCGATCGATGCGCTGGAGGCGCGTTTCCAATGAGTGCCGATCCGCGCCACTACGACATCATCGTCTCCCCGGTCATCACCGAGAAGGCGACGAACCTCACCGAGCCTTCGCCAGCTCGTGCTCGTCGACCGCCGTGAGCTCTACAAGGGCAAGCCGGTCAAGAAGCTCACCGAGGGCAAGTCGTCGTCCGGCGGCCGCAACAACCTCGGCCGCATCACGGTCCGTTTCCGGGGCGGCGGACACAAGCGCACGCTCCGCAACGTCGACTTCAAGCGTCGCGAGCAGATGGGCGTGTCCGCCACCGTCGAGCGGATCGAGTACGATCCGAACCGCACCGCGTTCATCGCGCTGATCGCCTTCCCCGACGGCACGCAGAGCTACATCCTGGCTCCGCAGCGCCTGTCGCCCGGCGACAAGGTGATCGCGGCCGAGCAGGTCGACATCAAGCCCGGCAACGCCGGTCCGGTCGGCAACATGCCGGTGGGCACGATCGTTCACAACGTCGAGCTCAAGATCGGCAAGGGCGGCGCGATCGCCCGCTCCGCCGGCAACTACGCCCAGATCGTCGGCCGCGATCAGGGCTACGTCACGCTCCGCCTGAACTCGGGCGAGCAGCGCCTGGTCCACGGTCAGTGCTTCGCCAGCGTCGGCGCGGTCTCCAACCCGGACCACATGAACATCTCGCTCGGCAAGGCCGGCCGCAACCGCTGGCTCGGCAAGCGCCCGCACGTGCGCGGCGTTGCCATGAACCCGGTCGACCACCCGCACGGCGGCGGCGAGGGGCGCACTTCGGGCGGCCGTAACCCGGTCACGCCCTGGGGCGTTCCCACGAAGGGGAAGAAGACCCGCTCGAACAAGCGGACCGACGTCTTCATCCTGTCCAGCCGTCATAACCGTAAGAAGTAACGCCCATGGCACGCTCGCTCTGGAAGGGGCCGTTCATCGACGGCTACCTCCTCAAGAAGGCCGAAGCCGCTCGCGGTTCCAGCCGTAACGAAGTCATCAAGATCTGGAGCCGCCGCTCCACGATCCTGCCGCAGTTCGTCGGGCTCACCTTCGGTGTGCACAACGGACAGAAGCACATCCCGGTCTACGTCTCCGAGGAAATGGTCGGCCACAAGTTCGGCGAGTTCTCGCCGACCCGCACCTTCCACGGTCACGCAGCCGACAAGAAGTCGAAGAGGCGCTGATCATGGGCAAGCCCGCCACTCCCCGCGCGCTCCCCGAGAACGAGGCTCAGGCCGTCGCGCGCATGCTGCGCGTCAGCCCCCAGAAGCTCAATCTCGTCGCGCAGCTCATTCGCGGCAAGAAGGTCGACTCGGCGCTCGCCGATCTCGAATTCTCCCGCAAGCGGATCGCCCGCGAGGTCAAGAAGTGCCTCGAGAGCGCGATCGCCAACGCTGAGAACAACCACAACCTGGACGTCGACGATCTCGTCGTCTCCCAGGCGTTCGTCGGCAAGGCGCTCGTGCTGAAGCGGTTCCACGCCCGTGCGCGTGGCCGCGGCGCCCGTATCCTGAAGCCCTTCGCGAACCTCACCATCGTGGTGCGCGAAGTCCCGACCGCCGAAGCGGCGTGAGGAGGACCTGATGGGCCAGAAAGTCAATCCGATCGGTCTGCGGCTCGGTATCAACCGGACCTGGGACTCCCGCTGGTTCGCCCAGAAGGGTGAATACGCCAAGCTCATGCACGAGGACGTCGCGATCCGCGCCGCCCTCATGAAGCAGCTCAAGCAGGCTGCCGTTTCGAAGATCGTCATCGAGCGTCCGCACCGGAAGTGCCGCGTCACCATCCACTCGGGTCGTCCGGGCGTGGTGATCGGCAAGAAGGGCGCCGACATCGAGAAGCTTCGCAAGCTGGTCGGCACGCTGACCAAGGCCGAAGTGACGATCAACATCGTCGAGGTGCGCAAGCCCGAGATCGACGCTACCCTGGTGGCCGACTCGATCGCCCAGCAGCTCGAGCGCCGCGTCGCCTTCCGTCGCGCCATGAAGCGCGCCGTGCAGTCGGCCATGCGTCTCGGCGCCGAGGGCATCCGCATTAACTGCTCGGGCCGCCTCGGCGGAGCCGAGATCGCCCGCCAGGAGTGGTACCGCGAGGGCCGCGTGCCCCTGCACACCCTCCGTGCCGACGTCGATTACGGCGTCGCCACCGCCTTCACGACCTACGGGACGTGCGGCATCAAGGTGTGGGTGTTCAAGGGCGAGATCCTCGAGCACGACCCGATGGCACAGGACAAGAAGGCGCAGGAAGAGGGTGGCCGTTCGGGCGGCCGTCGCGAGCGCGATGGTGAGGGTGGCCGCGAGCGCGGCCGGCGCGAGCACGCCTGACGGCGTGTTCGTGACCCCGTCACCCAGAAAGGTGTTGAGAGGCTGCCATGTTGCAACCCAAGAAGACCAGGTTCCGTAAGCAGTTCAAGGGTCGCATCCACGGTGCGGCCAAGGGCGGCTTCGACCTCAACTTCGGGACGTTCGGCCTGAAGGCCATCGAGCCCGAGCGCATCACCGCGCGGCAGATCGAGGCGGCCCGCCGCGCGATCACCCGCGAGATGAAGCGTCAGGGCCGTGTCTGGATCCGGATCTTCCCGGACGTTCCGGTCACCGCCAAGCCCACCGAAGTCCGCATGGGCTCCGGTAAGGGCGCACCCGAGTTCTGGGCTGCCCGCGTGCATCCCGGACGTATCATGTTCGAAGTCGACGGCGTGGCCGAGGATGTCGCTAAGGAGGCTCTGCGCCTCGGCGCGGCGAAGCTCCCGATCCGCACGCGCGTCGTTCAGCGCATCGCTGACTAAGGGAGGAGGGGATCATGAAGTCGTCGCAGAGACAGTCGGATCTGGCCGCCCTGTCGCCCGATCAGCTGAACGATGAGCTGCTGAACCTGAAGAAGGAGCAGTTCAACCTGCGCTTCCAGGGCGCCACCGGCCAGCTCGAGAACGTCGCGCGCGTCCGCGAAGTCCGCCGCGATATCGCCCGCGTCCGTACGCTCCAGCGTCAGAAGACGCTGAAGTCCGCGCAGGCCTGAGGAGTACACCATGCCGAAGCGCGTATTGCAGGGCGTCGTCGTCAGCGACAAGGGCGAGAAGACCATCGTCGTCAAGGTGGAGCGTCGCTTCACCCATCCGGTGATGAAGAAGACCGTCCGTCGCTCGAAGAACTACCACGCCCACGACGAAGCCAACGTCGCCAAGGTCGGCCAGACAGTGTCGATCGAGGAGTGCCGTCCGTTCTCGAAGACCAAGACCTGGAAACTCGTCGAGGGCGCTGCCGCCACCGAGGCTGCTCCGGCCGAGGCCTGAGTTTCATGCACGAACGTTGAAGCGGGCGCTCGTCGGGCGCCCGCTTTTTCGTTGCCCCCACGGTCCCTGGGCCGAGTGCCTGGCGGCGCCCGCGCGTTCCTCGACGAACCTGCGGCGCCGTAAATAGACCTTGCGCGTTGGAGCCGCCCGGTGTAGTGGGCATGCCTTCGCGACAGATGAGAGGGGTGTCCGCACCCTTCGTACGCGGCGACCGCGCCGGGGTCCACGGACACCGATTGCGCGGCGTTTCATATGAGCCGGGGACATCAGATCCCCATCAGGCGTCGTCCGCCGGACAATACCGTCCGCGTGCGGAAACCCGCCTGAAACAATGGAAAGGTCACTGCCCGTGATCCAGATGCAGACGAATCTGGACGTCGCCGACAACTCTGGTGCGCGCCGCGTGATGTGCATCAAGGTTCTGGGCGGGTCGAAGCGTAAGTACGCCGGTGTCGGCGACATCATCGTGGTCTCCGTCAAGGAAGCGATTCCCCGGGGCCGCGTGAAGAAGGGCGACGTCATGAAGGCGGTCGTCGTTCGCACGGCGAAGGAAGTGAAGCGTCCCGACGGTTCGGTGATCCGCTTCGACAAGAACGCCGCCGTTCTGATCAACAATCAGAAGGAGCCGATCGGCACCCGCATCTTCGGACCGGTTCCGCGCGAGCTGCGTGCCCGCAACCACATGAAGATCATCTCGCTCGCGCCGGAGGTGCTGTAATGGCCGCCAAGGTCAAGAAAGGCGACAAGGTCGTCGTCCTCACCGGTCGCGACAAGGGTCGCTCGGGCGAGGTCATCCAGGTGCTCCCCAAGGAAGACCGGGCCTTCGTGCGCGGCATCAACCTGGTCAAGAAGCACCAGAAGCAGACGCAGAACCAGGAAGGCGGCATCGTCTCCAAGGAAGCTGCGATTCACCTGTCCAACATCGCCGTCGCCGACCCCAAGGATGGTCAGCCCACGCGCGTTGGTTTCCGCATTCTCGACGACGGCCGCAAAGTCCGGTTCGCCAAGCGCTCGGGGGATCTGATCGATGGCTGAGAAGAACAACGACGGGTACGTCCCGCGCCTGCGCAAGCACTACGACGAAGTGGTGCGCCAGAAGCTGATCGAGGAGTTCGGCTACAAGAACCCCATGCAGGTTCCGGTCATCGAGAAGATCGTGATCAACATGGGCGTTGGCGAGTCCACCGCCGACTCGAAGAAGGCCTCCGTCGCCGCAGGCGATCTGGCCCTCATCGCCGGCCAGAAGCCCGTCATCACCAAGGCCCGCAAGGCCATCGCGACCTTCAAGGTCCGCGAGGGCATGCCGATCGGCTGCAAGGTGACCCTGCGCAAGCA
>NZ_JAIEOF010000036.1 GCF_019750675.1 Methylobacterium sp.
GGCGGGGGAAGAGGCAAGGATCGATGCGTCGACGCGGAGCGAGGCTTTGCCGTTCCCGACCCCGAAAACAAGCCGCACCGGCCCGGACATCTCAGAACATCGCCACGAGGGCGATGCCGGCGATCATCAGGAGCCCCCCGCAGATGCGCCACAGGCTCACGGGGTGCTGTTCGAAGCCGACCCAACCGAAATGATCGAGGAGGATCGAGGTGACCACCCCGGCGGTGACGAGCAGGCCGAGATACGGCGCCGCCCCGATCCGCTGGGCCACGTAGAGCTGGGAGAGGATGAGGAGCGCGCCCATCATGCCGCCCAGCCAGGCCCAGTGCGGCACCGCCCGGATGTCGCTCAGGGACGGCGGCGCGAAGCGGCCGAGGATCAGGCCGATCGCCAGCAGGGTCGTCGCGCCCACCAGGGAGATGACGATGCCTGCGGCGAAGGGCTGCGCCAGGTTCTTGGCGAGCGTCGCGTTCACACCCGATTGCACGGCGTTGGCGATGCCAGCCATGAGCGCGAGACCGTAGAAGAACCACATGGACGATCCTGGGCAAAGACAATCGGATGAAGAACGCGGCCCACGAAGCGCCGCAGGGGGGATGCGCCCGAATGGTCGAGAGGCCGGACATCGCAGCGTCGTCCCCGCCTGGGCAGGCGCGGCGGTAAAGCCCTTTGCCCGGTCCGTAGATTGGTTATGAACGCAGCGTAGATCGGGCCGCGGCCCTCGGGAATGTGACGGGTCGTGGCATGGACAGGACGATGGCGGCGCCCGCCGGATCAGAGACCGCGGCGGCACGCACCGGCTCCCCCGGAGCGCAGAAGCCCGCCGATCTGCGCTTCCTCCTCCGCGATGCGACGGACGCGGCCCATCGGCGGCTCGATGCCGGGTTCGCGGCGTGGGACCTCTCCCGGCGCGCGGATTACGCGGCGTTCCTCCGGGTCATGGAAGCGGCCTTCGTGCCCCTGGAGCAATGGCTCGATGGAGTCGATCCCGCCTTCCTGCCGCCCGACTGGGGCATTCGTCGCCGTGCGGAAGCCCTGCGCGCCGATCTGATCGGCATCGGCGGCGTTGAAATCCCGAGGTCGACCGCGGCGCTTCGGACCCCCGAGGCCGAGGCGCCCGGTATTCTCTACGTCCTGGAGGGGTCCCGCCTGGGCGGACAGGTGCTGTTGCGGCAGGTTCTCGCCAGTCCGGACCCGCTGGTCCGCGCGCATGCGCGCTTCCTGCGGCACGGCGAGGGACAGCGTCTCTGGGCGAGTTTCGCCGCCTGGTTGTCCGCCCGCCCCGTGCAGGATCACGACGCGGCGGCCCGCGGTGCCCTGCGCGCCTTCGCGCTGTTCGAGGCGGTCCAGACCGCGGGTTAGGCCGCGACGGCGCCTGCTGCCAGCGCCCGGCGCAGGGTATCGGCCGTGTAGGGCTTCTTCACCATCGTCACCGCCCCGAGCTCGGGCGGGATCCGGAAACTTTCGCCGTAGCCGGTGGCGAAGGCGAAGGGAACGCCGAGGGCCGACAGGCGTCGGGCCACCGGCAGGCTGGTCTCCGAGCCGAGGTTCACGTCGAGGAGCGCGAAGCTCGGGGTGGCCGCCTCGATCAGCCGCATGGCGTCGTGCACCGAGGCGGCCATGTCCACCGCTCTGGCGCCCAGGGTAGCGAGGATGTCCTCGGCCTCGAGAGCGATGATCATGTTGTCCTCGACCAGCAAGACCGCTCCCGAGAGGGCCGCCGCTTCGAGACTGTGCACGCTCTCGCGCGGAACCGGCGCGGGCGCAGTCGGGGCGTCCCGGACGTAGCGCGCCGGCACCACGAAGCGGCCGCGCACCCCCGTGAGCTCGTAGCGGATATCCGCCTCCCCCTTGAGCTCGTAGGGGATCGAGCGCTCGATCAGCGTGGTGCCGAAGCCGCGCCGGGTCGGAGGCATCACCGCAGGTCCGCCGCTCTCGTTCCAGTCGATGACGAGCGAATCGGACGGGTCGCGCCGCCACGCCACGTCGACCCGTCCGGCCGGTTCCGAAAGCGCGCCGTACTTGGCCGAGTTCGTCGTCAGCTCGTGGATGACGAGCGCGAGGGTGGAGAAGGCCTGCGGCTCGAGCAGCACGTCGATGCCGTCGAGGACGACCCGCTCGGCGCGCTCGCCGAGATAGGCCTCCATCTCGAGGGCGATGAGATCGCGCAGGGACCCCGGGCCCCAGTTCGTGGTGGTGATCTGATCATGGGCGCGGGCCAAGGCCTGGATGCGCGCGCCGACCACCCCGGAGAATTCCTCGACGCTGTCCGCCCCCGACCGGCTCTGGGCGACGATGCCGCGGATGAGGTTGAGGATGTTGCGCACGCGGTGATTCAACTCCGCGATGAGCAGTTCCTGCCGCTCCTGGGAGGACTTGCGCTCCTTCTCGGCGGAATCGGTCAGCCGCAGGATGACTTCGAGGAGCGTGATCCGCAGGGCCTCGGCGATGCGCAACTCCGCCGCGCTCCAGGGCGCGGACTGGCCGCGCACCACCTCGGTCCAGGCCTCGAAGCTCTTGCGCGGCGTCAGGCGCAGGCCGTTCGGTCCGAGGGTCGCGGGCTTGCTGGGATTCCCGGCCCAGGTCACGGTCCGGGCGATCTCGCGTCGGAAGAACACCAGGAAGTCTCGAGGCGCCCGCGAGATCGGGACCGCGAGCAGCCCGGCCGCCCGCTCGGTGTAGTCCGCCGCGGGCGGGTGGATGTCACCGATCGCATGGGTGGCGAAAGCCCGGCTGGTCGCCGTCCGGTTGAGGAAGCGCACCAGTCCGGTGAATTCCTCGGCCGTCGGGGTCGCGCCCCGGAGGGTGACCTCGCCGTTCACCCAGACGCCGATGCCGTCGCAGGTGACGATGCCGGCGATGTCGTCGAGGAAGCTCGTGATGTTCTCGAGGCTGGTGCCGCCCGAGGCGAGTGCGCCCATCAGGCGATCGTGCAGGGTGCGCGAACTCGCCTCGTAGGCGGCCTCGGCCTCGCGCTCCCGGCTCTCCAGGATCAGCGAGAACATCTGCCCGAAGAGTTCGGCGCCGGTGCGGCGCTCTAGGGAGATGTGGCGCGGTTCGGCGTGATGGCAGGCGAACAGCCCCCAGAGGCGGCCATTGCGTAGGATCGAAACCGAAAGGGAGGCGGCGACCCCCATGTTGCGCAGGTATTCGAGGTGGATCGGCGAGACCGTGCGCAGGGTGCTCATCGAAAGATCGAGGGGCTGGCCCTCCGGATCGCGTTGCGGAATGACTGCGACAGGCGGCGCGTTCACGTCGGCGATGATGCGCAGCCAGTTGCGCTCGTAGAGCACGCGCGCCTGCTTCGGGATGTCGGAGGCCGGGTAGTGCAGGCCGAGATACGGATCCAGGCTGGAGCGGGCGGATTCGGCGATGACGACGCCCGAGCCGTCCGGATCGAAACGGTAGATCATCACCCGGTCGAAGCCGGTGAGCGCCCGCATCTGGCGCACGGCCGCGCGGCAGAACAGGTCGAACCCGAGTGTCTGCTGGATCCGGCCCACCATGCTGCGCACGAGGTTGCCGGCGTTCAGGTGCTCGGAGACGCTGGGTTCGGCCTCGATGACGATGCTGCCGCCCGAGACGTGCAGGGCGATATCGAAGAGGGGGCCCCCGGGCAGCAGGGGCGTGCCGAAGATCCGGTCGATGGCGTCGGGACCGCGCAGGGACTGGAGATGCCCGCGGATCAGGTGGATGGTTTCGGCGTCCAGAAGGTCGGACAGGGGCAGGCCGAGAATGTCGGCCGCCGCGTGGCCGAGCCAGCGCGGCGCGTTCTCGGAGGCCCGGACCACGATCCAGTCCGACGAGACCGCGATGAGGAAGCCGAAGGGCTGGACCGCGCCGAGGATATGGATCGGCTCACGGTCGCAGGACGACAGGTCGACGGTCTCGGGCGGGGCTGGATTATCCGTCATGACATCAATCGATCACCGCGTCCGTCGGCGATTTGCGGGGGAGCCAGAAGGGACAACGACGGAAGGCCGCGAAAGTCTCCCTGATCGGTCCGGGCCAATCGGCTTCGGTCCGCGCCTGTGGCGGAATTGCAACGTGGCCTCACGGGCGGGTGCCCCTGCCCTGCAGGGCCCCGGCCGCGAGGACGGCGCCGACGAGGTAGGCGGCGAGCAGCAGGGCCGCGCATTCGATCCAGGCTGCGGCACGCCCCGGGACGATGCCCGCGGCGGCGAGGCCACCGCAGAGGCCGGCGCCCAGGACGAGGGCGAGCGCTCCCCAGCGGGCTGGCCCCGTGCGGGGCAGGCCCGCGAGCCAGCCGATGCCGGCCCCGAGCAGGAGGCTGGCGGCCAGGGCCGGCCAGAGCATGGTCGCCAAGAGGATCACGGGTCTCGCCTCGGTTCTGGGATGGGGCGCGGATGCGGGGGGGCCGGTTTCCCGGCGGCGAGCCAAGCTCAGGGGCGTGCGACGGGCGCGAGGCCGACGCCCTGGTCGGCGGGGCGCGCGGTGCCCAGCGGTGCCACCGCGACCTGTTCGGGGCGCAGGCCCGCCTGGAGCAGGTACTCGGCAACGACGAGCGCCCGCTGCTGCGGCAGGTCGGGTGCCGGTTCGGTTTTGGCGGCTTCCGGCTTGGCCGGATCAGGTCTGGCCGCATCAGGTTTGGCGGTCTCGGGTTTGGCGGGCTCGGCCTTCTTCGCGGCGGCTTTCACCGGCGGCTTGGACGCCGGTTTGGCGTCCGCAGGCCTGGGCGCGGAAGGTTTACCCGCCTCCAGGGATGCGGTGCTCTCGACCGCCGCGTCGACGGCCGGTCTCGGCGCGGGCGCGGCTCCGGCGGGGTCGGCATGGCCCGTGACCGTCAGGCGCAGGGACGGACAGGTCCGGGCGAGGCCGGCCAGGGCGTCGAGGCTTGGGTAGAAGGCGGGCTTCAAGGTCGCACTGCCGGGCGCGAAGACCGGGCCCGGTCCCTTCAGGCCGGCATCCAGGGCCTGGGCGCAGGAATCCGGCGTCCGGGCCGGGGTTTCCCCAGGGACGGTCACGGCGATCTCGGCGCGCCACCCCTCCGGCAGCGCGGCCGGAAGGTCCTCCCGGATGCGCCGGGCGGTCTGGGGGTAGAGGCTCTCGCCGCTCAAGGTCACGGAGCGGTCGGCGATCCGGACTTCGCCGCGCGCCAGCAGGGCGAGGGGAGCGGCAACGGCCGTCAGGGCGCGGGCGAGGGTGTCCGGCGCGCCCTGGCCGAGGCGCGTGCGGTCCACGAGCCGTTCGCGGAACAGGCGCGGCCGCAGGGTTCCCAGAAGAGCCTCGCGCGTGGCCGCATCCGGCAGGTGCCCGGTCAGGGTCACGGCGTCCGCCTCGCGCCGGAGCCCGACCCGGTAGGGAGAGAGCGGCCGGGTGCCGAGGGTGACCCCGCCGCGCTTCAGGCCCGCCGGAATCGCGTCGCCGATCAGCGCCTCGATCTCCGGAATGGCCTGGGCGTCGAGGGCGATGCCGTTCAGGGTGACGGCGGAATCCGCCACGGTGACGCTGCCCTCCTGCATCAGGCCGGCGAGTTGCAGGGCGAATCGCGCCATCGCGGCCGCGTCGATCTCGGGCGGCAAGCCCCGCGCGGTGCGCGTCCGGTCCACGATGCGGCCCGTCTCGGAGATCTGGGCCGCCTGCTCCCGGATCGCGCTTCGCGCGGCCTCCGAGACCACGTAGCCCGAGAGGTCCAGGCCGCCGCCGGGCGGCCGGGTCACGACGAAGCGAAAGTCCGCCACCGCGGCGGGGGCGATCTCGACCCGGCCGAGGGTGTAGCCGACGGGCGGCGCCGCGAGGGCGGCGCGCAGGGCTTCATCGTCGGCGACGGAGGCCGCCTCGCCGGCGACGGAGAGGCGCAGATCCTCCAGCATCACCCGGCCGCCGGGTGCCAGCGCGCGCAGGCGGGCCAGGGCGTACGTCGCGGCGGCGGAAAAGTCCGGCGGCGCCCCGAGGGCGGCGCGGGTGCGGTCGCGCAGGGCCGTGCCCGGCTCCAGGGCGGGCGTCAACCGCTCGGCGAGGGCGCCGGTGCCGATCTCCGCCGGACGGGATCCCGTGAGGTCGACGCCGTCCCGGGTGCGCGTCGCGACCCAGACGAAGGGCGCCGCCAGCTCGACCACGCCGACCGGGCCGACGAGGCGCCGCACGCCGTCGAGGCGTGCCAGGCGGTCATGGGCGGCGTCGCGGGTCGCGGCATCCGGGGCCTCGCCGGTGACGACGAGGTCGCGGCCCTCCGCCGTGACGCGCAGCCAGGGCTCGGCCCCGGGCTCCGCCACCACCCGCGCGACGGCGTCGGCCTCGCGGGCCAGTCGCGTCTCCAGCCGGGGTGTCACCCAAAGGGCTGAGGCGGCAAAGATCAACGCGAGGCCGGGCAGGCCGGCGGCCCAGCCGATGCGGCGGCAGCGGTCTCGAAGGTCGAAGGCGGCGGGCACGTCGGGATCCGGTAGCGGCAGGGCGATCCTGCGCGGCTCGCGCTCGCCCCCGTTGCACCACACACCCGCTTCACGGCATCTTGAAGGCCGAGACCGGCATCCGCCTCGGCTCGACTCTCCTGGCTCGGGGGCG
>NZ_JAIEOF010000132.1 GCF_019750675.1 Methylobacterium sp.
CCATGCGCGAGCAGGAATGATCGGACGAGAAATACAGATGAGTGAGATTCTGTTCCTTGGTGGAACCTGTGGTGAAGGTCCGGGATCCTACGAGGTCGGCGTGTTCTACCTGCCCGATGGCACCGCGCGGGGCGTCGAGGATTTGGCGGATCTCACGGTGACTTACGGTCCGGAGACGGCGCCCCGGCGCCTCGGCATCGCGCGCGGGCTCCGGGACGCCCTGGCATCCACCGGGCCCCTGCCCCGTCCCCTCGGCCTCGCGGCCTCCGTCGTGGGATTCGGCCTCGACGTGATCGGGAGCGGGGGGCGCTCCGGGCCCGCCCTCGAACTCCGCTTCGCCGACGGCGCCATCGCGTCGATCCGGACGGAGGCCGACGCCGCCGCGCGGATCGTGCAGGATCGCGAAGTGGTGCGCCTCGCCCTGCTGCGGCGGGCGGTCTCCACCGCCCGGGCGGCCCCCGCCGCCGGGGTTGTGGAGATGCCGGCGAAGTCCTCGGCCGAGCCCGCGCCGGAGGGGTCGGAGACCCGCGCCCTGGCGTCGATCTTCGCCTACGAGAAGCGCGGGGGCCGCTTGCGCCGTGTAGCCGCCAAGGCGCTGGACACGCCGGACCCGTAACCGGGCCGGGGCCCGGGCGGGAGGCTCACCCGTCGATGACGCTGACATGAGCGGCGACCACCTTCCAGCCGTCGGGAAAACGGATCCAGGTCTGGCTCTGGCGTCCGATGCGTCCCGGTGCGCCCGATCGCGTGAACAGGGTCATGGCGATCCCCGTATCGCGGCCGTAGGTGGTGATGACCGTATCCCTGAGGTCGCGGGCCAAGCCCTCCGGCGAGCGGGCCCGTCGAAAGGCGCGGATCGCGTCCATTCCGTAGAGGTTCTCGCCCCCGCCGTAGCGGATGGTGCGGGCATCGTCGTGGAACAGGGCTTCCAGCGTCGGTACGTCGTTGCCTACCAGGGCCGCTTCATAGGCCGCGAAGGCGGCCTCCACCTCGGCCTTCACGGCCGGATCGTCGATGATCATCGCGGTCTCGCTCACAGGTTCGCCACGGGCGCCCGGACGATGCCGTCACGCTCCAGCTGATACGCCACCCGCAGGGCGAGGTCCTCGCGCCAGGGCGCGGCGACGACCTGAACGCCCAGCGGCAGCCCATCGTCGAGGCGCACCGGCACCGCCACCACGGGCAGGCCGATGAAGGAAATCGGCTGGGTGAAGACGCCGACATTCGCCCGCACCGGCAGCGTCACCCCGTCGAGGACGAAGGTGGCCTGCCCCGAGCGGGGCGCGCGGCAGGGGGCGGCGGGCGCGAGGATCACGTCGACCTCGCGGAAGAGGTCGAGCACGGCGGAGCGGTACCAGCGACGGAAGCGTTGTGCCCGCTCGACCAGCGGGGCCGGGATCATCGCCCCGGCGATCAGCCGGTCGCGCACGGCCGGGTCGAAATCGTGCACGCGGGTCCGCAGGCGGTCGAGATGGAGTGCGGCCCCCTCGGCCGCCGTGATGAGGTAGGCCGCCGCCCGGGCGCGGGCCGCTTCCGGAATCTCGACGCTGCGCGTGGCGCCGAGGGCCTGAGCCACCTTAGCGACCGCCACGAATGCCTCGGCGTCGCCGCCGCGCGCGAAGTAGCCGCCCGCCACCGCGACGCGCAGGCCGCCGAGGCCCTCGGCGAGGCCGGGCACGACCGCCTCGGCGACCCGCGTCGTGGCCACCGGATCGTCCGGGTCCGGTCCCTGCATCGCATCGTAGCTGAGCGCGAGGTCCGTGACGCTGCGGGCCATGGGCCCGAGATGGTCGAGGCTGCCGACGAAGGGGAAGCTTCCCGCCCGCGTGAGGCGCCCGTAGGTGGGCTTGAGGCCGAAACAGCCGCAGAAGGCCGAGGGCACCCGGATCGAGCCGTTGGTGTCGGAGCCGAGCGCGATCGGCACCAGCCCCGCGCCGATCGCCCCCCCCGACCCGCCCGACGAGCCCCCGGACATGTGGCCGAGGTCGTGCGGGTTACGGGTCGGCCCGTCATGGACGTTCTCGCCGGTGAAGTCGTAGGCGTATTCGCCCATGTTGAGGCCGCCGACGAGGATCGCGCCGGCCGCCTCCATGCGGCGCACCAGGGCGCCGTCGCGGGCCGCCTGGGCCCGGTCGCGGTTGATCTTCGATCCGGCCCGGGTCGGCAGGCCGGCGATGTCGAACAGGTTCTTGACCGCGAACGGCACGCCCGCCAGCGGGCCGCAAGGCTCGCCACGGACCCGGGCGGCGTCCAGGGCCGCGGCGCGGGCACCGGCGCGCTCCGCCAGCACGTCCGTGAAGGCGTTCACCGCACCGTCGACCCGCGCGATGCGCGCCAGGGTCGCGGCGACGTTGGCGGAGGCGGTCGTGGTTCCGTCGCGGAACGCCGCCGCCAGCGCTTCGGCGGTCATCGTGGCGGGGTCGGGCCGAAAGTCTGGCATCGTGTCCGGACCGCTCATGCTTCGTAGACCGGAGCGGCTTCCGCCTCGTCGGGGAGGGGAAATTCGGCCACGTGGGCGGCGGCCGCGCGCAGGACCGCGAGGTTGCTGCCGATCGCGCCGATCCAGGCCGGATCGAGGGGAATGGCGAGCAGGCCGGCCGCCGCGTCGATGTAGGCGTCGAGGCCGCCGCGCGGCGAGTCGTTGGGCTCCGACATGAGCGTCCTCCCGAAGGTGTCCATTCGCGTGGCGGGAAATCCGGCCATGCGGAACGGCGTCTATTCTGCCACCACGGCGGCGTGAGTCGAGGATGGTCTGGCCGGTGCCGCCGCCGTGGAGCGCGCCGCGGCGTAGAGCAGCGCCGCCACCATCGCGTAAGCAAGCGCCAGGCCGGGCGTCACCGCGATGCCGACGGCGGGGCCGTGCATGAAGCCGAAGAAGGTGAGCGCCGCCCCCGCGAGGGCGAAGGCGGCGGCCTTGGCGAAGTCGCGCTCGATGATGAACACCGCGATGGCGCCCAGGATCAGCCCGCCGAGGATCGCCCCCTCGCCGAGGACGCCCAAGCCCTCGTAGAGGACGCCCGCCTGCCCGAGCTTGGCGAGGCCCACCGCCGCCGCGCTGGTGCCGGCCGCTTCCAGTGCGCCGTCGATCAGGGTCTTGGCCCAGGCGGCCAGATGCGGCGCGAAGGCGAGCACGATGGCCGGGGCGTGCGAGTGCGGCGTCTCCTGGAAGGCCTGCGCGCCGATGAGCATGCCGATGTAGAGCAGGATCGGGGCGATCGCGACCACGGGCACGAGGCTGGACAGGAGCGAGACGAGGTTGAGCCAGCAGAGAGCCAGGATCACCGCGCCGGTGGCGAAGGAATAGCCGATGCGCCCGCCCATCGCTTTCCAGCCGGGATGGCCGATGTAGACCGCGTTGATGAAGGGGTTGCCCATCAGGCAGCCGATCAGGCTGACGATCCCATCGGCGGTCAGCACGCGGGTGGTGGGATAGGCATCCCCCGCCACCTCCGCGCTCTCGACGTTGTCCATCGCCTCCACGAGGTCGTAGATGCCGAACGGGATCGCGGTCACCAGGATGATCCCGATGAAGTCGAACCCTGAGAAGACGTGGCCGACCGCCGGCAGCGGCACCGAGAAGCCGATGCCCTGAAATGCCGCGACGAGGCCGGGGCCGCTGACGCCGCCCATGTCCAGGCCGAACAGCTTGGCGCCCCAGGCCACTACCATGCCGAACAGGATCGCAACCAGGCCCGCCGGCAGGCGGCCGGGATAGCGCAGGCCTCCGAACCAGGCGAGCAGGATGATCGCGAAGGCCACGACGCCGATCACCGGAGTGGTGATGAGTTCCAGCGCCGGGCGCATGGCGATGAAGGTGACGGAGACGCCGGCGAGGGTGCCGAGCAGCGCCGCCCGCGGGGTGATCCTTCGGATCACCGGGGCGGCGAATCCGCCGATCATCAGGATGAAGCTCTGGATGAAGACCCAGGCGAGGCCCGCCTCCCAGGCTTTGACCGGATCGCCGGTGGCGAGCTTGATCGGCAGCATGATCACGAAGACCACGATGAACATGTGCGGCACGCTGATGCCGGAGGGCAGCGCGCAGACGTCGTCGCGCCCCGTCGCCTTCGCCAGCCGGTAGGCGAGCCAGCCGTAATACGCGGTCGACAAGCAGAGCATCAGCCCGATGGCCGGCAGGATGCGCCCGAAGGTGATCGCGTCCGGCATGCCGAGCATAAAGCGCAGGAGGCCGGTGAGCACCAGGAGGTTGACGAGGATGTTGGTGCCGAAGCCGAAGAAGGCGTTCCAGTCCCCCGGCACCCAGAGCCCCGGCCGGGAGCCGCCGCCGATGCCGGTCGCCGCCGGCCCCGTCCCGTGTGTGCCCGCCGCCATGCCCGTGCTCCTTCTCGCTTGACTGCCGCTCCCGCAAGCCTGGAAATCCGGGGTCGAACGCGGTTCCGGTCTCAGCCCTAACGGCTCGGACGCGCGGCGCCGCTCAGGGCCTCCACGACCGCGCCGCAGGACGAGACCCAGCCCAAGATGCCGCCCTGGGCCGCGATCATCGCGAGGCCGACCCGGTGAAATTCGGGAAAGTAGGAGGCGCAGCCGTCGGAGAGGGCGATGCAGCGGTAGCCGCGGTCGTTGCCCTCGCGGATCGTTGTATGCACGCAGACCTCCGTGGTGACCCCGCAGACGAGCAGGGTGGCGATGCCGCGCGCGGCCAGCACCGCCCCGAGGTCGGTGGCGTAGAAGGCCCCCTTGCCGGGCTTGTCGATCACCACCTCGCCCCGGGCCGGCGCCAGCGCCGGCACGATGCCGTGGCCGGGCTCGCCCCGCACCAGGATGCGGCCCATCGGCCCCGGTGCGCCGATGCGGGCGGTCGGCGCGCCACGCTCGAGCTTGGCCGGGGGCGCGTCGGAGAGGTCGGGCTTGTGACCCTCGCGGGTGTGCACGATGAGCAGGCCGGCCGCGCGGGCCGCCGCGAGGACGGAGCGGATCGGGGCAACGGCGGCCTGGAGCAGCGAGACGTCGTTGCCCAGGCTCTCGCCGAAGCCACCGGGCTCCAGGAAGTCCCGCTGCATGTCGATGATGACCAACGCGGTGGCGGCCGGATCGAACGGGACGTCGGCGGGCTCGGCCGCGAGGGACAGGATCATGCCGGGACACCGGGCGGGAGGAGGGACCCCGCGCGGCGGGCCGAAGCGGTGCCCGTGGCGCGAATCTCAAGCCGATGATGTATGCAAGCGCAGCGCGAGGCACGCCCAAATTATACCCGAACCTGCATCGTTGCGGTGCATCCTGCGGCGATCCTGCGCGCAATCAGCGGCGCGCACGCTCCGGCCACGCCGTAGCCATGCGGCGCCCCGGCGCGGCCTCCGCCGCGCTCGCGCGGTCCTCCGCCGGTGCGGCGTCCACGGCGTCGAACGCGTCCTCGACGATGCTCATGTGGATGAGCATGGCGGCGTTGGCGGCGGCCGCGTCGCGGGACAGGACGGAGCGGACGACGGCGCCGTGCTCCGCGTGCGAGCGCTGGAGGCGGCCCGGCGCGCGGAACTGCGCCCGCCGGTAGGGCATCAGCCGGCGCCGCAGCGAGACCGCGATCTCCTCCATCACCTTGTTGTGGGCCCCCGCGTAGAGGGCGCCGTGAAAGGCGAGGTTCGCCTCGGCGTAGCCCTCCCGGTCGCCGGCCTCGGCGAGGTGGCCCATGGACTCGTGCAGGTTCTGCAGGGCGGCCCGCTCGGTGGGGCTCATGCTCAGGGTGGCGAGGCGGGCGCAGGTCGCCTCGACCTCGCCCATGGCGATGAAGAGCATGTCGAGCTCGTCCGGCGTGATCGTCCGCACCACCGCGCCGGCGCGGGGGCGCAGGTCGATCAGTCCGGTTCCGCTCAACAGGCGCAGGGCGTCGCGCACTGGCGTCCGCGAGACGCCGAAGCGCCGGGCGAGGACCTGCTCGTCGAGGTGCAGCCCCGGCGGGAAGGCACCGGTGAGGATCTCGCCGGCGATCTCGTCGGCCAGGCGCTCGGCACGGGTCTGGGACGCGGGCAAGGGGATCTCGATGCTGGAGAGCGCCGGGGCCGGACCCGGTCGGCGGCGTGCGGGCATCGTAGGGCCGAGTGGCGCGCTCCCGCAACGGTGGCGCATGCGGGCATCGTGCCCAACGATTCCGCCCGCGTGACCGGGAAACGCTCCCCCCGCCGCGAAGACCGGTGCGCCGCCGCCGGCGGTCTCCGCCCCGGCTTCGGCCGAGGCGCGGCGTCGAACCGCCGGTGCCGAGCGGCTGCCGCGCCGGTGTTGCGGATCTGCATCGCTGCGGCGATCGGTGCGAGGCTCCCGCATGCTGGCACATCGGTTGCTGAAACCTCCCGCAACGGGCGTTCGAGCCCACGGGGGACGTCATGACGATCAGGATCTTCGCACGCCCGTTCGCGGCGGTCGCCCTCGGCCTCGCCGCCCTGGTGCCGGCCGCGGCCGCCGACCTCACGAAGGAGAAGGCGCCGATCGTGCCCGCGGAGGTGCCGTCCGGCTTCTTCCTCTTCTCGGACACGCAGGTGAGCTACCGCTATCAGTTCCCTGCGGCGAACCCGGGCAGCCAGGTTCAGCG
>NZ_JAIEOF010000016.1 GCF_019750675.1 Methylobacterium sp.
GGGGCGGGCGGCCCTGTTCGGAATCAGGCCCGGCGGGATGGGCGCATCGCCCTGTGACTTGATCGGCGCGATCCCGGGGGCGGCGGCCCGCGGTTTGGGCGGGGATGACTTGGCGGTGTCCGGTCTGGCGCCCTCCGCCTTGCCGGTATCCGTCTTCGCCACGGCGCCCGCCTTCTCGGGCGCCATCGCTTTCCTGGGCGTGATCGCCCCCGTGGTGGCGACCTCCGGCATCGGCACCGCCGGGCTGTCGATGCCGTAGATGTCGTCGCGGAAGTGGGCGCGCCCGTCCGGGGTGGCGTAGCCGGTGAGATACACGAAGGTCACCGGGATCTGCTTCGGGAGCTTGATGTCCAGACGCTCGTTGGTGGCGATGCTGGTCTCGATCTCGATCGGGCCCCAGGTCGAGCCGGGACCGTTGGGACCGGGCGTGCCTTCGAGAAGCCAGCCGGCCAGTTCCTTCACCTGCGCGACGCGCACGCAGCCATGCGAGTGGAACCGCACCTCGCGGGCGAACAGCGACTTCGACGGCGTGTCGTGCATGTAGACCGCCTGCTTGTTCGGCATGTCGATGCGCACCTGCCCCAGGGAGTTCTCCAGGCCGGAATCCTGCCGCAGGGTGTAGTTGGCCGCCTTCTCGCTCGACCAGTCGATGGCGGTGGGGTCGACCTCCACGCCGCCGGGGCCGAGGATGCGGATGCGCTCACGGGCGAGGTAGCCCGGGTCCTTGCGCATCTTCGGAATGATCTCTTTCTTGATGATGGAGACCGGCAGGGTCCAGGTCGGGTTGAGGTTCACGTCGGTGATGCGCGCCTCGATGCGCGGGGTCGCCTTGTCGGGTTTGCCGACCACCGCCACGTAGCGGCGCACCACCACGCCGTGGTCCACGGCCTCGACGGTGGCCGAGGGGATGTTCACCACCACGTAGCGCTCGCCATAGGCGAAGTTCGAGCCGATCTGGCGCGCGGCGGAGGCGGCGAGCTGGCGCTGGCGGGTTGCCGCCGGCACGTTGAGGGCCGCCACGGTCTGCCGGCCGATCAGCCCGGTCTCGGGCAGGCCGTGCCGGGCCTGGAAGGATTTGATCGCCACGACGAGGGTCGCGTCGAGTTGATCCCCCGCCATGGCCTCTGGCGCCAGGTCGCCCACCAGGATCAGGTGCTTGCGCAGGGCCGGGATCGCCGGGTGGCTGGCGCCGGGCTTGATCACGAGGTCGACGGGCAGCGCCGGCCAGCCGCCGGCATCGGCCATGGCCTGGTAGCGGTCGGCCATGCGCAGGGTATCGAGGAAGGTCGAGGGGCTGAGCGTCGGGACCGGATCGGCGGAGACCCGCGCCACCACCAACGGCGGCAGCTCCCGCGACTTCTTCACGGGCGGCGCCGCGTCGCCCGGGCCCGGCACGATCGCCTGAATGGCCGGCGTCGTTGCCGGTGCCGCCACCAGGGCCTCGATCTTCGGCCGTGCGGGAGTGTCGGGCGCCCTAACCGGATTCTCTGCTGTCGCCCTGGCCGGCGCCTCCTGCACCGTCCTGGCCGGGGTCTCCGCTGTCCTGGCCGGAGTCTCGCTTGCCCTCGGGGGGACTTGCTGGCCCATGGCGGTGGCACCGAGGGCGAGGAGAAGCGCCATGGAGGACAGGCCGGCACGCAGGGCTGCGCGCGGCGTGAGCGGCTTGGGAAGGTCGGCACTGTGGCGCCAATACATCACGGATCTCTCGCGTGTGGTGTCTCCCCAACCATGCTCGCGGAGGGTTACCAATCTCCTGTCCCGGCCTGACGTGGTCCACAGGGCGCCCTAACTCTGGTCCGCGTGCAGAGCGCGGGAGGAGAGTCCATGACCATGCATCCGGCACTTCAGGCGGGGCGAACCGCCGTCGTCACCGGCGCGGCGAGCGGGATCGGGTTGGCGGCGGCCAGGCGCTTCGCCGCCGAGGGGCTCGCGGTCTGGCTCGCGGATCTGCCCGGAGAGGCTCTGGATGCCGCCCGCGCGGAGGTTGCGGCCGTCGCCGGGGACGCTCCCGTCCGAGCGCTGGCCACGGATGTCCGGCGCCCCGCGGACATCGCGGCCCTACGCGATGCGGCCTGTGCCGAAGGCCCGCCCGCCGTGGTGATGTTGAATGCCGGGATCGAAGCCGGTGGCCGGCTCTTCTCGGAGCCTGAGACCTGGGCGCGCATCCTCGACACGAACCTCTGGGGCGTCATCAACGGCATCCAGGCCTTCGCGCCGGCGATGATCGCGGGCGGGCAGCCCGGCGCCATCGTGGTCACGGGCTCGAAGCAGGGCATCACCACGCCGCCGGGCAACACGCCCTACAACGTTTCGAAGGCGGGCGTGAAGGCGGTGACGGAGGCGCTCGCCCACGACCTGCGCGGGTGCGAAGGCTGCCGCACCAGCGCCCACCTGCTGATCCCGGGCTTCGTCTATACGGGCCTCGCCAAGGCCCGCGGGATCACCGAGAAGCCCGACGGAGCCTGGACGCCGGAGGAGACCGTGCGCTTCATGCTGGAGCGGCTGGAGGCCGGCGACTTCTACATCCTCTGCCCGGACAACGAGACCACGCGGGCGCAGGACGAGCGCCGCATCGCCTGGGCGGCCGGCGACATCATCGAGAACCGCCCCGCCCTGTCGCGCTGGCACCCGGATCATGCGGAGGCGTTCCGGGCGTTCGCTGCGGGGCGCTGAGGCGAGGGATGTCCCGCAGGCGATTCGCCCGGCTCCGGAAGGCGATCCCGAATCCGCGATGCGCGGGCAAGAGATCCGACCCGGGGCACACCGTTCGGCCGCCACGGACCTGCGGCCGAGACGGTCGTCCGGGCGGCCGAAGCGATCCCGCGGAATTGGCCGATGGGCTGCAGTTTTGATAAGAATATATTGACATTTCTGGGCGGAGCGGACAACCCTGGGCGGTTTTCGCACTAGGGGATGGCCATGCGTGAGAGTCTGCCAGAGACCACCTCGAATGCGCTTCGCTGGCAGTTGGCCGCGCTCGCTGTCGAGGCGAAGCTCGTCCGCGCGCGCCTGGCGCTCAAGGTCTTCAACCCGTTCCAGCCGCGCGTCCCGGCCGGCACCCGGGAGGGCGGACAATGGGCCGGCGACGGCACCGCGGATCGGACCGGCGACGGCTCCTTGATCCAGCTTGTCGCGGGCCGGGAACGGGACCGGATCTCCGGCGCGGAGCTTGCCAGGGATCCCTACCTCAACCGCCATATCGTCGATGGGCATGTCGGGAAGACCGACGCGGAGGTGATCGAACGCGTCGCGGACAGTTACCGGCGGCAACTGTTCGGTCTCCTGCCGCCGAGCTTACCGCTGATGAGGGATGGATCCTTCGACTCGATCGAGTCTGCGAGAACCTTCATCAGGGAGGCACTGGAAAAGAATAGAGACGCCGTTCAACGGGTCGCGGAAGGGTCGGAGCCTGACGCCTTGCTCAAGTCGCGCTTCGGCTATCCGACCGGTCGAGAGGCCGTGAGCATCCCGAAGGATACGCCCATCCGCATGAGGACGACTTATGGCGTCGGCATCTGGATCGTCCATGATCGCTCTACGGAGAGGGGCTTTCGCATCATCACGGCCTATCCGAGGAATGATGACGACGAAGGAGAGAAAAAATCAAACCCATACATTGACATACAGGAGATCAAAATGAGCCCTTCTTGGAAGGATTTTGCTGGTCAATTTCATCTTTATGTCCATCTTTGTGGAGACACATGGGAAGACATCGTCGGATACATCATGCAGAATAGAAGCAAAGAAGAAGCCCTGGAGGTCAGGGCGTTTTTCACCGATCTGCTTGCAAAAAACTTGAGCGATCAGGAACTTGAAGATATTTGGGCCTATTCTTCTGCGGATATCTATCCAACGAGCAAAGATGGCTACAGGGCCTTCTACGAGCTGATTCGTGATACGGCAGACCAGCATGTGCGAGGCGTTCTGCCCAAAAGGGTCAGGGTCATACCCGACCTGTGATGCTGTCCCTCGCAAGGTTGCGACAATCGATCGTCCAAAGGGCCGATCCCTCCGCGCGGGCCGAGGGGCGGAGCCCCGCATGCGCGCCGCGCCACCTTCCGGGGCCTTGCCCCTGAACACCCCACCCAAGGGACCGAGTTCCTAGGGAACTCCCGGATGGGCGCTCAAGTGGGCAGGCGCACGAGCGGCGCAGCGGCGCCGGCCCGCCTTGGCGAGGTTCCTGCAGGGGTATACTCCCGACGGTGATGAATCGGTCGGCTCGGGTGCCGGCGCCGTCGACCCTCAGGACTCCGGGAGCCGCCCTTGGCCACCATCATCCCCGTCGCCTCCTTCGATTGCGTCGTGTTCGGCGCCACCGGCGACCTGACCACGCGCAAGCTGCTGCCGGCTCTGTACTACCGCTTCGAGGACGGGCAGATCCCGGGCACGAGCCGGATCATCGGCGCCTCGCGCTCGGAGATGAGCGCCGAGGCGTTCCGCGAGCGCGCCCGCGACGCGATCAAGCGCTTCGTGCCGGCCGGCGATGTCAGCGAGGACAAGCTCGGCGCCTTCCTCGACCATCTCGACTACGTGGCCGTGGACGGGGCGGGCGACGAGGGCTGGGAGGATCTCGCCGCCAAGCTCGCCGAGCGCCCGGACCAGGTGCGGCCCTACTACCTCGCCACCTCGCCCGACCTCTACGGCTCGATCTGCCAGAACCTGTCGAACCACGGGTTGATCGGCGAGAAGTCCCGCGTCGTGCTGGAGAAGCCCATCGGCAAGGACCTGAAATCGGCCCGCGCGATCAACGACGCCGTCGGCAAGGTGTTTCCGGAAGAGCAGATCTTCCGCATCGACCACTATCTCGGCAAGGAGACCGTGCAGAACCTCCTGGCCCTGCGCTTTGCCAACACCATCTTCGAGCGGCTCTGGACGGCGGACGTGATCGACCACGTCCAGATCACGGTGGGCGAGACGGTCGGCGTCGAGGGTCGCGCGGGCTACTACGACACCTCGGGTGCGCTGCGCGACATGGTGCAGAACCACATGCTGCAGCTTCTCTGCCTGATGGCGATGGAGAGTCCGCTGTCGCTCGACGCGAACTCGGTGCGCGACGAGAAGTTGAAGGTCCTGCGGGCCCTGAAACCCATCACCCCGCACGACGTACAGAGCGTGACGGTGCGCGGCCAGTACGCGGCCGGCGCCGTGGCGGGCCAGCCGGTGGCAGGCTACCGGGCCGACCTCGGCAACGAGGCCGACAGCCGGACCGAGACCTTCGTCGCCCTGAAGCTCGAGGTGCAGTCCTGGCGCTGGGCGGGTGTGCCGTTCTACCTGCGCACCGGCAAGCGCCTGCCCCAGAAGCTCTCCGAGATCGTGGTGCAGTTCCGCGCCTCGCCGTTCTCGATCTTCCCGGCCGAATCCTTCGGGCGCGAGCCCAACCGCCTCGTCATCCGGCTCCAGCCGGAGGAGGGGATCAAGCTCGAGGTCATGACCAAGGACCCGGGTCCCGGCGGCATGCGCCTGCGTCCGACCAACCTCGACATCTCCTTCGAGGAGACCTTCAAGCAGCGCTATCCCGACGCCTACGAGCGCCTGCTCATGGATGTGGTTCGCGGCAACGCCACCCTGTTCATGCGCCGCGACGAGGTCGAGGTGGCGTGGGCCTGGGCCGATTCCCTCCTCAAGGCCTGGGCCGACCGTCCCGAGCCGCCGCGTCCCTACGCGGCCGGCAGCTGGGGACCCACCGCCGCCATCGCGCTGATCGAGCGCGACGGACGCACCTGGCATGAAGAGATCCGCTGATCGCCGGGGGAAAGCGAGGTATAATTCCGGACTCCCTCGACAGGCCGCAGTCGGCGGATTACCAGGGGGAGTATTGTTCCTTTTGCTTCCAGACGTCGCGGACCCATGAACAAGATCGAGACGGGCCTCGGCATCAACCGACGCTACCTGCACGATGAAGTCGTCGATCGGATGCGGGATCTCATCCGCTCCGGCGAGCTCGAGCCGCGCGCGCGGGTCAACGAAAGCGAGCTGACCGAGCGCTTCGGGATCTCGCGCACCCCCCTGCGCGAGGCCATCAAGATCCTCGCCACCGAGGGACTGCTCGAATTGCTGCCGAATCGGGGCGCGCGGGTCGCGAGCCTGTCGCAATCCGAGATCGAGGAGATGATCGAGGTGATCGCCGGCCTGGAGGCGACCGCCGCCGACCTCGCCTGCCGTATCATCACCGATGCCGAGATCGACGGCATCTGCCGCGACCACGACGCCATGGTGGCGGCCTGGAAGGCCGGCGACGAGGCGCTGTACTTCGCCCTCAACCGCGCGATCCACGAGGCCATCATGCGGGCGAGCCGGAACGCCACCCTGGCGGGCATCTACGACAGCCTGTCGGGGCGCATCCAGCGCTCGCGCTACGCGGTGCATCAGACGGCGCAACAGTGGGAACAATCCGTGTGCCAGCACGAGCAGATGATCGCCCTGCTGCGCGCCCGCGACGGCGAGGCGCTGGCCCGCCTCATGCGCGTGCACATCCGCGCGCGCACGCCCGTGATCGCCGAGAATTTCGGGACCTCCGACCGCGAGGCGGTTCCGGCGGCCTGAGCCGGAGC
>NZ_JAIEOF010000172.1 GCF_019750675.1 Methylobacterium sp.
CTGCGCGTGTCGAGCGCGACCGGCGAGGTGGTGATGACCCTGCCGACGCGAACCTCGGTTGCCGTCGCCCGGACCTTCGCGGTCAGCCACGGCGGCTGGATCGCCGCCCGCCTCGCCAAGATGCCCGAGCGGGTGCTCTTCACCGCCGATGCGGTGCTGCCGGTGCGCGGCGTGCCCCACCGGATCGCGCATCGCGCCGCGCGCAGCGGCGCGACCCGATTCGAGCGGTTGGCGGACGAGCCCGTCGTGTCCGTGGCCTGCGACGTCCCCCATATCGGGCGCCGGGTCGCGGACTTCCTGAAGCGGGAGGCCCAGCGCGACATCGTCGAGGCCGTGGCCCGTTACACGGATAAGCTCGGCCAGGGGCCGACCCGGATCACCCTGCGGGACACCCGGAGCCGCTGGGGCTCCTGCACCGCGCGGGGCGAACTGAATTTCTCCTGGCGCCTGATCCTGGCGCCACCCCTGGTGCTCGACTACCTCGTCGCCCACGAGATGGGGCACCTGCGCGAGATGAACCATTCCCAGCGCTTCTGGACCCTCGTCGGGGCGCTCTGCCCGCACGTGGACGAGGCCGAGCGCTGGCTCAAGCGCAACGGCGCCGGCCTGCACCGCTACGGCTGACGGGACCTCAACCCCTCACGCGAAGCACCCGGCTGCGCACGACACGCTCGGCGGGCCAGGTCGGGCGCGGATCGACGTCGCCGGGGTTCAGGGTCCGGGGCGCCACGCCGTCGCAGACCTCGCGCTGCCGCAGGATCACCGGCTGGCCGAACTCGTCGCGGCGCCGGATGATGCCGCCGTCGCGGCAGAAGCCCGCGATTTCCGCCGAAGACCCGCTGCGCCGCCCGCCCGGCGTGCGCGGAACCGGCCGGTGCTCGATCACCAGGGGCCCGTCGCGGTTCAGGGAGCGCTCGACATAGGTGGTCTCGTTCACCGGCAGCGGGTCGGCCACGGCCGAACCGGCGAACGCGAGGGCGACGAGGAAGAGAGAGGCGCGGAGTCGCATGGATTCGTCCGTTGGCGGGCAAGCGTGACGGTCAGCACTAGAGGCTGTACGCGCGACGCGATAGTCGGTTCCCAGGCTCGGGCTTCGCTTGACAGTCGTGGGCCGAGCATGGTCGGAACACCCGTGTTTTCGGTTAACGGCTCGCGGGGCGGCGGGCCATGCGAGAGGATCGACGCGTGGGGTCTGGTGGAATGGTGCAGCGCGCACGCGGCCTGGTCGCCCGGGGTGTCGCGGCAGGCGCGCTCGGTTCACTTCTGCTGCTCGGGGGCTTCGGCTCGCAGGGCGCGTCGGCGCAGGGCATGGTGCGCAACACCTTCGGGGACTGGCAGCTGCGCTGCGAGACGCCGGCCGGCGCCAAGGCCGAGCAATGCGCCATGGTGCAATATCTCGCGGCGGAGGACCGGCCGAACCTCACCCTCGTGGTGATCGTGCTCAAGACGGCCGACAATCGCGGCTACCTGCTCCGCGTGGTGGCCCCGCTCGGCGTGCTGCTGCCCTCCGGCCTCGGGCTCAAGATCGACAAGACGGATGTCGGCCGCGCCGGTTTCGTGCGCTGCCTGACCACGGGCTGCGTCGCCGAGGTCGTGATGGATGACGGTCTGGTCAAGCAGTTCAGCGGCGGCGCCCAGGCGACCTTCATCGTCTTCCAGACCCCGGAGGAGGGCGTCGGCATTCCGCTCTCGATGAAGGGCTTCGCACAGGGATTCGAGAACCTGAAGTGAGGGGCCGGCCCGGGCACTCACGAATTCCGGGCACGCAAGGACACGGAGACGGGATCCGAGCATGGGCAAAAGCATCCTGGGCAAAAACATTCTGGGCAAGAACGTCCTGGGCCTGAACAGCCTCGTCGTGGCCGCTGTCGTGGCGGTCCTCGGCGCGTCCCCGCTGCGGGCGGAGGAGGGGAATTTTCTCACCAACATGTTCAAGTACGGCGGCACCACCGTGCCGCCATCCCAGCCGGCCGACAGCGAGCCGCCCTATTGCCCGACCGTGACGGTGCCCGAGGGGGGCGCGGCGATCCAGGTCTACGGCGGCCGCGGCGGTGACGGTGCCAACCTCCGCCACCAGATCACCCTCGGGCGGGTGGCGCGCGAGTGCAACCGCCTCCAGGACGGGACCCTGAGCGTGAAGGTCGGCGTCGAGGGCCAGGTGCTCCTTGGGCCCGTCGGCGCGCCCGGCCGCTTCGAGGCGCCCGTTTCCTTCGCGATCAAGGCCGGCGGCAAGGCGATCATCGCGCGCCAGCGACGCGTCACGGTCCAGGTTCCGGCCGGGCAGGCGCAGGGCCTGTTCTCCCTGGTGGAGGACAATCTCATCGTGCCGGCGGCCATGAGCCAGAATTACGACATCGAGGTCCGCCTCGGCGCGGCGCCGAAGGCCGTCGCGGCCCCCAAGGGTCGCAAGGCTTCGCCGACCTCCGAGGAGCGGGTCGCGGCGCCGGCCAAGGAAACCGCCGAGTGAGCGGCGGCCTCGCCTCGCCGTCCCGAGCCCCGTCGTCCCGTCGGGTGCCGTCCTGAACGCAGCATCGGGCCGGAGCGTCGCGTTCACCCTCGAGCCGCAGGACGATCCGACCTTCGACCGGCGCCTCGTCCTGATGCGACCGGCGCGGGGTTGCTGGATCGTGCTGACCTATCGCGGCGATCCGGTGGCCCGGCCCCTGCGCCCGCTCCTGCGCCTGACGCGGCACGACGGGCGGCGGGAAACCTTCGTTCTCCCGGGCCCGGTTCTCGGCGCGGCGCAATGGCTCGGATACCTGCCTGCGGATTGCGGTGGGCTCGAACTCGCCACGGACCGTCGCGACGGCTTCGTGCTGGAGCGGGTCGGCGTACGTTCCTCCGCGCAGGTTCTGGCCGAGTGCCTGCGCAGGCGTCCGCTTCGCGCCGTGGCGGCGGTCTTCAACGCCCTGCGCCGCGACGAGCGCCGGTTTCGCGATATCCTGCGCGGAAGCTGCGGCGTCACGCCCGTCGACCGCTATGCGGCCTGGGCCCGGACCCGGGCGCGCGCCGAGACAGCGCCGGTTCCCGAGGCGCCGGCTTTATGCCTGATCCTGCCCGAGGCCCCGGAGAAGTCGGAAGCGGTCGCGGCCACTCTCGACAGCGTTCGGGCCCAGAGCTTCAGCGCCTGGACGCTCGTCCTCGCCGCGACGGAACCCGACGCCGCGCACGAGCTTTCGGACGCCCGGATGACGCGACGGACTTGGTCGGAGACGGCATCCCTCGGCAGCCTCGCGGGTCGAGCGGACGCGGTGATCCTGCTCCAGCCGGGCGACCGGCTCGATCCCGATGCCCTGGCGATCCTCGCGCGTGCCCGGTTCGACGCACCGGAGCCCGAACTCGTCTACGTCGATACGGTGATCGACGGCGCTCCGGCGACCCCCCGGCTGAAGCCCGACTGGAGCCCGGACCTAGCCCGTGTCAGCGCTTATCCGGGCACGCCGATTCTCTACGCGGGTGCGTTGCTCCGGCGCCTGGCGGCCATGCCCCTGGGTGAGCCGGACACGCTGCCGCTGCGCCTGCTTCTCGAAGCCGCCGCCGAGGTGGCACCGGACCGTGTCGCCCACATCCCGCGGGTGCTGGCCCGGCAGGCCGACCCGGATTCGGTGGAGGCGGACCGGCACGCCGCGCTCCTCACCCGCCACCTCGCCGAGCGGGGCGCGCCCGCCCGCGTCGCGACGAACGCGGGCGGCTTCGACCTGCTCTGGCCGTTGCCGGCGCCGGCGCCTCTGGTCAGCGTCATCATCCCCTCGCGCGACCGCCTCGACCTCATCCGCAGGTCGAGCGACGACGTGCTGAACGCCACCGCCTACCCGGCGCTCGAACTCGTGATCGTCGACAACGGCTCCACCGACCCGGCGGTCCTCGCCCATTACGAGACCCTGCGCCGGGATCCCCGCGTGACGATCCACGCGGCGCCGGGCCCGTTCAACTTCTCGGCCCTGATCAACACCGGCGTCGCGGTCTCACGCGGCGCGGTCGTGGTCCTGCTCAACAACGACGTCGCGGTGCTGCGCGAGGACTGGCTCGAGGCCCTGGTCCGGCAGGCCTGCCGGCCGGCGGTAGGGGCCGTCGGTGCCAAGCTCCTCTACGGGGACGGTACCCTGCAGCATGCCGGCGTCGTCGTCGGCCTCGGCGGCCGGGCCGGCCACATCCTGCGCCGCCGCCCGGCCGACACACCCGGCCATCTCGGGCGCCTGCGTGTCGCGCACCAGGTCTCCGCCGTCACCGCCGCCTGCCTCGCCGTGGAGCGCCGCAAGTTCGACGCGGTGGGCGGCCTCGACGCGGAGACCTTCCCGGTCGATTTCAACGACGTCGATTTCTGCCTGCGCCTCGGCGCGGCCGGCTACCGGACGATCTGGACCCCGCACGCCGTGCTGGCCCACCTCGAATCCACCAGCCGAGGCCCCGCCGTGGGGCCGGCCCGTGCACGCTTCGAGGCCGAGGCCGAGGCGTTCGTGGCGCGCTGGCGCGACACGATCCGGCACGATCCGTTCTACCATCCCGGCCTCTCGCTCACGACGTTCGGGGAAGACCTTGAGTGAGGCATGCCCCCCGGGGCTGGGCCCCTCGGCCGATGTGGAGCCGGCCCTGCGCTTCGCGTCCTCCCCGGCGGTCACGGCGCCGAGGCGCTGGGCGCGCGCGATCCGGCTCTTTGCCGGCGCCCCCCGCGAGACGGCTGCGATTCTGCGCGCCCGCCTCACCGGACGGCGCGTGCGGGCGGCGCAACGCCTCGCCGCCCTGCTCGGCCTGGATCATCGCGGCCTCTGGTGCTCGTCCTCTCGGCTGATCCGGCTCATGCCGGCGCCGCGGGGCGGTGGACACGCTCATGCCCCGGGGGTGGATGTCCGGTGCGCGAGCGCGGGCGACCTCGACGGCCCCGCGCCTTTGGTGATCCTCACGGCCCCGGGTCACGGGCTCCTGCCGGGCGCGTCGGCCCAGTTCCAGGCCGCGTTCGCCGACGATCCCGCCCGGCAGGCGATCTACGGCGATGCCCTCCTCATCCGGCCGGACGGTGCCGCGATGCCGCTCCTGCGTCCAGCCTTCGACCGCGACTACCTGATGGCCGTGGATTACATCGGACCGGTTATCGCCCTGCGGCGAAGCGGCCTCGCCGCCCTCGGCGATCTCGCGGAGGTTCAGGCCCACCACCGGGCGACGGACCTGATCCTGCGCCTCGCCGATCGCTTCGGAGCCGGGGCCATCGGCCACCTGCCGCGACCGGTCTCGCAATCGACCCTCGCCCCTGACCCGACGCTTCACGGTGCCGCGCCGAGAGGGGAGGGGGCCCGGTCCGCGCGCCACGCCGTCATCCGGACGGCCCTCAACCGGGCCGGGATGGGCGGCGTCGCCATAGAGGCCGGGCGCGACGGCATCCTCACGCTGCACCATCCGCTGCCCGCGGCGCCCCCCCTCGTCAGCCTCATCGTTCCGACGCGCGACCGCCTCGATCTCCTGCGTCCCTGCATCGACAGCCTGCTGGAGCGCACGGACTGGCGGCCCCGCGAGATCCTGATCTGCGACAACGGAAGCGCCGAGCCCGAGACCCACCGCTATTTCCGCGACCTCTCAGAGCGGGGGCTCGCCCGGATCGTGCCCTGCGACGGGCCGTTCGATTTCGCCGCCATGAACAATGCGGCGGCGCGCCTCGCGCGGGGCCGCGTCCTCGCCTTCCTCAACAACGACGTCGCGACCCGGCAGCCGGACTGGCTGGAGCGCCTGGTCCGCGAGGCCCTGCGTCCGGATGTCGGTGCGGTGGGCGCCAAGCTCGTCGACGGGCAGGGTCGCATCCAGCACGGCGGCGTGCTCCTCGGGCCGGGCGGCCTCGTGACCCACGCCCATCGCCACTTTCCCGAGTCTGCTCCCGGATACCTCGCGGCCTTGAGCGCCACGCGGGCGGTCTCGGCGGTCACGGCAGCCTGCCTGGTGGTGGAGACGGTGAAATTCGCGGCGGTGGGGGGCTTCGACGGGCAATTCTTCGCCGTCGACTTCAACGACGTCGACCTTTGCCTGCGCCTGAACGCGGCCGGCTACCGGACCCTGTTCGTCCCGGGCGCGGTCCTCGACCATTTCGAGGCCGCCAGTCGGCGCTGGACGCCGGAGGCCCTGGCTCGCCATCAGCGCGAGGTCGCGGCCCTGAAACGACGATGGGGGCCGCTGCTCGCGCAGGATCCCCATTATCACCCGGGCTTCGACCCCGATCTCGGCAGCTACGCCCGCTTGCGGCCGGACTGGCCCGGCGCTTGTCCGGTCAGCCCGCGCTGAGGCGTCCCGAGGCATATCCACGCGTCACCCGCGCGCCGAGCGATCCGATTCCCGCGCCGACGACGCGGGAGACCGGTTCACTGGACGAGGCGCGGCCCGCCGGTCTGCACCTTCTCGTTCTCGGACATGATGCCGAGGCGCTTGGCGACCTCGGTATAGGCCTCGATCAGGCCGCCGAGATCCTTGCGGAAGCGGTCCTTGTCGAGCTTGTCCGACGACTTGATGTCCCACAGGCGGCAGGAATCCGGGGAGATCTCGTCGGCCACGACGATGCGCATCATGTCGCCTTCCCAGAGGCGGCCGGTCTCGATCTTGAAGTCCACGA
>NZ_JAIEOF010000107.1 GCF_019750675.1 Methylobacterium sp.
CTCGGCGAGCGCCGCGCTGCCGAGTCTTGTTTGGCGAGCCTCATCGCATCGCAGCGAAATAGCCAGGAAAACTTCCGGCTATCCAGAGCGAATCTCAGGCGGACGATTCCGGCCCGGGCGGTTCTGGCAAAAAAGGTGCCGGCCGGCGCGTCAGGACCGAGCTGGCACCAGGGCGGGGCGCACGCCGGTTCCGGCCCGGCCCGCATCCCGCAGGACGTGCTCGTAGACGAGCCCGAGCCGGTCGAGATGGGCCTTGATGGTGAGCGGGGCCGACCAGTAGCGCTCGTAGGCCGACCGGCCCATGCGGGCGGCGAGATCGTCGTCGCGCAGGCGCGTGAGGTGGGCGGCCAGCGCGGCCGCGTCGCCGGAGCGGAACCAGTAGCCGGTCTCGCCGTCCTCCACGGCCTCGCGGCCCGCGCAGGCATCGCTGACGATCACCGGCGCGCCGCAGGCCAGGGCCTCGTAGACCGTGAGGGGCTGGCCCTCGTACCAGACGCTCGGGAAGACGAGGGCGCGCGCCGTGCGCATCAGGGCGTGCACCCCGGCCTCGTCCCGCCAGCCCAGCATCACGGCCTCGGGATAGCGCGCCGCGAGTTCGGCCCTGGCCGGGCCGTCGCCGACGAAGACCGGGCGCACCCCGGCGAGCCGGGCGGCCTCGGCGAAGATCGGCGCGCCCTTCTCGGTGGAGATGCGTCCGACGAACAGGAAATCCCCCGGCGGCTCGGAGCGGAGCGGCGCCCGGCTCACCGCGATGGGGTTGTCGACCCGGTGGAAGCGGGTCGCGGCGGGCAGGTGGGGCGTGATCACCCGCTCCTGCAGGGCGCTGATGGTGATGATGTGGGGAAAGACGTCCTTGAGGCCCGCCACGTGCTCCAGGGCGGCGTGGCGCACCACCCGCAGGAGCTTGCGCGGGTAGCTGCGGGCGTCGCAGTTCGTGCCGAGGCAGGCCAACGACATCGGCACGCGGTGGCAGATCCGCGCGGCCGGATACGCATAGAAGCCGCCGTTCGGGCAGACCAGAAAGAACTCGTGCATGGTGTAGAGGCACGGCAGGCCGGAGGCGGCGAGGCTCCGGCCGATCGAGGGCGAGAGCGCCTTGGCGAAGGCGTGGACGTGCACCACCGTGTCGCGCGGATCGAGCCCGTGCAGTTCCGCCGCGAGGCGCCGGGCGGCCGTGCGGTTCCAGATCGCCTGCGCGGCGAAGGCGAGCTTGTTCTTCGCCGTGCCGATATCGTCCTGGCCGAGGCAGACCACGCGGATGCCGGCCGCCTCCAGGCGCGGGTCGGCGGGGCCGACGGCGGCGAACACCGTGACGCGGTGTCCCTGCGCCGCCAAGCCGAGGCCCGCATCGAGCGCCACCTTGGCCTGGCCGCCGTTGACGAAGGCGTGGTCGACGACGAGGACGACGTGCATGGCGAACGGTTCCGGCCGGCGACAATTGGGCCGAGATCTTTACCGAACATGCGTTGATCGCCGGTAAACCTTGCGCTCGTCGCGGCGCGCGCCGCGCGGGAAGCAATCGGGCAGATCCATGCACATCGTCGTGTTGGCCGAATTCGCCGTGGCGAGCGGGGGGGCGGAGAAGGTGGCGGTGGAATCCGCCCGCGGCCTCGCCGAGGCCGGGGTCGACGTCACCTACCTCCAGGCCATCGACGGGCCGGCCGACCCGCTCCTCGACCATGCCCGCATTCGCCGGATCGGCCTCGGCAACACCGACATCTGGACCCGGCCGGCGCACCGGGCGGCCCTCGACGGGCTTTGGGACGGGGCGGCGGCGGCGCGCCTCGGCGCCGCCCTGGACGCGCTGCCGGTGCGGCCCGACATCGTCCACCTGCACCAGTGGACGCGCAGCCTCTCGCCGAGCGTGTTCCCGGCCCTGTTCGCGCGGAGCCTGCCCGTGGCCGCGACCCTGCACGACTACTTCCTCGCCTGCCCCAACGGCGTCTATTACCGCTTCGACACGGCCGCGCCCTGCACCCTCAGGCCGCTCTCGGCGTCCTGCATCGCCGCCCCCTGCGACGGCCGCAGCCGGCTGCACAAGCTGGTGCGGGTCGGGCGCTCCATCGCCCTGCGGACGGCCCTGAAGGAGCAACCCCTCGACCTCATCCACGTCTGCGACGCGAGCGTGGCCCGCATGGGCGCCCTGCTGACGGGCCCGGCCTTCACCCATCACCGGGTCGACAACCCGGTGCGGGTGGAGAAGGGCCCCCCGGCCGACCCGGCCCGCGGCGAAGCCATCGCGTATGTCGGGCGGCTGACCCGGGAGAAGGGCGCCGACCTCGTGGCCGAGGCGGCCGGGGCGGCGGGGCTGCCCGCCCTGTTCATCGGAGCCGGCCCGCTGGAGGCGTCCCTGCGCGCCCGGCCCGGCGTCGAGGTCCTGGGCTGGCAGGCGCCCGACGCGGTCTGGGACATCCTGCGCCGCCGCGCCCGCGCGATCGCCGCGCCCTCGCGCTGGTACGAGACCGGCCCGCTCACGATCTACGAGGCCCAGGCCAACGGCCTGCCGGTGGTCGCCTCGGATCGCTCCGGCGCCTGCGAGAAGGTGGTCGACGGCGTGACCGGTTTTACCGTCTCCCCGGAGCCCGAGGCGCTCGCCCGGGCCTTCGCGGCCCTCGGCGACGCGGACCGCGCCGGGCGCCTCGGCGCGGCGGCCCATGCGCGCTACTGGGCGGCTCCGTCGACGCTGTCCGCGCACGCCGCCGCCCTGATCGCGGTCTACGAACGCATCCTGGCCGCGCGTGGGGCGCCGCGCCGGGAACCGGGCCGGATCGCCTCGGCGGCGTGACGGAACCGGGCTGCGCCGGCAAAATTCTGCAGGTTTTCGGCTCGCCCTCTTGACGACCATGTTGCACCGCAACATAAACCACTTCGTGGCGTGTCGGACGGTCGGCGCGCCCTGGAGTGAATCGCAATGAACGGTCAGACCTTCGAGATCCCCGCCGAGATGCGCGTCCTCGCCGAGAAGAGCGTCGAGCAGGCCCGCACCGCCGTCGGCAGCTTCATCGGCACCGCCATCAAGACCGCCGAGCAGATGCAGTCCGCCTCGCACACGATGCAGGCGTCGATGCAGTCCGTGGTCACCAAGGGCCTCGACCAGGTCCAGGAGAATGCCGCCGCGACCTTCGACTTCGCGCAGAAGCTCGTGCGCACCCGCGACCCGCGCGAGGCGATGGAGCTGCACGCCGAGTTCCTGCGCAGCCAGATCGCCGCCCTGCAGGCCCAGGCCAAGGACCTCGGTGCCCTGACCCAGAAGACCCTGCAGCCCACCACCTGAGACGCCCGCGCGGGCCCGTCGCCGGCCCGGACCGGAGCGGGCCCTGGAACGCCCGGTTCCGGATCGGCATTGCTGCCCCGGAACCGAAGGAGACGACATCGATGGCGCAGCGGCGCAGGAGGCCATCCGAGGCTCGGAAACGACCCGGATCCTCATCCCAGATCGTGGGCAATCAGGAGGTTGGACCGATGAACGCGGACACCATGCAGGGAACCGGCGATCCGGGCGAGGCCCACCCGGACGCGCAGGCCGCCGAGGCGGTCACGCCGATCGAGTCCGCGGTCTCGGCTCCCGAGCCGGACCTGCACCAGACGCTCCTGGAAGGCGTATCGGCAGAGGCGCTGGCGGCCGGCGAGGGGTCGTCGGTCGAACCGGGGGCGCAGGACGCTCCCCCGGCCGAGGATCTGACCGTGGTGCCCGAAGAGGCGGCCGCTCCGGTTCCGGCCGCGACCGAGACCGTGGAGGCGACCCAGGCCGTCGCCGAGACCGTCGAGACGGCCGAGGCCGCCGTCGAGACCGTGGCGCAGGCCGTGCCGGAGACGATCGCGGCGGTGCCGGACGCCGTCGCGGCCTCGGTCCCCGCAGCGGTCCCGGGCCTGCCCGACCTTCGGGCGCTGATGGATTTCTCGAAAGCGCCCCGGATCGCCGCGGTGATGGGCGAGTTCGGGGAGGTCAACGCCACGGTGTTGAGCTACCTGCGCGGCGAGGGCGCCGCCGCCCTGGCGCATTGGCAGGCGCTCTCCGGCGCCCGCACCCCGGCCGACGCCCTGCGTCTCCAGGTGGACGAGATGCAGCGCGCGGCCGACGCCTCGCTGAACTGCTTCTCGGCGATCGCCCAGCGCGCGAGCCGGCTCACCGGGACGATCGGCCGGCCCTGAACGGCCGGCGCCCCTCGCGCCCGCCGCCCGGGGCGTCTAGATATCCCGGCATCCGCCGTGGCCCGTCCCCGATCCGGGGTCGGGCCGCGACGCTCGAAGCCCCCCGGGAGTCCCCATGACGCGCTCGTCCCTTCTGCTCGTTCCGCTGCTGACCGCGACGCTCGCCGCCGCGCCTGCCTCGGCGCAGATGATGAAGTCGCCGGAGGCGTCGCCCGAGAAGGTCTCGCCGCCCGAGAAGGCGGCCCCGCAATCGAAGGGCCAGGTGCAGCTCTCCTTCGCCCCCGTGGTGAAGCGGGCCGCCCCGTCGGTGGTGAACGTCTACGCCTCCCACGTCGATGCGCGCGGCCAGAGCCGCAGCGCGATGGACGAGTTCATGCGCCGGTTCTTCGGCGAGAACGGCGCCGGGCGCGGGCGCGGCGGGGCGCCGGGCGAGCGCGCCCAGAAGTCCCTCGGCTCCGGCGTGATCGTGGACGAATCCGGCCTCGTCATCACCAACAATCACGTCATCGAGAACATGAACGAGGTGCGCATCGCGCTCGCCGACCGGCGCGAGTTCGAGGCCACCATCGTGCTTCGCGATCCGCGCACCGACCTCGCGGTCGTCAAGATCAAGAGCCCGACCGGGGGCCTCGTGCCCATGGCGTTCGGGGATTCCGAATCCCTGGAGGTCGGCGACTTCGTGATGGCGATCGGCAACCCGTTCGGCGTCGGCCAGACCGTGACGCAGGGCATCGTCTCGGCGCTCGCCCGCACGCAGGTCGGCTCCTCCGACTACCAGTTCTTCATCCAGACGGATGCGGCGATCAATCCGGGCAATTCCGGCGGCGCCCTGGTGGATCTCCAGGGGCAATTGGTCGGGATCAACTCGGCGATCTACTCGCAGTCGGGCGGCAGCCACGGCATCGGCTTCGCGATCCCCGTCAGCATGGTGCGCGCCGTGGTGGAGACCGCCAAGAACGGGGCCACCTCGGTGCGCCGCCCCTGGCTCGGCGCCCGCGTCCAGAGCGTGACCCCCGACATTGCCGAGAGCATGGGCCTCGACCATCCCACCGGCGTCCTCGTGGCGAGCCTCCAGCCCAAGAGCCCGGCGGAGGAGGCCGGCCTGAAGCGGGGCGACCTCATCCTCACGGTCGACGGCAAGAGCGTCGACGACCCGGAGGCCTTCGGCTACCGCTTCGCCCTCAAGGGTCTCAGCGGCTCGACCAAGTTCGGCATCCTGCGCGGCACCGGCCGCTCCAACGTGTCGGTGAAGCTCGGCCCCGCCCCCGAGACGCGCCCGCGCGACACCCTGAAGGTGCGCACCCGCTCGCCCTTCCTAGGCGCCACCCTGGTCAACACCTCGCCGGCCGTGGCGGAAGAGCTGCAGGCCGATTTCCCCGCGGAGGGCGTCGCGGTCTCAGGCGTGGACGAGGGCTCGATCGCGGCCCGGGCCGGCCTCCAGAAGGGCGACCTCATCGTGGCCATCAACGGCACGCCCATCGCCACCACCAAGGACCTGGAGCGCGTCACCCGCACCAGCCTCAACATGTGGGAGGTCTCGATCAACCGGGGCGGGGAGGTGCTGACCTCGGTGTTCGGGGGGTAGGAATTCGTCGGCCCTTGAATGGCGGGCCAATCGAAATCCGTTGATTAAGGAGCCAGATTCTCTACTTCTGATTGCAAGCGGTCAAAGGCGTGCCATGCTCGTCGTAGGGGATCGATCGAAAAATGAAGCTTCCGCGATCGATCAGTCGGGTGCGGGCGCAGCACATTCTCCGCGGCGATTCCAGCGGCGGCGGTCATAGTCCCCGTCAGGGAAAGGCGGGAAAGTCTCTGTTTCCGGCTGATTGGTCAGATCAGACGATCCTCGATATGATCCACGAGGTGGCCACCGACTCATCGAGCGTCACGCGTAAAAGCCGCCTGAAGCGGGTCATCTGCGAGGGCGTTCGCAAGGGTATCAAGATTCGCGTCGTCCTGGATCGGGACGGAACTGTGATCACCGGCTTCCCCCTCTCGCGCGGCACGACGATCGCCATGGCAAACGACCCAGACTTGGATACCGCGACCCTCTGGGAGGTCTTGTCCATACTCAAGCCCGCCCTTGCGGAGCAGGACTACACGGACATCGCGGATTTCATCGTCGCGGGAGAACGTGGATTGGCGACCGACACGATTTTCTGCGCGGTGAGCGAGGACGGCATCAACGTCGATGGCTCGACGCTCGTCAAGCTGGCCTCTCTGCGGAACCTTTACAACACGTTCGGGGACGCGGATCCTGGTCTCGCTCAGCGCGTGCTGAGCCGCTGGCCGCACGCCCTCTAAGTCGGTGAGGACGGAGCCGCGAACGCGATTGCACAATCCGGGCGCTTGCGCCTTCATGCGCCGATGTCCGATCTCTTCGCCTCGGCCGGCCTCTCCGCCACCGCGCCCCGCCCCCTCGCCGACGCCCTGCGCCCGAAAAC
>NZ_JAIEOF010000099.1 GCF_019750675.1 Methylobacterium sp.
CGTGCATCCGGACCGGGTCGACGGCGGGGCAGATCCCGCCGATGGCGGCCCGAGGGGCATGCGCGTCACAGGAGGCCAGGATGCCAGGATCACCGGAGCCTTGGAAAATGTGCGCCTTTAATCCCGTGAGCACGGGTTGTTAACGAAGCGGTAACCATACCGGGCATCAATGGTCTGGTAAGGAATCGCGAGAGCCCGTGACTGACTCAAGCCCTCCCCGCCGACCCGTTCAGCTTCGCGGCCGCGCCTTCAAGTCCTTGGTGCTGGCTCCGGAGACCCCGCTTCCCGATTGGTTCGCCGATCTGGACGAGGCGCTGAAGCGCACGCCGACCCTGTTCGACGGGCGCGCCCTGATCCTCGACGTGGCGGCCCTCGAACCCGCCGCGTCGGACCTCGACGGTTTGCTCGCCGAACTCGGCAGCCGCCGGATCCGCATCCTCGGCATCGAGGGCACCACCCTGTCCCTCCTCGGACCGGGGCGCCCGCCGCTCCTCGTCCAGGGGCGGCCCCTGAGCACGATCGAGGTCCCGGTCCAGCCGGAGCCGGAAGCGCCGAAGGCGCCCCCGGAGCCGGCCACGACCTCCCTCACCATCGAGGGGTCGGTCCGCTCGGGCCAGTCCATCGTCCACCCCACCGGCGACGTCACCGTGATGGGGTCGGTCTCCTCCGGCGCGGAGATCCTCGCCGGCGGTTCCATCCACGTCTACGGCGCGCTGCGCGGCCGGGCCATCGCCGGCGCCGCCCGCAACCCCCGCGCCCGCATCTGCTGCCGCAAGTTCGAGCCCGAGCTTCTCGGCATCGACCGCCTCGTCCGCACGGCCGAGGAAATGGGCAATCACCTGCGCGGCAAGCCCGTGCAGATCTGGCTCGATGGCGGCGCCATCAAATTCGCATCCTTGGACTGAAGGAGACAGCCCATATGGCCAAGATTCTGGTCGTGACATCCGGCAAGGGCGGCGTCGGCAAGACGACGACGACGGCGGCCCTCGGCGCGGCGCTCGCGCAGGCCGGCAAGAGCGTGGCAGTGGTCGATTTCGACGTCGGCCTGCGCAACCTCGACCTCGTGATGGGCGCCGAGCGGCGCGTCGTCTACGACCTCATCAACGTGGTCAACGGCGACGCCAAGCTCAACCAGGCGCTCATCCGCGACAAGCGGCTGGACAAGCTCCACCTGCTCCCCGCCTCGCAGACCCGCGACAAGGACGCGCTCACCGACGAGGGCGTCGCCCGGGTCATGGACGAGCTGCGCGAGAAGTTCGACTGGGTGATCTGCGACTCGCCGGCCGGCATCGAGCGCGGCGCCACGCTGGCCATGCGGCACGCCGACGTGGCGGTCGTGGTGACGAATCCCGAGGTCTCCTCGGTGCGCGATTCCGACCGGATCATCGGCCTGCTCGACTCCAAGACCCTCAAGGCCGAGCGCGGCGAGACCATGGAGAAGCATCTCATCCTCACCCGCTACGACCCTGCCCGGGCCGACCGCGGCGACATGCTGAAGATCGAGGACGTGCTCGAGATCCTCTCGATCCCGCTGCTCGCCATCATCCCCGAGAGCATGGAAGTGCTGCGCGCCTCCAACGTCGGCTGCCCGGTGACGCTGAACAACCCGCTCTGCGCCCCGGCCCGCGCCTACACCGACGCCGTGCGCCGCCTCAACGGCGATACGGTCCCGATGTCGGTCCCCACAGACAAGAAATCCTTCCTCGACAAACTCTTCACCCGGAGGGCAGCATGAGCCTCCTCAACATGTTCAACCGGCGCGGTTCGGCGCCGGTCGCCCGCGACCGCCTGCAACTCATCCTCGCCCATGAACGGGCGGGGGTCGGCGGCTCCGACCTCGTGATGGTGCTGCGCGAGGAGATCCTCGCGGTCATCGCCAAGCATGTCGAGGTGAACAGCGACAAGGTCCAGATACGCCTCGACCGCGGCCAGGACATGTCGACCCTCGACATCGACATCGAGCTCCCGCTCACGCCGGCCAAGGCCGGCGGGGCGAAGGCCGGGGACAAGGCGAAGGCGGCCAAGCTCGCCGCCGCATGAGGTCCCCCGTGAAGACCCTGGCCGGCTTTGCCGTCAGGCGCCGATGAACAACCCGGCGAGCGTCGCGCTCGTCAGGTTGGACAGGGTGCCGGCCAGGATCGCGCGCAGTCCGAACCGGGCGATCTCCCCCCTGCGCTCCGGCGCCAGACTGCCGAGGCTCGCGAGCTGGATCGCCACCGAGGTTAGGTTGGCGAAGCCGCAGAGCGCGAAGCACAGGATCGCGGCGTCGCGCGGATCGAGGCTGCCCGCCTTCAGGACCGGCGAGAGCTGCGCGTAGGCCAGGAACTCGTTGAAGGCGATCTTCTGACCGAGCGCCCCGCCCACGAGGCCGGCCTGGTCCCAGGACACGCCCATCAGCCAGGCCAGCGGCGCGAGCGCCGTGCCGAGGACGCCCTCCAGGCTCAGGGTCGGATGGCCGAACAGGCCGCCGGTCCAGCCCATGAGCCCGTTCAGCAGGGCGATGAGCCCCGTGAAGGCGATGAGCATCGCCCCCACCGACACCGCCACGGCCAGCCCCTTCTGGGTGCCGTCCGCCGCCGCCTCGATGACGTTGACCGCCCGCGTCTCGCCGAAGGTGACCTGCGTGGACGTGATCCGGCTCGGCTCCGTCGTCGGCACCAGGATCTTGGCGTAGAGGAGCCCGCCCGGGATCGCCATGACGCTCGCCGCCAGCAGGTACTCCATCGGCACGCCGAGCGCCGCGTAGCCGGCGAGGATCGTCCCCGCCGTGGAGGCGGCCCCGCTCGACATCACGGCGAACAGCTCGGCCGAGGTCAGGGCCATCAGGAACGGGCGCAGCGCGATGGCGATCTCGCTCTGGCCGATGGCGATGGTGATCACCGCCGAGAAGGTCTCGATCCGCGAGGTGCCGATCACCTGCTGCAGCACCGCCCCGATGGCGCGCGCCGCCGCCTGCATCACGCCGACATGGTAGAGCACCGCGATCAGCGCCGAGACGTAGAGGATCTGCGGCAGGATGCGCAGGGCCAGGATGAAGCCGCTGCCGCCGAACAATTCGAACATCCGCGGCTCGACGAGGCCGCCGAACAGGAACGCGGTGCCCCGGTCGCCGTAGTTCAGCACGGTCTGGACGAAGCCCGCCGCCGCCGCGAGGCCCGTGCGCCCGACCGGCACGAACAGCACCAGGGCGCCGAGGGCCACCTGGAGCGCCAGGGCCGACAGCACCACCCGGGGCGAAATCGCCCGCCGGTTGGTGGAGAACAGCACCGCGATCGCCAGCAGCAGGATCAGGCTCGCGCCCGCGTGAAAAAGTTTCTCGACCATGCCGCCCCGCTGTTCCGACGGGCTGGAGCAAGCCCGATGCCGGGCCGCGTGTCGCGTCCGAAATCGGAGCTTCCACCGCGCGGATCATGGGACGATCGATCGCCCGCACCGTCGTGGTCCCCTCTTCCCGGCGGGAGGAGCCTCATGGTCCGGCTCTGATGCACGGCGCTGTCTGCGTCAGGGCGGATCTGCAACGGTTCCGCGCCTGATCGGCAACGCAGCGAAGCGGATATCGCCGTCGCGCCCGCTCGCGGCCCGACCCGGCCGCTCGAATCAACATGGGCGCTCCCCATAAGCAGCCATCCGTTGACCGTCGGGCAACTTCGGCTCGGGGTGGGAAGCAGGCTTTAGCCCTCCGCCCGTGAGCGGACGTTTCGTCCCCGACCCGCCCACGCCGTAGCGGCCGCCCCGACAATCCCGAAAGCGGCCACCCATGGATTGAAGTTGATGGCGTGGAGGAGTCGAGCGGGTTGGGTTGGCTGTCCGGTATCGGATCTACGGAAGGATGACTTCAGTGCCTTCCGATTGCATTGATCATATCACGTTTGTGTGATCGATAGATTTCCAATCTGATGTTCGGCAGATCGATTTCTAACAATTAGCGAATTGTTGCCCTCGGTGCAGGGTGATACATGAAACGCAGCGCAGGGGGCTGCGCATGAGGCGTTGCGCGTGGCCAAAAACGATCATTCTCTGGTTCTCTCCGTGGCCACACTCATCGGCATCGAGATGATCGACGGCGGCGATACCGCTGCGATGCGCTTCCGAGGGGCGGATGGTGACGAGGTGGGGATGCTGATCCCGCGTAAGACGGCCTCTCTCCTGTTGGTCGAACTGTCCGACGCCCTGGCTCAACCTCATCGCCGGGACCCCCGGACGGGCTGAAGGGCAATGCTTTAGCCATTCTAAACAGCCAGCTGGGCAAACCTCGAAACCGCCCAAACAATTTTAGAGGAGTCTCCCTCATACGCGCATCGGGGGAGAACCGATGCCGTCCGTGTCACTACGCCAATTCAAGCCGAGCGAAGGCGGCGGTACGCTGGTCCTCTTCGCACTGATCATGCCGATCCTGTTTGGCCTGAGCGCAGCGGCGCTCGAGTACGCGGGGCTCGTCAAACGGCGGGCCGAGTTGCAGCGTGCAGCCGACGGCGCCAGCATCGCGGGCGTCAATCAGTTCAAGCTCGCGAATGCCGACGATGCGTCCGCGATCCGCACCGCGCAGGCGATGGCAGTAGCCCAGGCCCGCAACAACGGCGGAACCACCCCGCAGGTCACGGCCGCCGTCATCGGCAGCCATACCGGCGTGCAAGTGACGGTCTCCGAGACCGTCCCGCTCTCCTTCGGCAAGCTCCTCAACATGCCGAGCGTCGATATTGCGGTAAGCTCAACGGCAAAGCTCACGGGGACCACCCGCCTGTGCCTGCTCGCCCTCGATCCGCTCGCGATGGGCGCCTTCCATCTGGAGAGTGCCGCCCGGATCACCGCAGCGGATTGCTCGCTCTACTCCAATTCGATCAACCCAGCCGGCATCCAGAGCGAGAACGCCGCCGTCGCCAAGTCCCTCTCGACCTGTTCGGCCGGCGGGTACACGGGCGCGAGCTCGAACTTCACGCCGCCGCCCGCCACCGGCTGTCCGGTCCTGCGCGATCCCCTGGCCGATCGTCAGCCGCCTGCGGTGGGGTCCTGTGCCGTCCTCCCGGCGCTCGTCAATCCGATCATCGATCAACTGATCCCGAACAATCCGATTTACGGCCGCAACGTCGTCAGCAGGCGGACCACGTTGCGGCCGGGGACGTATTGCGGTGGCCTGCACATCACGCGAGGGGCGCAGGTGACCCTCGAGCCCGGCATCTACGTCATGAAGGACGGGCCGCTCGTCGTCGACATGGCCGGATCGATCACCGGCGCGAATGTTGGTTTCTACTTTGCCGGCCTTCAGACCGGTCTGCTGTTCGACAAGACGAGCTTCATCGATCTCACGGCGCCGAAGGACGGCGACATGGCGGGCCTGCTGTTCTTCGAGGAGCGGACACCGCTTGCTTCGCTCACCAGCTCGGTGACATCCCTCGTGCGCCTCTTGCCCCTGGACGGAAAGGGGCTCGCCAAGCCCCCGCCGGGCGGCGGCTTGGTGGCGCGCGAATATCGGATCATCAGCGACAACGCACGCAACCTGCTCGGGACGATCTACCTGCCGATCGGGCGCCTGGTCATCGACGCCAACAAGCCGATCGCTGACATGTCGGCCTACACGGTGATCATCGCCCGGACGATCAACCTGTATGACGGTCCGAACCTGATGCTCAACGCGCAATACGGCGCCACGGACATTCCCGTGCCCAGAGGCGTCGGTCCGAGTTCGGCCGATACGCAACTCACTCAGTGAGATCTCCAACTACCGGCATCCATCAGCCAGATCCGCTCTTCTCGCCTGGGCGAAAGCCAACTCAGCCCGCAGGGAGGCACAGCGTGGCGATCGAAGGGAGGCCGACTGGCTCGACAGCGGACCGCCATGTCTACGGACTCGATCTGCTGCGCATCTGCGCCACCGGTATGGTGGCGCTCCTGCACCTCACCTACCAGTACCCGCCTCTCGCCTTCATCCCACCCGTGCGTTGGGTCGGCGTCGAGATCTTCTTCGTCCTGTCCGGCTTCGTCATCGCCGCCCCGCCGACCGGCTCATCGCCACGCCGTTTCGTCAGGAACAGGCTGCTGCGGCTCTACCCGACGGCCTGGGGCTGCACGACGATCGGATCGGCGGTCGTGCTGATGTTCGGCGGCACGCACACGGTGGTCGGCGACCTCGCGACCCTCGATCCGCGATCCTTCGCCGACTCCCTGGCACTGTTCGGCGGACGCTTCCTCTCGTCCGCCTATTGGACGCTCGAGATCGAACTCGCGTTCTATGCCTTCTGCCTCCTCTACTTCGTTCTCTGCCCGCACCGCGACGTGTCGCGGCTCGCTAAAATCCTGATCGTCTGGGCCGCGCCCTACCTGGTGCTGTTGACCCTCTCGAACTTCGACGGGTTCGAGGCGGGCTGGCTCGATTTGGGGTACGGCTTCCGCAACGCCTCTCTTCTGCGGCACGGCCCCCTGTTCGCCCTCGGCCTGCTGCTCTGGCAGGCCATAAAGGAGGACGAGCCTCGGGCCTTCAGTCCGGGGTGGATGGGGGCCGCTATCGCGCTCTCATGCGCGGAGATCCTCTGCCGGGCGATTGAGCTGGCTGAGCACAGCATCGTGGTGACCTCACCGGTAGCCCTGGGCGTGGTGGCGCAATGCC
>NZ_JAIEOF010000058.1 GCF_019750675.1 Methylobacterium sp.
CGGTGGAAGCCGATGCTCGAGCGCATGACGCGCGAGGACGTCGACTGGTGGGCGCGCAACTTCATGTCGGAACTCGAGAACTTCCGCACGATCGAGCGCGAGCCGCCCCGCACCGCAGCCGCTGCGGAGTAAACCTTCGGCGTCGCTCCCCGGCGCCCAACCCTGGGACGACACCACCACTTGATCGCATCGGACAATATGATCGGCGTCGAAGACGGCGTGCCGGCACCCTTCGGCGCGCAGTTCGACGGGCGGGGCGTGAACTTCGCCCTTTTCTCCCAGCACGCCACGGCGGTGGATCTCTGCCTCTTCGATCCGGGCGAGCGGCACGAGACGCGGCGCATCCGCCTGCCTTGCCGCACCGACGACGTCTGGCACGGCTACCTGCGCGGCGTGTTTCCGGGCCAGCTCTACGGCTACCGCGTCTACGGGCCGTGGGACCCGGCGCGCGGCCACCGCTTCAATCCGGCCAAGCTCCTGATCGATCCCTACGCCCGCGACATTCAGGGCCGCATCCGCTGGCACGATTCCCTCTACGGCCACCGTCGTGGTCTCCAGCGCGCCGACCAGATCGACCGCCGCGACAGCGCCGCCTTCATGCCGCGCGGCATCGTCACGCCGCCGGAGGTGCCGGACCTCGCGGTGAATCCGGTGCGCCGCCCGCTCTCGCAGACCGTGATCTACGAGGCGCACGTCAAGGCGCTGACCCAGACCCATCCGGACGTTCCGGAGGCGGCACGGGGCACCTATGCGGCCCTCGCCCACCCGGCCATCATCGAGCACCTGCTCAAGCTCGGCGTCACCGCGATCGAATTGCTGCCGATCCAGTCCTTCGCGGACGACCGCTTTCTCGTCGAGAAGGGGCTGGTGAACTTCTGGGGCTACTCGCCCCTGAACTACTTCGCGGCCGATCCGCGCTATCGCGGACCCGCCGGCATCGGCGGCCTGCGCGCCGCGATCCGCGAACTCGCCGCGGCCGAGATCGAGGTCATCCTCGACGTGGTCTACAACCACACGGCGGAGGCCGACCATTCGGGGCCGACCCTGTCGTTCCGGGGCGTGGACAACGCGAGCTACTACAAGCTCAATCCCGACAATCCCCGCGAAGAGGTCGACTGCACCGGCTGCGGCAATACCCTCAACCTCGACCATCCACGCGTGATGCAGATGGTGCTCGACTCCCTGCGCCACTGGGTGACCGCCTACGGGGTGGCGGGCTTCCGCTTCGATCTCGCGAGCAGCCTCGGCCGTGCCCCGCACGATTTCAGCGCCAAGGCCGCGTTCTTCCAGGCGGTGGCACAGGATCCCGTCCTCGCGCGGGTGAAGATGATCGCCGAGCCCTGGGACATCGGTCCGGGCGGCTACCAGCTCGGCGGCTATCCGCGCGGCTGGAGCGAGTGGAACGACCAGTTCCGGGACAGTCTGCGGGGTTTCTGGCGCGGCGACCGCGGCACGCTGGCCAAGGTCACGCAGGGCTTGTCCGGCTCACGCGAGATCTTCGCCGCCTCCGGGCGCTGGCCGCTCTCCAGCATCAACTTCGCCGCCTCCCACGACGGCTTCACCCTGGCGGACGTGGTCGCCTACGAGGAGAAGCACAATCTGGCCAACGGCGAGGACAATCGCGACGGGCACGGCCACAACCTCTCCCGCAATTACGGCGTCGAGGGCGAGACCGACGACGCGGCCATCCTGGCCCTGCGCGCGCGCCAGAAGCGCAACCTCCTCGCCAGCGTGTTCCTCGCCCAGGGCGTGCCCATGCTGCTGATGGGCGACGAGCGCTCGCGCAGCCAGGGCGGCAACAACAACGCCTATGCGCAGGACAACGCCACCAGCTGGATGGACTGGGAGACAGACCCCGATCCGAGCCTCACCGCCTTCGTCGGCAACCTGACGCGCCTGCGTCGCGAGCAACCAGCCCTGCGGCGGCGGGACTACCTCACGGGCGCCCTCGTGGGGGAGGGGCCGTTCCGCGACGTGCACTGGCTGGCGCCGGGCGGCACCGAAATGGACGACGGGGATTGGGGCGACGGCGAGCGCCAAGCCTTCGGTATGCAGATCGGCAACGATCTGCCGGATGCCGACCGGCTCCTGATTCTGGTGAACGCGGCGGAGGCCCCGTGCGACTTCACCCTCGCCCCGGTCATCGGCGGCCCCTGGACGCTGATCTTCGACACCACGAAACCGACCGGCGCGGTGCCGGGTGGCCAGGCGCTGTTCCCGCCCGGCGCCGGGGTTCGCCTCGAGGCGCGGGCGATCTACGTCCTGCGGGCCCGCCCGGCCTCGGCCTACGCGCGCTGAACGCGCCTCAGCCTTCGACCTGCGGTTCACGCCGCAGTTCGTGCCGAGCCTGGTCGAGGAACTCCTGGCGTTCCGCCTCGCTCAGCGGAAGCAACGCGGCGCCGCACAGGGCTTCGGAATCCGCGAACTCCGTATCCCAGCAGCGCTCGCCGTGGCCCTTGCGCGCGAAGTTCAGCTTGGCCCGTGCCAGGACCAGGGACTCGATCGGCTCGCTCATTCGGATCGCTCCGGGCTGCATCGGAAAAATCCGAGCGACGACGCAAGCGCCGGACTACGGCGAAATTCCGTGTGCGCCGCACAAAACGTTGCCGTCCGCCGGTTGTCGCATCCGCGCCACGCCTTACCTCGACCGAGACGGACCAGGGAACAACGGGCGGCGCGCCGGCTTCTGGAAGGTGCGGCGCAAGCTCACGCTTTCCCGGTGAACTCCAGACACGAAAGACGATTGCCTGATGCGGCGCGCCCACAGCATGGCCTTCGGCAGCGAAGTGGTGAAGGACGGGGTCCGGTTCGCCTTCTGGGCGCCCACCGCCAAGGACGTCACCCTGGTAGTCGACGGGGCGGATCACGCGATTCCGGAGGTCGGCGAAGGCTGGCGGCGGGTCACGGTGCCGGGGGTTCGCGGCGGCGCCCGCTACGGTTACCGGATCGACGGCGACCTCGTGGTGCCCGATCCCGTCTCCCGCTTCCAGCCGGACGACGTCTCCGGCCTCAGCGAAGTCATCGATCCCCGCGCCTACGACTGGGCGGATGCCGCATGGACGGGTCGTCCCTGGGAAGAGACGGTCCTGTACGAACTCCACGTGGGCACCGCGACCCCGGCGGGCACCTACGCGGCCCTGGAAGGCAAGCTCGAGGATCTGCGCGACCTCGGCGTCACCGCCATCGAGCTTCTGCCGCTCGCCGACTTCAAGGGCACGCGCAACTGGGGTTACGACGGCGTGCTGCCCTACGCGCCGGACGCCGCCTACGGACGGCCCGAAGACCTCAAGCACCTCATCGACACGGCCCACGGCCTCGGGCTGATGGTCTTCCTGGACGCCGTCTACAACCACTTCGGCCCGGCGGGGAACTACCTCAACGCCTACGCGAAGACGTTCTTCACCGAGCGCCACCAGACGCCCTGGGGCGCCGGCATCAACTTCGACGGCGAGACCAGCGGCCGGGTGGTGCGCGACTTCTTCATCGAGAATGCGCTCTACTGGCTCGAAGAGTACCATTTCGACGGCATCCGATTCGACGCGGTGCATGCCATCCTGGACGATTCGGAGCGGCACTTCCTCGGGGAGCTCGCCGAGACGGTCCGGGCGCGCCTGCCGGGGCGCCACATCCACCTCGTGCTGGAGAACGAGGCCAACCAGGCCCGCTGGCTGGAGCGCGACGCGCAGGGACAGGCGATCCAGCACAACGCCCAGTGGGCGGACGATCTCCACCATTGCTGGCACGTGCTGCTCACCGGGGAAGATGCCGGCTACTACGCGAGCTTCGCGGACCGGCCCGTCGAGCACCTCGCGCGCTGCCTGTCGGAGGGCTTCGCCTACCAGGGCGAGCCCTTTCCGACCCTCGACAACCACCCGCGCGGCGAGCCCTCCGGCCACCTGCCGCCCTCCGCCTTCGTCACCTTCCTGCAGAACCACGATCAGGTCGGCAACCGGGCCCTGGGCGAGCGCCTGAGCGCGCTCTGCGACCCCGACAAGCTCGCCCTCGCGCGGGCGGGCCTGCTCCTCAGCCCGCAGATCCCCATGCTGTGGATGGGCGAGGAGTGGTCGGCCTCGGCGCCGTTCCTGTTCTTCGTGGATTTCGCCCCCGACGAGGATCTGAACAAGGCGGTGCGCGAGGGGCGGCGGCGCGAGTTCAAGAGCTTCGCGGCCTTCGCGGACGACACATCGGTGATCCCCGATCCCACCGAGGCGAAGACGTTCACGGATTCGCGGATCGACTGGGCCGAGCGCGCCGCACCACCGCATCGCTCCGTGCTGGCCGACACGCGCAACCTCCTCCAGATCCGGCATCAGGCGGTCGTGCCTCTGACGCGGACCCCCTACCTCGGTGCCAAGGCCACCTTGCCGCGTCCCGACGTGGTGGACTGCACCTGGACCTACGATGGCGGCTGGCTGCGGTTCGTCGCCAATGTCGGCCCGGACGATTTCACCGCGGAGCGCGGTGACGGCCAGATCGTGTGGTCGAGCGGCTCGGGCAACGGATCGATCGAACTCCCGTCCTGGACGGGTGTCTTCCTGACGGGTGTAAAGTGATGAGCCGCGACCTCGAACGCCTCGCCGACCTTCTCGGCGTCGCCGCCGGCTACACCGACGCCTTCGGGCAGCCCGTCGAGACGTCCCTGGACGTCAGACGGGGCATGATCGCGGCCCTCGGTTTTCCCGTCGAGTCCGAGGCCGACGTCGCCGCGCGCCTCGCCGAGGTAGAGGCAGTGCGGGGCGCTTTGATCCCGCCGCTCCTGCCGGCCGAGGCCCGACGGGCCATCACGGTGCCGATCCAGCATGCGGCGGCCACCGGCACCCTGTCCTGGCGCCTCACGGACGAGCGCGGCCACCATCGCGAGGGGCGGGTCGCCATCGCGGGCGACAGCTTCGAGCTGCCGCCGCTCACCCCGGGCTATCACCGGCTCGGCGTGCACCTGGGCGAGCGCCGCGCGGAGGCCTGGGTCATCGCCGCGCCGCAGCGCTGCTGGCGCCCACGCGCCTACGCCGACGAGGGCGCCCGTGACTGGGGCCTCGCGGCCCAGCTCTACGGCCTGCGCTCCCCCGACAATCTCGGCATCGGCTCCTACGCGGATGCCGGCCGGGCGGCCCGCGACGCCGGCCTGCGCGGCGCGTCGTTCCTCGGCCTGAGCCCTGTCCATGCGCTCTTTGCCAACGACCGCACCAAGATCTCGCCCTACTCGCCGTCCTCGCGCCTCTTCCTGGAGACGCTGTTCATCGAACCCGGCGTGCTGCCGGGCTTCATCGGATCGCAGGCGGAAGCGCTGCTCGCTTCCATGTCCGAGCGCGTCGATGCGCTTCGCGAGGCCAAGCTGGTCGATCACGCTGGGATCTGGAGTGTGCTCTCGCCGGTGCTGCGGGCGCTTTGGCAGGAATCCGCGGCGCGCCAGGGCAGCGATGCGGGCTTTGCGAGCTTCCGGGCCGCCGGTGGCGAGGACCTCGAGGCGCACGCCACCTTCGAGGCACTGGCCGAACACTTCCAGGCGAAGGGCGCCCAGTGGCTCGGCGACTGGCCGGAGGACATGCGCCGCAACGGCACCGAGGCCGTGCGCGCCTTCGCGCAGGCGCATGCCGAGGCCGTGACCTACCACGTCTGGCTCCAGTACCTCGCCGACCGGCAGCTTGAGGAGGCGTCGAACACCGCGCTCGGCACCGGCATGCGGCTGGGGCTTTATCGCGACCTTGCCGTCGGCGCGGATCGCGGCGGCTCCGAGATCTGGTCGCATCCCGAGCGCTTCGCCAACGGCGTCTCGATCGGCGCGCCGCCGGACCTCCTGGCCCCGAAGGGCCAGGATTGGGGCCTGCCGGCCTTCCACCCCCTCGAGATGGAGCGGGACGGCCTCGCGGCCTTCCGCGCCCTGGTGGTCGCCAACATGCGCCATGCCGGCGCGATCCGCATCGACCACGCCTTTCAGCTCGCGCGCCTGTTCCTGATCCCGGTGGGCCGCTCGGCGAAGGAGGGCGCCTACGTGGCGATGCCGTTCGAGCCGATGCTCGCGGTCCTGCGCCTTGAGAGCCACCGGGCCAAGTGCCTCGTCATCGCGGAGGATCTCGGCACGGCCCCGGAGGGATTCTCCGATGCCCTGATGCAGGCCGGCATCCTCAGCTACCGCATCCTCGCCTTCGAGCGCGAGCAGGGCGCCCGCTTCAAGCCGCCGGCGGCCTACCCGCGCGACGCGCTCACCGCCATCACCACGCACGACCTGCCTACCTTCGTGGGCTGGTGGCGTGGCGTCGACACCGACACCCGGCAGGCGCTGGGCCTTTACGACTCCGAGCGGGCCGACACCGAGCGCCGCGAGCGCGTGGACGAGCGCGCCCGGCTCACCGAAGCGCTGGCCGGGGAGCAACTGCTGCCGACCTACGACGTGCCGGACGCCGCGCCTTTCGAGGCGGCCGCGCGCTATCTCGGCCGGGCGCCCTCGATGCTGACGGCCGTGCAGTACGAGGACGTGGTCTCCGAACTGTCCCAGGCCAACGTGCCGGGTTCGACCGAAGGCTATCCGAACTGGCGCCGGAAGCTCGACCGGACCCTGGAGAGCATCGCGGCGCCCGGCGGCCCCCTGGCCAAGCTCGCCGCCTCGCTGTCGGCCGAGGATCGCGGTCCGCGTTCCGGTGCCGCCCGCCTCGCCACGGTTCC
>NZ_JAIEOF010000350.1 GCF_019750675.1 Methylobacterium sp.
CGGTCCGGGATGACGAAGGTGGCGCCGTCGAGGATCAGGCGCTCGCCGATGCGGTAGGTGAGGTCGTTGACGCGGAGCATGGCGCGCTTTTGCGGGGTCGGGGGCTGACTGGCAAGCGGCCGGCGACGCGCGGTCCCCGCCGCCGGGCAAGGGGCGCGCGAACCGCGCATCCACGCCTATCGGCGGGCGAGCGGCCGTGAACGCTTGACCCAGGACTTGCACGGCGTATCGATCAGGTCGGAACAGCGACGGGGGCAGGACGCGTGACGACAGGACGGCTGACGACCATCCCGTTCTTCAAGGAGCCGGGAATCGAGCTGTCCGTCTACGAGACGCGCTGCCATTGGCGCCGCTTCGACGAGAACGAGGTGCTTGTCGATTACGACGACGTCTCCACCGACGTCTACTTCCTGGCCTCCGGCGAGGTGCGCATCCTCAACCGCTCGCAATCGGGCAAGGAAGTGATTCTCGGCGAGATGCGCGGGGGCGCCTTCTTCGGCGAGCTCGCGGCCCTCGACGGCATCGGCCGCTCGGCCAACGTCACGGCGCTGACCCGCGGCGAGGTCTGCGTCGTGCCCGCTCCCGTGTTCCGGCAGATCATCTTCGCCTCGGAAGCCATCGCCGACCGGCTGTTCCGCCTGCTGGCGAAGCGCGTGCGCGAACTGAACACCCGCCTGATGGAGCACGCGCTCCTCGATCTGCGCCACCGGCTCTATGCCGAGTTGCTGCGTCTCTCGGTGCCCCGGGCCGGCGGCGACGGCGAGCGGGTCGTGACCCCGCCGCCCTACCACCACGTGCTCGCCGCCCGCATCGGCTGCCGCCGCGAGCAGGTGACGCGGGAATTCACCGTGATGGCCGCCGACGGGCTGATCGACCGGACGCGCGGAGCCCTGGTGATCCGCCGGCCCGACCTTCTCGAGGCCCGCGTCGCGGAAGCCTTGCGCGAGGACAGCTGAGGGCGCGGCCCCCGCCATGGCGTCGACGCCTGTTCCCGCAGCGGCCGGCCTGCTCACCTGCGCCGGCCTCGGCAAGCGCTTCGGCACGCATGCGGCGGTGGCCGACCTCGACCTGACCCTGCGGCCCGGCGAGTTCGTCTGCCTGCTCGGACCCTCGGGCTGCGGCAAGAGCACGCTGCTGCGCCTGATCGCCGGGTTCGAGACCCCGAGCGCCGGCACGATCCGCCTCGGCGGCGCCGACATCACCCTGGACCCGCCGCATCGCCGGCCGGTCAACATGATGTTCCAGTCCTACGCCCTGTTCCCGCACATGAGCGTGGCCGCCAACATCGCCTACGGCCTCTCCGGCCTCGGGCGCGCGGCGCGGCAAGCGCGTGTGGACGAACTCCTGCGCCTGGTGCGCCTCGACGGGTTCGGCCCGCGCCGGCCCGACACCCTGTCGGGCGGGCAGCGGCAGCGAGTGGCCCTGGCGCGGGCCCTCGCCCGCGCCCCGCAGGTTCTGCTCCTCGACGAGCCGCTGGGCGCCCTCGACCGCGCCCTGCGCGAGGAGACGCAAGGGGAGCTGCGCGCCCTGCAGCGGCGCCTCGGCACGGGCTTCATCGTGGTGACGCACGACCCGGCCGAGGCCCTGGCGCTGGCCGACCGCATCGGCGTGATGGAGGCCGGCCGCCTCGTGCAGATCGGCGACGGGGCGAGCCTCTACGAGCGCCCGGCCAACCGCTTCGTCGCCGGACTCCTGGGGGACGTGAATCTGATCCCCGGCCGGGTGCTGGGGCGGGAGCCCGGCGGCCTCGCCGGCCTCGACACCGCCCTCGGCCCCCTGCGGGCCCTCGGCACCGCCGAGGGGGAGGGGGTCATCGCCCTGCGGCCCGAGCGCATCGCGCTGACGCGTGCGCCGTCCGGGGACGGCCCGGGCCTGCCCGGGCAGGTCGTCGAGACGACCTATCTCGGTGATCGCATCCGGCTCCGGGTCCGCCTCGCCGACGGATCGGTCTGGCGGGTGAGCGCGCCGGCGGAGGAGGCGTGCCCCGGCGTCGGGGAGAGCGTCCACCTGTCCTATGCGCCGGAGCGGGCCTGGCTGATGCCGGCGGCGGCATGAAGCGCCTGCTCCCGGTCCTGCCCGGCCTCTGGCTCGCGGCCTTCGTGCTGCTGCCGGTGGTCCTGACCCTGAAGATCAGCCTGTCGACGCCGGCCACCGCTCAGCCGCCCTACCTGCCGGTGCTCGACTGGAGCGCAGGCATCGAGGGCTGGGGCAACTTCCTCGAAGCCCTCGACTTCACCAACTTCGAGACGCTGGCGAGCGACGCGCTCTACCGCGACGCCGCCCTGTCCTCCGTGATGCTCGCCGCCATCGCCACCGCGATCCTGGCGCTGATCGGCACCCCGATCGCCCTCGCGATGGCCCGCGCCCCGGAGCGCTGGCAGCCGCTGCTGGTCGCGCTCCTCATCGTGCCGTTCTGGACGAGCTTCCTCATCCGGATATACGCCTGGATCGCGATCCTGAAGCCGGAAGGGCTGCTCAGCACCGGCTTGATGCGGCTCGGGCTGATCGCGCAGCCCCTGGAAATCCTGAACACCCAAGGGGCGGTGCTGATCGGGCTGACCTACGCCTACCTGCCCTTCATGGTGCTGCCGCTCTACGCGGTACTAGCCAAGCGCGACCCGCGCCTGCCCGAGGCCGCGGCCGATCTCGGCGCCGGGCCGATGCGGGTGTTCTGGACCGTGACCCTGCCGCTCGCCCGCCCGGGACTGGCGGCCGGAGCGCTGCTCTGCTTCGTGCCGATGGTCGGCGAATTCATCATTCCGGACCTGCTCGGCGGCTCGGACACGCTGATGCTCGGGCGCGTGCTGTGGAGCGAGTTCTTCTCCAACCGCGACTGGCCCCTCGCCTCGGCGGTGGCGATCCTCGTCCTCGTCCTGGTGGTCGGCCCGCTGATTCTGTTCCGTGAGGACGAGGCGACCGCGCGGGAGGGCCGCCGGTGAGGGCGCTCGATCGCATCGCCCTGAGCCTCGGGCTCGGCTTCCTGTACGTGCCGATCCTGATCCTGGTGATCTACTCGTTCAACGCCTCGGCCCTCGTCACGGTCTGGGGCGGGTTCTCGACGCGCTGGTACGGGGTGCTCGTCGCCGACGTTCCCCTGCGGGAGGCGGCGGGGGTCTCCCTCATGGTGGCGCTTGCATCCGCCGCTCTCGCTACGGTGTTCGGGACCCTGGCGGCGCTCGCCCTCGACCGGGGCGGGCGCTTTGCCGGCCGCCGGCTCTTCACCGGGCTGATCTACGCCCCCCTGGTCATGCCGGAGGTGATCACCGGCTTGTCGCTGCTGCTGCTCTTCGTGGGCTTCGGCCTCGATCGCGGCCTCCTCACCCTGGTGGTCGCCCACGCCACCCTCGGGCTCGGCTTCGTGGCGGTGATCGTCGGGGCGCGCCTGCGGGGCCTCGACCGGTCGCTGGAGGAGGCGGCGGCCGATCTCGGCGCGCATCCCGCCCGGGTCTTTTCCACCGTGACCCTGCCGCTGATCGCTCCGTCCCTGGCGGCGGCCTTCCTCCTTGCCTTCACCCTCTCCCTCGACGATCTCGTCATCGCGAGCTTTGTCTCGGGGCCGGGGGCGACGACCCTGCCGATGCGCCTCTACAGCCAGGTCCGGCTCGGGGTGAACCCGGAGATCAACGCCGCCTCGACGCTCCTCGTCGGCGCCGTCACCGCCATCGTGCTCACCGCGTCGTGGCTGACCGGGCGCCGGGGCGTGGCCTGAGGGCGAGCCGGCCTCAGGGCGCGTAGGCGCGGGCGGCGGTCGGGAGCCTCAGGGCGTTCGGCGCCAGGACGGATCCGCCGCGCGAACCCGGTTCGGCGTCGGCGGACACGCTGCGCACCGCGAGGTCGTCGAGGGGGCCGCCGATCAGGAAGCGCGTCGGCCTCGCCCGCGCGGCCTCCGTCGCCGGGCTGCGCGTCGCGACCTCCGCCACCGCCTCGCAGCGCTGGTCGGGCAGGAAGACCCGTCCCTGCAAAGAGGCGGAGAGTGCCTGGCCTTCGAGCGTTCCCTCTGTGACCTGACCGACGCCGTTCGTGAAGCGCAGGCTCAAGGTCGCGCGTTCGAAGGCCGTGCGTCCGGCCCGGCGCACGGGGACGCCGGGGCGAAGGGCAGCCTCCGTGAGGTCGACGCCCACGAGGGTGCCGCCCTCGACGCCGAGGGCCGCGTGTCCGCCCACGTGGCTCAGGAGCCGTTCCGCGGTCGCGCCGGAGCCTTCGGCCATGAACTGCCCCTGGGCCCGACCGGCCACCCAGTTCTCCGGGCGCAGCGTGCCGAGAAACGCGGCGAGGTCGAGGCCGTCGAACGCGCCCTGGGCCCGCATCTCGGTGATCGCGGGATCGGCCGGAGAGGCGGTGAGGGCGAGGCGACCCTTCAGGGTCCCGGCCGCCAGGGTCGCGCGATTGAGGGCGGCCTCGATGTTCCCGGCCCGCACCAGGACGCTCGCGGCGACGTCCTCGGCGAGGATCGGCCCGAAGCGCGCCGCGCCCGCCGAGAGCCGCAGGTCGAGGTCGCCGCCCGTGAGTGGCGCCAGGGCGAGGCTGCGGGTCCGCCAGTCGGACCCTGCCGCGTCGCCGGCAGCGAGGCCGAACATCCGCAGCGTATCGGCGAGGAAGGGGGCGAGGTTCAGGCTCTCGGCGGCGAGCGTCGCCTGGATCGCGGGGCGGTTCCGGTCGAAGTCGACCGACCCGGCGCCCTCAAGCCGGTTGGCTCCGAACGTCACCTGGACGTTGGGCAGCAGGAGTTGGCGGCCGTCCATCGCGAAGCTGCCGTCGAGGCCGAACCCCTCCACGAAGGGCGCGAGCGCCACGGTGCCGCCGGCCCAGGCGAGGGTCTCGGGCAGGGACCGCGTCTGGAACGTGCCCCGCCCGGTCATCTTGAGGCCGTCGGCGCCGATGCGGCCGTTGCCCTCGGCCGCCATGGTGCCCGCCGCCCAGCTCGCCGTCAGGGCGAACGGACTGGCATCGCCGCCGAGCAGGTCGACGGGGCGCAGGCCCGTGACGGTGAAACGGGCGGGTGTCGCGTTCCAGGAGAAGCGCCCACTGAGATCCGCCTGGGCGCTCCAGAGCGGCCAGGACAGGGACAGGTCGATGTCCTCGGCCGTCTGCGGCGTGCCGTCCCGCGGGTCGCTGCCCGTGGCGACCGCCCGGGATACGCTGATCCGACGCGGATGCGCGGACCCGTCCGCCCCGAGGCGCGCCTCGAGCAGGCGCACCGGCTCGGCCCAGCGGGTATCTCCGGCCCCCGTCGGCAGCCGGATCGTGGCGCCGTCCAACGCGATGGTGTTCACGTCGATGCGCCCGGCGAGCAGCGCGACGACGTTGAGCTGGAGCGAGAGGGTTCCGCCCTCCGCCAAGACGGGTCCCTCCGGGCTGCCCGAGGTCAGGCGCACGGCGCGGAAGCCGAGGCGGGGCAGGGGGAGGAGCGTGATCTCGACGGCGTCCGCTGCGTTCAGCACGACGCCGTAGGCGCGCGCGAGATCCCGCGCCACGAACCGGTTCAGGTCCGGCAGGGCCACCGACCAGGGCAGGCAGGCGCAGGTGAGGCCTGCGGCGAGCGCCGCGGAAGCAAAGCCTGTTATGATGCGGCGCAGCGGCATTCCACTCCATCCGGCAACCCACCCGCGCGATGGTCCGCGCGATCGTCGATGGGGACGAGGCGCCTGGCGGCATGACCGCGGCGGCGCGGGAGAGGCCCGGCGATCACCTTCCTGATATCCCGGGCGCGCCCGCTTGTCTCCCCGAGGCCGGTTCGGACGAAATCGCCATCCACGGGCGAGATCGCCCGAACGGCTTGTGCGGGAGGCCGGGGCCGGCGCAAAGACGGGCCGGAACGATCCGGCACGATCCTGCCGATCGGGATGCGGCGGCGCGGGAAATGTAACCGTTGCACCGCCGCATGGGCTTGGCAGGACGCGGCTTTCACGTGACGGTCGCGCGGACGAAGACAGGGACGGGACAGGAGGACTTCCATGAAGAAGGTACATTCGGACGCTGCGTCGGCGCTGTCCGGCGTGCTGAAGGACGGCATGATGATCATGTGCGGCGGCTTCGGCCTCTGCGGTATCCCGGATGCCTTGATCGATGCGATCCGCGACTCGGGCGTGAAGGACCTCACCGTGGTCTCGAACAACGCGGGCATCGACGGCGTCGGCCTCGGCAAGCTCCTGGAGACCCGCCAGGTCGCCCGGATGATCTCGTCCTATGTGGGCGAGAACAAGGAATTCGCCCGGCAGTATCTCGGGGGCGAGCTCGCCATCGAGTTCAACCCGCAGGGCACCCTGGCCGAGCGCATCCGCGCCGGCGGCGCCGGCATCCCGGCCTTCTATACCAAGACCGGCGTCGGCACCCTGATCGCCGAAGGCAAGGATGTGCGCGAGTTCGACGGCGAGAACTACGTGATGGAGCGCGGCCTGTTCGCGGACCTGGCCATCGTGCATGCCTGGAAGGGCGACACCGAGGGCAATCTGATCTACCGGAAGACCGCGCGGAACTTCAATCCGATGATGGCCACCGCCGCCAGGATCACCGTGGCCCAGGTCGAGCACCTCGTGCAGCCCGGCGAGATCGACCCCGACACCATCATCACCCCCGGCATCTTCGTGAAGCGCATCGTCCACGTGCCCGTGCGCGAGAAGCGCATCGAGCAGCGCACCACCCGCAAGCGCGGCGAGCCCGCCGTGCCCGCCGCCG
>NZ_JAIEOF010000222.1 GCF_019750675.1 Methylobacterium sp.
CTGGCAGGCTTCGACACCCGCCTCGATACGCCGCCTTCAACTCACCGTCGTCACCCAATCTCCCGCATAGCTCGGTGTTCAACCGACGTGACTCGAAGACGCTGATCGAGAAGCCCAAGGGCGAGCACATCATGATCGACGTGCCGGCCATCATCGACCGATCCGAGTTCGAGGCGGTGGCGGCGACGCTGAAGGCCCATAACCCGCGCACGACGCCGGCCCGGGTCGTGACCGGGCCGATCCTGCTCACCGGCTTGGCCACCTGCGCTACCTGCCAGGGGCCGATGACGATGCGCACCGGCACCTCGAAGTCGGGGCGGGTGTACACTTACTATTCCTGCTCTACCCAGGGCCGGCAGGGCAAAACGGGTTGCAAGGGCCGCTCGATCCCGATGCAGAAGCTCGACACCTTGGTGACCGACCACCTCGTCGCCGAGTTGCTACAGCCGGAGCGCCTGCGCGCGACGTTGGCTTCGCTGTGGGCTTTGCGGTCCGACAGGGCAGCCGAGGTCGATGACCGTGTCACTGCTCTGCGGGCGGAGGTCACGGCAGCGCAGGACAAGCTCAAGCGGCTTTACGCGATGGTCGAGGAGGGCGTTACCGATCTCGACGATATCCTACGAGAGCGGGTGGCGGATTTGAAGCTGGAACGCGACCGCGCCAAGGCGGCGCTCGACCGCATTCAGGTTGCCGACCGTCCCGCGGCGGCCATTGCCCCGGAGCTGGTCGAACGGTTCGGGGCGTTGATGCGCGAGAACGTGACGACCGGCGAGATCCCGTTCCGCAAGGCTTGGCTGCAAGCGATCGTCGATCGCATCGAGGTCGATGACACCGTCATCCGCATCATGGGGGATAAGGCCAACCTCGCTGCCGTGATGGCCGCAGGTGGCGCTGGCGCCACAGCCAGTGTTCGCAGTTCTGTACGGAAGTGGCGCACCCGACACGATTCGAACGTGTGACCTTTGCCTTCGGAGCCTTCGCAGACATCCCCTTGAGCCCAAAGGCCCCCACTGCCCCGTTGCGAAAGGCCGCCGCATGGGCTACCAGTGCGACACGGTCAGCACCCGTAGCTCAGCTGGATAGAGCGTTGCCCTCCGAAGGCAGGGGTAAGTCAAGTCTGCTGGGCGGCGAATTTGAAAAACGAAGCAAAATCAATAACTTGATTGCGCTTCAAAATGTGAGTTTCTCTGGTCCGCGGCTGCGGAAGCACTGCGGAAGCAAACTGAAAGGAGGCTGTAGAGAGGCGGCGGCGGCACAAAGGTAGGGTGAAAGCCGGGCCCTTATGGCAGCCGAATCGACGTTATGAGTTTTGTGTTTGAGGTTGACCCCGTTCAGGCTCAGACACTATCGAGTTTTCAGATGCACCCGTAGCTCAGCTGGATAGAGCGCCACCCTCCGAAGGCAAAGGTCACACGTTCGAATCGTGTCGGGTGCGCCATTTCCCTACAGAATTCTGAGCCCCCGGCGGGTCCGTCGTGCCCATGTCGGCGACGCTGCTCCGTAGGCTCATTCCGTCGCTGATACGCCTGCGAAGCACCTGTTTCACGGCGCCTCGCGGTCTCTGCCAGGCTAACGCCACGCCACTGCGGGACCGCGCATGTGGGGTGCGAGCGGCCCGTGCACGCGAGGTCGTGCCCGTAGCCTCGGTGCGAACGCCGAAGCGCGATGGCCGCGTCGGCAAGCGGGGTTCAGGGAGCGAATGGCGCGGGATCGCGTTGAACTCGATGACCCGCGATGCCAGGACAGCCATGATGCCCTTGAACCGACTGGCCGAGACCGAAGCGTGTCTCGCCCGCACCGACAGCGTCTGGCGCTCCGAGATGACGCGGCGGTTCGGTCCGGATGGCGTCCTGGAATTCGGATACCGCGCGGAGGGCCGGGGGGAGGATGGAACGCCGATCCGTCGCGCCTTCGAGGCACGGCGGCAGGCCGTCGCGCTCTGGCGACACGAGCGGCGCACCGGAAGCTAGGGCGGGGGATCGTCAGCCCGATGTGGTTCACCTCCGTGCTCGCTCTGTGGTCCGCCTACTGGGCCGCGATGTTCGCGCAGGTCGCGCATCTGCGCTCGCTGGACGACGGGGCGGGTGTCGTCGCCTTTTCATGGCTATCCAGGGGCCTTCTCGCGGTCGGCGCCGGGCTCTTCCTCATCGCCAAGCTGTCCCCGCACGGCCAGAGCCTCTAGAATCGAGCCCTCGCGTATCCGGGCGAAGACGCCCCACGCGGCTCGCTCCTCCGTGTCCCGCCAGGACGGGGCACTCGTCGGCGGGCCAGGCCTATCTCCGGCGTCTACGCTGAACGGTTGTCAATGGCCGGAGAGTGAAGACGAGGTTCGGCGCGGGCTTGTGCTTTTCCGACCCGTTTCATCAAGAACTCTGCTAAGGCTATCCCTTCGGCTCATGAGAGAGGGACGCGCCCGCGTCCCTTCGGTGAACTCGCCCGACGAGAAAGACCCCTCATGACCCACGAGAAGCCGAACATGGAATTCTCGGACCTGACCGGACGCGCGACCCAGGACGGCATCACGGTGACGGTGAACGTCTACCGCTTCGCCGGCACCCAGGACCCCTGGACCCTGGAGGTCGTCGATCCGGCGGGATGGTCGACGATCTGGAGCACCACCTTCGCGTCCGACGAGGATGCCCTCGATGCCTTCACGGAGGCCGTCGAGGAAGGGGGCGGCATGCGCGCGTTCCTGGAGCCGCCCCCGACGCTGCACTGAGTGGCGGCGGGCGACAGTCGCTCAGATACGCGGGGCCCGCCCGCCACGGCCATGCGCGGACATCACCGCGGTGATGACACTTTCGGAGAAAGCCTATGCGCATCCTTGTCGGTTGCGAGATGACCTACGCGTTTCCCCAGCCCACGCCGGTCATCGCCACGCTCAACGTGCACGCGTCGCGGGTCTCCGACCTCGAGCGCCCGGACCACCTCGTCACGAGCCCTTCCGTGCCTCTGGAAGGCTACCGCGACAGCTTCGGCAACTGGTGCCAGCGCATGACAGCGCCGGCCGGCACCTTCACGCTGAAGACCGAGACGGTGGTGCGCGACGCGGGGCGCGGGGACGAGCCCTGCGCCGACGCGCCGGAGACGCCCGTGGCGAAGCTTCCGACCGACAGCCTGCTGTTCCTGCTGGGGAGCCGCTACTGCGAAACGGACCGTCTCTCGCAGATCGCCTGGGACCTGTTCGGCCATCTTCCCCCGGGCTGGAGCCGCGTCCAGGCCATCTGCGACTACGTGCACGACCGGATCACGTTCGGGTACGAGCATGCGCGCGCCACGCGGACCGCCTTCGACGTGTTCGAGGAGCAGCGCGGCGTCTGCCGCGACTACGCGCATCTCGCCATCGCGTTCTGCCGCTGCCTGAACATCCCGGCTCGCTACTGCAACGGCTACGTCAGCGATATCGGCCTGCCGCTGCCGCACGCCCCGGGCGACTTCGCGGCCTGGATGGAAGTCCACCTCGACGGCCGCTGGCACACCTTCGATCCACGCAATAACGCCTCGCGGATCGGCCGCATCCTGATCGCCTACGGGCGCGACGCGGCCGACGTGCCGCTCACCCTGACCTTCGGGGCCAACACCCTGACCCGGTTCGTGGTCACGACCGAGGAAGCCCCGCCCATCGCCTGACGCGCGGCACCGCGCGTTCCTTGAGCCCCGGCGCCGAGAGGCGCTCCACTCCAACACCCTGGCGCCGAGCGGCGCCCCATCCCAACCCGGAGAGATTCACCATGAGCCAGACCGACATGCTCGCCGAGAACGTCACGATCGCGGACCTCGCGGGCCGCAAGGCGGACCGCCTCGAATACCTGAAGGGCGTCTACCTCAACATGGTCCCCGACCAGGCCAGCAATCCGACCCTGCGCGTCCGCCTCAGCCGCCTCGGCGTGGGGGTTCGGCCGGCCTACCGGATCGAGCGCGACGACACGGACGGTCAGACCGTCGTCATGGGCTTCTACCAAGGCGACAAGCACAAGCCCTTGCCCAAGCGGCTGCACGATTGCGACGGGCCGACCTGGAGCAAGGAGACCATGAGCTACGTCGATCTGCGCACCCTCCACAACGGTGCGATCGGAGCTTGAAGCGTCGATGATCGAGTTCTTCGACCGCACCGGCTCCGAAGCCGCGTTCTGCCAGGACGGCCGCTCCCTGTATCTCTGGAACGGCAAAGCGGCGGCCTTCATCCTTGACGACAAGGTCTATGCCTATGACGGTCGCTTCATCGGCTGGGCGGACCGGGGCTGGATTTCGGATGCGGACGGCGCATGCCTCCTCTTCGAACACGACGCGGTCGGCGGCCCCCAGAAGCCGGAGCGGCGGGCGAAGACCACGCCCGGCCCACGTGGCGCGAGGCCGTCCCGCGCCGAACCGCACGACGCCCCACCGCGGCCCAGCGCATCCCTGGTCTGGTCCGACCGGGTTCTGTCCGATCTGATCTGACGTCGCGCCGCACCCATCGGCGCACCGGCTCGACCCACCGAGCGGTGCGCCGGTGAGGTCGCTTTTTTCACGATACGGACCGGCGGCCACCGGCCTGCTCGCCGGAGCCCGGTGTTCTGCGTGCGGCGAATCCGGTACCCTAGCCGCCAGCCGTTCCGGCCATGATCGTGACATAGACCGGACGCCCCTCCGGGCCGCCCCGGGTCAGCCGCACGCGCCAGAGTGGCGGCACCTGCTTCCAGCCGACTTGCGGGCCGACATCCGTCACGCTCAAGGTCCAGGGCTCGCCGTTCGAGAAGGTGCCCTGCTCGATCCCGGCCTGCAGGCCGCGCGCGGCGCGCAGCGCCACGATGCCCGGCGCCTCGTCGCTGACGATGTCCGCGGACGCGACCCGGCCCAGGCCGAACTGCGTGCTGCCCGCGACCTGGAGTGCCGTGACGAGGCCGATGGCCACGATGGCGAAGGCCACCAGGACCTCCACCAGGGTGAAGCCCGCTTCCGTCTCCGCGGCCGGCGTCGCGTTCCGCATCACATACCCTTCGCTGGCCTGCCCTTCGCTGAGCCTGCGCGGGGCCGGCCCGTGGCGCGTCTCGCGGTCGGGCCGCGGGGCCGATCCTGACACAGGCGCGTCGCGCAGGCGAGCCGGACATCCGCGCACGGCGTGACGCCGGAGTTGTCGGATCGCCGGGACGCGGTACTCTGTCGGGCAGGGAGACACGCCGATGACCACCTCGACGACGGCCGACAGGGCCGCGCCCTCGATCTATGACCGGGACCTCGACCGGAACCCGGCCAATTACCAGCCGCTGACGCCGCTCAGCTACCTCGACCGGGCGGCCCGGGTGTTTCCCGACCACACGGCCGTCATCCACGGCCCCCTGCGGCGCAGCTACAGTGAACTCGACGCACGCTGCCGCCGCCTCGGCGCGGCACTCGCGGCGCGGGGCATCGGGCGGGGCGACACCGTCGCGGTCATCCTCGCCAACACGCCCGAGATGATCGAGTGCCATTACGGGGTGCCGATGACGGGGGCCGTCCTCAACACCCTGAACACCCGCCTCGATGCCGCCGCCCTCGCCTTCTGCCTCGACCACGGCGAGGCCCGGGTCCTGATCACCGACCGGGAATTCTCCAGGATCGTGGCCCCGGCGCTGGCCCAGGCTCGAGTGAAGCCCCTGGTGATCGATGTGGACGATCCGGAATTCACCGGCCCCGGCGAGGCCCTGGGCAGCCTCGGCTACGAGGCCCTGCTGGCGGAGGGCGACCCGGCCTGGGACTGGGCGATGCCCGGCGACGAGTGGGACGCGATCTCCCTGAACTACACCTCGGGCACCACCGGGGACCCGAAGGGGGTGGTCTACCACCATCGCGGCGCCGCCCTGCTCTGCCTCGGCAACGTGATCACGGGCGCGCTCGGGCAACACCCGGTCTATCTCTGGACCCTGCCGATGTTCCACTGCAACGGCTGGTGCTTCCCCTGGACCCTGTCGGTGGTGGCCGGCACGCACGTGTGCCTGCGCCAGGTCCGCGCCGGCGCGCTCTACCAGGCGCTCGCCGAGCACGGCGTCACCCATCTCTGCGGCGCGCCGATCGTGATGCAGCTCCTGCTCAACGCGTCCGACTCCGAGCGCCGTCCCCTGCCCCGCCGGGTCGCCTTCCTCACGGCCGCCGCGCCCCCGCCCCAGGCGGTTCTCGGCGCCATGGGGGCGGCCGGCTTCGACGTCACCCATCTCTACGGCCTGACCGAGACCTACGGACCGGCCGTGGTGAATGCCTGGCACCGGGACTGGGACGCCCTGGACGCGGACGCCCGCGCGGAGAAGATGGCGCGCCAGGGCGTGCGCTACCCCGTGCTCGAGGGCTTCGACATCCGCGATCCGGAGACCTGCGAATCGGTGCCCGCCGACGGCCAGACCATGGGCGAGGCGATGTTTCGCGGCAACGTGGTGATGCGCGGCTACCTGAAGAACCCATCGGCCACCCAGGCCGCCTTCGCGGGCGGCTGGTTCCGCTCCGGCGATCTCGGGGTGAAGCACCCGGACGGCTACATCCAGCTCAAGGATCGCTCGAAGGACATCATCATCTCAGGGGGCGAGAATATCTCGTCCATCGAGGTCGAGGACGCCCTGTTCCGCCACCCCGCCGTCTCCGCCGCCGCCGTGGTGGCGCGGCCGGACGACAAGTGGGGCGAGACCCCGATGGCCTTCGTGGAGTTGAAGCCCGGCGCCACCGTGGAGGCCGACGCCCTCATCAGCTGGTGCCGCGAGCGCCTGGCCGGCTACAAGCTCCCGCGCCACATCGTCTTCGGGGAATTGCC
>NZ_JAIEOF010000415.1 GCF_019750675.1 Methylobacterium sp.
CCAAGGCCGCCGCGCTTGTGCACAGGAAGGAACGGTGGACGGTCGCTTTCCTGTTCACCGGCTCACCGACCCGCTTTGAAACAGGAGTCCGGCGCGGTCTATAGTGGGTCATGACCTGATTCGCCTTCGACCCGAGCCGCCCTGCACCGAACAGAATCGCCGTGTTTCGCCCATCCTCGCGGGCGTGACTGGCACAGATCCGGATCATGGTGGCTCCGGTCGTCCGTCCGACGTTCGCAACGACTTCGCCGATCCGTCGCGGATCGACAAACTGGACCGCCATGACCCAACTCCACATCGAAGATCACGACCGGCACGAGCATCCCCTCGACATCGTCGAGCGCCTCGCGTCGCTGCGCGACTGGATCTTCGACCGGGCCGAGACCGACGAGATGTCGGTCTCCGTCGCCGGGCGCTGGGCCGATTACCACGTCGCGTTCACCTGGATCGAGGACGTGGAGGCGCTGCACGTGGCCTGCGCCTTCGACCTGAAGGTTCCGGAGCGCCGGCGCACCGAGATTCTGACGCTGGTCTCCCTGGTCAACGAACAATTGTGGGTCGGGCACTTCGACCTGTGGTCGACGGACAACGTGGTGATGTTCCGCCACTCGCTGCTCCTGACGGGCGGGGCCGCGCCGACGCAGGGCCAGTGCACGATGATGCTGAAATCGGCGGTCGATGCCTGCGAGCGCTACTACCAGGCGTTCCAGTTCGTGCTTTGGGCCGGCAAGTCCGCCCGCGAGTCCCTCGACGCCGTGCTCTTCGAGACCGAAGGCGAGGCGTGAGCGCGCCCGCCCCGGCCTACGCCGCCCTCCCCGCCTCCCTCACCCTCGTCGGGGCCGGCAAGATGGGGGGCGCCATGCTCTCCGGCTGGCTCTCCGCCGGGCTGGATGCCGGCCGCACCACGATCCTCGACCCACAGCCCTCCCCGGAGATGCGGGCGCTCTGCGCGACGCGCGGGATCGCGCTCAATCCGGCCGAGCCGCCCGTGTCGGAGGTCCTGGTGCTGGCGATGAAGCCGCAGGGCCTCGAGGCCGCCGCCCCGGGGCTCGTGCCCCTGATCGGACCGGACACGCTCGTAATCTCCATCCTGGCAGGCAAGACCATCGCCAACCTGCGGGACCGCCTGCCCGGGGCCCGTGCCATCGTGCGGGCCATGCCCAACCTCCCCGCCAGCATCGGCCGGGGGGCGACCGGGGCCGTGGCCAGCGTGGAGGTCGAGGCCGGACAGCGGGCCCAGGCGGACGCGCTCCTCGCGAGCGTCGGCTCGGTGGAATGGCTCGACGACGAGGGCCTCATCGACGCCCTCACCGCCGTCTCCGGCTCCGGTCCGGCCTACGTGTTCCTCCTGGCCGAGGTGATGGCGCAGGCGGGCACCGCCGCCGGCTTGCCCGCCGACATGGCCGCGCGCCTCGCCCGCTCCACGGTCTCGGGCGCCGCCGCCCTCCTGGAGGCCAATCCCCGCGAGGCCGGGCTCCTGCGCCAGGACGTGACCTCGCCGGGCGGGACCACGGCGGAGGCGCTGGCGGTCCTGATGCGCAGCGGCGGCCTGCCGGACCTGATGCGCGAGGCCGTGGACGCGGCGCGGCGCCGCGCCGGGGCTCTGTCCGGCTGAGGCGGACCTGACGTTCCGCCATCGCGACACTACATGGGGGAGCGAATTGGACGAGGATCGCACGACCATGGCCAAACGCCCCGGCTCTCCCAAGCCCGAGACCCACCAGACGGAGACCCATCAGACCGACGCCGAGATTCTGCCGGTGTCGGCCACGCCGGCGGAGAAGACGCTGCCCCCGCGCGAGGCCGCTGTCGAAGCCCTGATGCGGCTCGCTTCCGAGCAGCCGTGGAACGACATCGAGGTGGGTGACATCGCCCGGGAAGCCGGCCTGAGTCTCGCCGAACTCCGCGACCTCTTCCCGTCCAAGGGGGCGGTGCTCGGGGGTCTCTCGCGCATCATCGACCGCAAGGTCTTGGAAGGCGACAATGCGGACCTCGCCGACGAACCGACCCGCGAGCGCCTGTTCGACGTGCTGATGCGCCGCCTCGATGCGATGACGCCCTACAAGGACGCGCTCCGCCGGATCTCCTACGCCCTGCGCGGCGACCCGCTCTCGATGCTGGCGCTGAACGGCGTCGCCCTGAACTCGCACCGCTACATGCTGGCCGCAGCCGGCATCAACACCGAGGGGCCGCTCGGCCGCCTCAAGCTCCAGGGCGTGGTCATCGCCTTCGCCCGCACGGTCGAGGTCTGGCTCGACGACGACGACCCGGCGCTGGCCCGGACCATGGCACGCCTCGACAAGGAGATCCGCAACGGCGAGCGCTTCATGGAGCGTGCCGACGACGCCCGCCGCCTCACCGCGCCCTTCCGGGCGCTGGGCCGCTCGCTCCTCGACCGGGGCGGACGCGCGCGCCGGGCACGCCACGCGGGGGACGAACGCAACGAGGATGCGGGCCACCCCCTCGGCGGCGACCCGGCCGCGGCCATCTGAGACCTAACCCGGATCGGCCGAAATCTGCACCGGCCGGTCCGCTTCCCCGAAGTGGATCGCGAGCCAGATCGTCGGCCGGTCCGGGTCGGTGAAGGTGACCCGGTGGGTGGTGCCGGCCGGAATCATGCGGTGATCGCCCGGCGCCAAGGCCGTCTCGACGCCGCCCATCTCCAGCCGCGCCGCGCCAGCGAGGAGCAGCACCCACTCGTCATGGGCCTGCCGATAGGGCCGCTCGACCGGCGTGATCTGCCCCCGGGAGACGATGCGCTCGATCCGGCATCCGGGCCGCGCGAGGAGGTCGGTGAACACCTCGCCCGCCGAGGCATCGGGCAGGTCGGCGAAGACGTTGGCGACGGGGGTGACGGGGGCCATCGGCTCTCCTCGGGTTCGGCGCAGAGCCCGACGTATCGCGCGGGCGCCGCGCCGGTTGAACGGACCGGGCCATCCGGTGTCGCGTGGTTTCGCACGGCTGGTGGAGCCTCGGTCAGACACCCTGCCAGGACCTGACGAAGGTCGCGTGCACGGTGGGCCTTTGGCCGGTTCCGGTATCGACCACCATCGTCATGGCGAGGCGATCGCCGTCCTGGCGGAAGCGGATCGTGAAGGCCCGTCCCGTCGGCCAGCCGCGTCCCTGCGGGTCCCAGTGTCCGTCGCCCGTGAGATCGGTGGGGCCGGTCCGAGCGAGGGTCGCGGTCCACCCGTTGTTGGCGCTGACGACGATGCCCCGACCTCCGGTCCGGAACGCGATCCGACAGGTCAGACAGGCGCCCGCATTGGTGGCGATCTGCTGCCATTCGCCCAGGATGGACTCGGCTTGCTCCGCCTCGGCCGAGACGGGCAGGACGAGGGCCGCGAGCACCATGGGCAAGGCGGCCGGTCTCATTCCCATCACGGGTGCAGCCCGTTCCTATCCACCCGGCGGGTCCGATCGCGTCGGCTCGACGACCACGTTCGGGGGTGTCGCGCCGGCGTCCCCGAGGACCTTGCGCAGGGCGCGAGCCCGGGTTCGGCCCGCGCGCCGGCGCGTTTCCGGGAGCGCGCCGTCCGCGTTCCACTCCCGCGCCACGTCCGCGATCGCGTCGGCATGGATCAGCCCGCGCTCGGCGGCGTGCTCGGCCATGGCGAGGCTGTCGGCGGCCAGCACCAGGCTGCTGCCGTCCGCCTCCACCGCCTCTGCGAGGCGGGCGATCTCGTCGAGGCGTCCCGAGCCCTGCGAGACGTTGCGGATGTAGACCGCAGCCACCCGGCCCGGATGGGCGGCCACGATCCCCGCATAGACCTCCGGGTCGTGCTGGCCGCTGTCGCCGATCAGCACGAAGGGCAGGTCGTGGTAGAGCGTGAGCATGCGCTCGATCAACTCGCGCTTGTGGTCCTCGGCCCGGCGCGGCAGCGGGCTGGTCCAGGACAATCCCCATTCGCGCAGAAAGAGCACCGGTCCGATGGGAATCCGGTGCATGACGAAGAACTCGCTCAGCATGTCGTAGATGCCCCACGGCGCCCGCGAGACGTAGAGCATCGGGTTGCCCTCGGCGCCGCACGGCCCCGCATAGAGCGCCCGGTAGAGAGCGGCGGCGCCCGGGAAGGCGACACGGTTCTCCGCATCCTCCACGAACAGGCGCCAGAGCATCTTGGCCTTGTTGGCCACGCCCGTGCGCATGATCGTGTCGTCGATGTCGCTGATGACCACCCGGCGGCAGGCGGCGGAGGGGATGAAGACCTGCCCCTTCGCCCGCACCGGCTCGGGCCCGGCCAGATCGAGTTCCATCAGGTGCCAGGACGCTTCCGGCGGGGCGGGCAGGTTCGGCCGCAGGTGGACGCGGAAGTAGCCGTCGCGGTCGGTGACGACCTGTTCCTCGCAGCCGAAGAACCGCGCGGTGAGCACGGCGTCCGCCACCTTGCGGCGGGTGATGCGCCGCCGGATGTCGCGCAGTTCCGCCGCCCACCCCTCGTCGGCGGCGCTCGCCGCCCGCTGCGACTGGCGGAAGACCCGGCCGATCAGGAAGACCTCGTCGCGCGAGCCGTAGCCGCGATAGGTCTCCACCACCGTGCCGGCCCTGCCCTGAGACCGGCGGACGGGCTTGGCGACGAGGCGCAGGGCCCGCAGGGCGACCCTTGCGAGGCGGGAGGCCCCGGAACGGCTCATGGTTGCGTCATCGTCGGCTGGTCCCGGCATCGCGGGTCAATGCCCGGCGCCCGCAAAGGTTCGGTATCGCGCGACGCACGGGGGCTCACGCACCTGTGGATGCGCCGTGCCATGCCGTCGCGCGAACGGAACACGGCCAGCGAGGGCCGGTTCACGTCGGCACCCTACGCGTTCCGCGTACCGTCAGCGTCGAGTTTCCATGCATCTTCCCACAGACGACAGCGGCCATCCCCTGGCCGTGGCCTTCGAGGATTTCATCAGAAGTCAGCCCTTCCCCTGCGTCGGCGCGAAATCCGCGCTCTCGAAGGGCCAGATGAAGATCGTCGTGGCGCGCAGCATCGCCTCGAGCTGGGACGACCCCAGGCTCTATCCGGCGCTCCTCGCCTTCATCTGCCGCTACCGCGCCAAGCCCGACCTGTTCCAGAGCTTCGCCGTCATCTTCGCGGACGAGACCGCCTTCGGCGAGGAGGCATTCGAGCGCCATCTCTGGAGCCGCGTGCAGTCCCTGTCGGACAAGGATGCGTTCCTCGGCCAGCGCTACGACGCCCGCGTCGAGGCCGATCCGAACGATCCGCACTTCTCGCTCTCCTTCGGCGGCGAAGCGTTCTTCGTCGTCGGGATGCATCCCGGCGCGAGCCGCCCGGCCCGGCGCTTCTCGCACCCCGTCCTGGTGTTCAACCTGCGCGCCCAGTTCGAGCAGCTGCGTGCGGAGGGCCGCTACGAGAAGCTGCGCAGCGCGATCCTGTCGCGCGACGAGGCGCTGGCCGGCTCGATCAACCCGATGCTGGCCCGGCACGGCGACGCCTCGGAGGCGCGCCAGTACAGTGGCCGCGCCGTGGATGCCGATTGGGTCTGCCCGTTCCGGGGCCGCGAGACGGAGAGCCGCGATGCCGCCTGAGGCACCCGTGCACGAGATCGCGCCCCGCTCCGGCACCGCCTTCACCCTGGACAAGGGCGAGCGCCTGACCGTGATCGATCCGCGGGGCGAGCAGGTCGCCGACCTCCTGGCCTTCGTGCGGGGCGACCTCGACGAGGTCATCTCCTCGGGCCGGACCCTGGACTATGCCAGCCGGATCTACCTCACCACCGGCGACCCGATCTATTCCAACCGCTCGAACGTGCTCCTGCGCATCGTCGCGGACACCGTGGGCCGCCACGACTTCCTGCTCACCCCGTGCTCGGCCGACACCTTCCGGATCATCTACGGCGACGCCCACCCGCACCGGGGCTGCTTCGGCAACCTCGCGGCGGCGCTCGCCCCCTACGGCGTCGCGCCGGATCGGATTCCGGTCGCCTTCAACGTCTTCATGAACGTGACGGTGGACGGCGGCACCGGCGAACTGAAGGTCGAGCCGCCCTTGAGCCGGGCCGGCGACCACGTCACCTTCGAGGCGGAATGCGACCTCGTGATCGGGCTGACCGCCTGCTCGGCCCTGCAATCCAACAACGGCAGCTTCAAGCCGATCCGCTACCGCATCGACCCCGCCCGCACCTGATCCCGGGTGCCGCCGGGGGGCCGGCCCGTGCTATGGCGTGAGTCCGGAAACCCCGGCGACGCCCGCTCGCGTGACGGGCCGCCGCGAGAAGGTCGAAACGAGTTTGATGCGGACGATCGTGTATGCGGACGGCGGATGTGACCCCAATCCCGGCCCGGGCGGCTGGGGCGTCGTGATCGAGGCCGAGAGCGGCCGGATCGAACTCTGCGGCGGGGATCGCGCCACCACCAACAACCGCATGGAGCTGACGGCGGCGATCAACGCCCTGCGGCACTTCCCCGAGGGCGCGCAGATCGAGATGCGCTGCGACAGCCAGTACGTCATCAAGTCCGTGACCGAGTGGATGCGCGGCTGGAAGGCCAAGGGCTGGCGCACCGCCACCGGACCGGTGAAGAACGTCGAGCTGATGCAGGAACTCGACGCCCTGGCCGCGCGCCGCGACGTCCGCTGGACCTGGGTGCGGGGCCATACGGGCGAGGTGGGCAACGAGCGCGCCGACCGGCTCGCCGCCCAGGGCCGACGCGAGGCCCTCGGCCTGCCGTCCCGGCCGGAAGGCGGCCCTGCGCCCCTCACCGGTACCGCCGCCCTGCGCGCCGCCGCGGCGCCGGCGGCCCTCGCCACGGCAGCCGCCGTGGTCGAG
>NZ_JAIEOF010000161.1 GCF_019750675.1 Methylobacterium sp.
ACCGCGATGCAGTTGATGGAGAGCAGCAGGGCGGATTTCACCGCCTCGCGCTGGTCCTCGTCCTGCTCGGAGCGGAAGCGGCGCAGCAGCTCCACCTGCTCGCGGCTGACCTGGTTGATGGTCGGCAGCCGCCCGTTCAGGCGGTCGCGGAACAGGGGGAAGCGCTCGGCGAGTTCGCGGCCGCCGCTGACCCGCAGGGCCATCTCGCGGGTCAGCGCGTATTCGGCCTCGATCAGCGGGAAGATGCTGTTGCGGGCGCCCTCGTCGGGCACGAGGCTCGCGTAATCGCGGGCGATCTCGAGATCGACCATGAGCAGCGTCTTCTCGACCTCGTCGAGGATGAGGCGGAAGGGCTTCGATTCGGCGAACAGCCGTTTCAACTGCGCCTCGCCCTGCGCGCCGCGCACGTCGAGGAAGCTCGCGAGACCCGAGCCGACCCCGTACCAGCCCGTGATGACGTGCCGGTTCTGCGACCAGGCGAACACCCAGGGAATCGCCCGGAGGTCGGAGAGCGAGCGGGCACCGAAGCGGCGGGCCGGGCGCGAGCCGATGTTGAGGAGCGCGATCTCGTCCAGCGGACTCGCCGAGCCGAAATAGGTCACGAGATCGGGGTGTTGGATCAGGTTGACGTAGGCCGCCCGCGAGGCCCCGCTGAGCGCCTCCAGGCAATCGTCGAACTCGCTGCGGGGGGTGCCGGCGGCCTCGCGCTCCGACTTCAGGGCGTGCTGGAACACGGACGAGGCCAGGAGCTCCATCTGGTAGGCGGCGGTGCCCCGGTTGGCGTACTTGAACGAGACGACCTCGCCCTGCTCCGTGGTACGGAAGCGGCCGTTGATCGAGCCCGGCGGCTGGGCCGCGATGGCCCGCGCCGTGGGGGCGCCGCCACGGCTCACCGAGCCGCCGCGGCCGTGGAAGAACGCGATCGGCACCCCGGCGGCCTTGCCGAGCTGGGTCAGCTTGTCCTGGGCCTTGTAGAGTTCCCAGTTCGAGGCGACGAAGCCGCCGTCCTTGTTCGAATCCGAGTAGCCGATCATGACCTCTTGGACACCGCCCTGCCAGCGGGTGGAGCGGCGCACCACCGGGATCGAGAACAACTCCTTCATGATGGCGGGGGCGGCGCGCAGGTCGTCGATGGTCTCGAACAGCGGCACGATGGGAAGGCAGCAGATCTCGGTGCCGGTGGCATCGAGGAAGTTGCCGGCCTCCTTGGCCAGCAGGTAGGCGCCCAGGATGTCCTGCACCGAGCGGGTCATCGACAGGATGAAGGCGCCGAAGGCCTCGCGGTCGAGCTGTTCCCGCATCTCGCCCACGAGGGCGAAGGTCTCCAGGGTCTCGCGGGCATCGTCGGGCAGGTTCTCGAAGCTGCGCTCGCCCTGGCGGGGCTTGGCCAGCTCGGCGAGCAGCCAGGCCTTCCACTCGGGGGCGTCGACGTCCGGCGGCGTCCGGTTCTGGCCGTTGGCCTCCTGCCAGAGGGCCTGCAGGGTCTTGGTGGTGCGGGTCGTGTTCTCGCGAAGATCCAGCCGGACCGTCGAGAAGCGGAAGATCTCCACCATGCGCCGCACCGGCCGCACGAGGTCGACGGCCAGCGACGGGCACTTGGCGTCGGCCAGGCCCTGCTCCAGGGTGCGCAGATCGTTGATCAGGCCGTCGGCGCTCGGATAGTCCGGCCCCGTCGAGCGCTGGCCCTTGTTGCGCAGGATGGTGGCTTCGAGCTTGCGCAGGACGCAGGTGAGGAACTGGCGATAGGCCTCGCCGGGATTGCGGCTGGCGATGGCGCGGGCGTCGCCGCTCTCGGCGAGCATCTGCGCCAGCGCGGCCTTGAAGGTCTCCGGCACCGGCAGCGAGCGCTCGGTCAGCGAAAGCGTGCGGCCGAGCGCCGTGACGCCGTCGCGGTAGCGCCGGAGGGAGGCGAGCGCATTGCGCTGCAGGGTGGCGCGGGTCACGGAGGAGGTGACGTAGGGGTTGCCGTCGCGGTCGCCGCCGATCCACGAGCCGAACTGGAAGAACGGCGGCACCTCGAACTTCTCGTCCGGGTAATACTGCGCCAGGCTCTCCTCCAGGGAGTAGAGCACCTCGGGCAGCATCTCGAACAGGGTCTCGTCGAAGAAGTGCAGGCCCCAGGCGACCTCGCGCTCGACGGTGGCCTTCTCGAGATGGAGTTCGCCGGTCATCCAGACGAGCTCGATCTGGTCGCGCAGCTCGTTCATCAGGCCGTTGCGCTCGCGCTCGGTCCAGCGCGGCAGTTCGAGTTCGCGCAGCACCAGATAGATGCGGCGGAACTTCTCCAGCACGGTGACGCGCTTGCCCTCGGTGGGGTGCGCGGTGATCGTCGGCCGGATGCGCAGGTCCTTGAGGAGCGCGTGGATCTCCGGGGCCTTGATGCCGCTCGCGACCGCCTCGGACAGGACGGCGCTGAAGCTGCCGCCCAAGGCCTCGCGGCCCTTGGTGCGCTCGACCTGACGGCGCCGGCGCATGGCCGCGTTCTGCTCGGCGATAGAGAGCAGCTGAAACCAGATGCCCTGCACCTGGAGGGCGCGCGCGAGGAGTTCGGGCGAGAATTCGGAGATGTTGGCGCGCCCGTGCAGCACGTCCTCGAGTTCGGGCTCGTGCCGGCGCGCCACGGCGAGCAGGGCGTGGAACAGGATGTCGAGGGCTTCCTTCGACGAAGTGCCCGTGATCACGGGCGGCGCGAAGGTGTGGTCGACGGCTCCGACCGGGGCGTGAAGGGTATCCGTCATGGGGCCACCTTGAGGAAAGTTCTTCGCCGACTGACCGCGACGGAAGCGGGCAACGGTCCGTGTGAAGCGGCCACCGCCAGCATGCGATCGGCGGCCGGAACGATCAAGCGCCGGGGCTCGGGGGGCGACGCGCGAGGGCCTGACCTCCACGCATGGGGACGTCCCCCGCCGTCTCGCCTGAGACCACCCTCCCCCATGTGACGGGGGAGGGTCGACGATCTCAGGCCGCCAGCTTGCGCATGACCTGCGCCACCGTCGTGCCGAACTCGCCGGGGCTCGGGGCCACGGTCAGGCCGTAGGAGCGCATGATCTCAGCCTTCTCGGCGGCCGAGTCGCCGGTGGCCGAGATGATCGCACCGGCATGGCCCATGCGGCGCCCCTTCGGGGCGGTGAGGCCGGCGACGAAGCCGACCACGGGCTTCGTCATGTGCTCCTTGATCCAGGCGGAGGCTTCCGCTTCCTGGGGGCCGCCGATCTCGCCGATCATCAGCACGGCCTTGGTGTCCGGGTCCTGCTCGAACAGGGCGAGATGGTCGAGGAAGGAGGAGCCGTTGATCGGGTCGCCGCCAATGCCCACCGAGGTGGTGATGCCGATGCCTTCGGCCTTCATCTGCGCGGCGGCCTCGTAGCCCAGCGTGCCCGAGCGCGAGATCACGCCGACATTGCCCTGCAGGTAGATGTGCCCCGGCATGATGCCGAGCATCGACTTGCCGGGCGAGATGATGCCGGCGCAGTTCGGGCCCACCACCATGGTGCGGCGCTCCTTGGGATAGCGGCGCAGGTAGCGCTTCACCCGCATCATGTCCTGGGCCGGGATGCCGTCGGTGATCGAGCAGATCAGGCTGAGTCCCGCATCGGCCCCCTCCATGATCGCGTCGGCCGCGAAGGGCGGGGCCACGAAGGTGATGGAGGTGGTCGCACCCGTGGCCTCCACGGCCTCCTTGACGGTGTTGAACACCGGCACGCCGAGATGCGTCTTGCCACCCTTGCCCGGGGTGACGCCGGCCACGACGTTGGAGCCGTACGCCATCATTTCCTGGGCGTGGAAGGTGCCCTTGTCGCCCGTGATGCCCTGGATCAGGATCGGGGTCTTCTCGTCGATCAGGATGCTCATCGCGTGTCCTCCCCGGTTCAGCGGTTGCGCGCGTCGGTCTTGTTCTTGGCGTCGTCGCAGGCCTTCACGGCCTTGGCGGCGGCATCCGACAGGCTGTCGGCGGTGATGAGGTCGAGGCCGCTCTCGGCCAGGATCTTCTGGCCCGCCTCGACATTCGTGCCGGCGAGCCGGACGATGAGCGGCACGTCGATCTTCACCTCGCGCGCCGCCTGGATCACGCCCTGCGCGACCCAGTCGCAGCGGTTGATGCCTGCGAAGATGTTGACGAGGATCGCCTTGACGTTGCGGTCCGAGAGCACGAGCCGGAAGGCCGTGGCCACCCGGTCCGGCGAGGCGCCGCCGCCCACATCGAGGAAGTTGGCGGGCTCGCCGCCGGCGTGCTTGATCATGTCCATGGTGGCCATGGCCAGGCCGGCGCCGTTGACGATGCAGCCGATCTCGCCCTCGAGGCCGATATAGGAGAGGTTGTGCTCGGCGGCCTGGGCCTCGCGCGGGTCGCCCTGCGAGGGGTCGTGCATGTCGGCGATGTTGCGGCGCCGGAACATGGCGTTGTCGTCGAAGGACATCTTGGCGTCGAGGGCCAGCACCCGGTCGTCCTTGGTGACGACGAGGGGGTTGATCTCCAGCATGGTGCCGTCGCAATCGCGGAACGCCCGGTAGGCGTTCATGATCGTCTTCACGGCGGCCGAGACCTGCTTGATGTTCAGGCCGAGCTGGAAGGCGATCTCGCGGGCCTGGAACTGCTGCAGGCCCACCGCCGGCTCGACCACCACCTGGATCAAGGCCTCGGGCTCGTTGGCGGCGATCTCCTCGATGTCCATGCCGCCGCGCTGGGAGGCGATGACGCGGACCCGCTCGGCCTTCCGGTCGAGGACGTAGCCGAGGTAGAGTTCGCGCTCGAACGGGTCGGCGGTCTCGACGTAGATGCGCTGGACGGGCTTACCCTCGGGACCGGTCTGGACCGTCACCAGGCGCTTGCCGAGGAGGTCCTTGGCGGCGTCGCGGACCTCGTTGTAGGTCCGGCAGAGCTTGATCCCGCCGGCCTTGCCGCGGGCGCCCGCGTGGATCTGGGCTTTCACCGCCCAGAACGAGCCACCGAGCTCGGTGGCGGCGTAGACCGCCTGATCGGCACTGAAGGCGACGGCGCCCTTCGGAACGGCGACACCGAAACCGGCAAGCAGCTCCTTGGCCTGGTACTCGTGCACGTCCATGCGCGTTCTCCTCGACGTTTCTTTCCTTGACGGGACTCTCTCGTAAATTTCACTTCACGGAAAGTCCCTGAGCATTTATATTTTTTTACATTGTGTTTCACTCTGCCTTGAAGGCGGTGAAACTGTATTCAATTTGCACAAGAGCTGCCCCGATGGCGTCGGAAGCAGCTCTTGGTATATCAAATCACGAGATGCGATCTCGCGTAACGTCGTCTTCGGGGCGAAGGCTCAGTTCACCTTGGCCTTGACGACCTCGTAGACGGACTCGTTGAGCGGTCCGGCCGAGCCCAGCAGGGTCTCGAGTTCGTTCAGGCGCGCCTCCGCGAAGGCCCGGTCGTCGAGGCCCTTGGCGTTGACGTAGACGTTCAGGGCCGCGCTGCGCAGGCCCGCATGGGCGGAGAGCACCGCCACGCCGGCATCCGAGATGACGTTGAGGTTGCCCTTGTCGGCGACGGTCTGGGCGAGATCGATGACCTTGCGGCAGGCCCGGCAACAGGCGAGCGGCACGTCGGTGGCGACCTTGAGGGCCGCCTGGATCGTCTCGGCCCGCACGGCCTTCTCGTCGTCCGTGCCCTTGGGCAGCCCGTAGGCCCCCATCACGGCGTCGAATGCCTCGACATCGTCGGCGATCATGCCGGTGAGTTCGGCACGCAGGGCCTCGGACTGCCCGAGGATCTCCTTCAGCTCCGCCTCGACCTCGACGTACTTCTTCTTCCCGATGGTGAGGTTGCACACCATGCTGAGGAGGGCGGCGCCCATGGCGCCCGAGATGGCGGCAGCCCCTCCCCCGCCGGGGGTGGGGGCCGAGCTCGCCAGACCGTCGAGGAAGGTCTGGATGGTCTCGTTCGCGGCGTTCTCTTTCGCAGCCATGGCGGTCAGGCCATCTTCTTGGCGAGGGCGTAGATGTTCTCCGCGTCCAGTACCTGCTCGGTGTTGTCGAAGAGCTGGCCCACGCAGGCCCGGTGCAGCTTGAGCTTCAGGCCGCCGATGCCAAGGGCGCCGAAGACCTTCTTGCCGTGCCGGTCCTTGCCCTTGTCCATGGCCTCGATGCCGCCGAAACCGAGCGGCGGCTGGGCGTTGTAGTCAGCCACGAACTCGATGCTGGCCTCGTCCTTCCAGGCGTCCTCGGGCAGCAGTTCGAGGCCGATGGCGCCGGCCGAGAACACGATGTTCTGGCCCTTGACGATCGCCGCGCGGGAGGCGGCGTCGGGCGTCTCGGCGGCCTTGATGCTCACCTTGAAGCGCTTGTTGATCTGGTCCGCCGCAGCCTGCGCCTTGTCGAGGGAGCGCCCGCAGAGCGTCACCTCGGCGCCTTCCTGCGCGAGGAGTGCCGCCGAGCGCATGCCGACCGGGCCGGTGCCGGCCAGGACCACGGCCTTCTTGCCGGTCAGCGACCCGGCCGCCTTCTGAACCAGGGCGACGCCGGCGGCGGCGGTGGTGTTCGAGCCGTTCGAATCGAGCATGATCGAGACGCGGAACGGGCCGAAGAAGCGCTTCTTGACCGCCTCGAACACCGCCTCGCCGGCCGCCATGCTGCCGCCGCCCACGAAGATCGCCGTGGACTTCTTCTCGGAGCCGCCGCGGGTGTAGATCGTGCCGTCGACCAGGGCCCCGACATTGTCCGGGGTGACGTTGCCGTAGCCGGTGATGTGGTCCGCGCCGCCATCGTAGCCCACGACCACGTCGAACACGCTCGGCACGGTGTCGGTGTCGAATTGGAACAGCAGTTTTTTCATTGTTA
>NZ_JAIEOF010000448.1 GCF_019750675.1 Methylobacterium sp.
AACAACCGCCGCTCCGACGAGTTCGTCGTCGTGCGCGCCGGCCTGAACTACAAGTTCGGCTCGTACTAAGCCGACCCAACGGGATCCCGCGCGGCCGATCCCGGTCCGCGCGGGACCTGCCGAGAACGGCAAAGAGCCCGGCCGCTACGCGGCCGGGCTCTTTGCCGTTCTCGGGTGCATTTAGCGGGCTCGCGCCGGCGCAAGGGCCGGTTGCGTTCGGGCGAGCCCCCGAACGCAGACGGACGCCCGCCCTTCAGATGTCGAGTTCGGCCCCGTCCGCGAAGGCGGCGCGCTCGGAGATGAAGGTGAAGCGCGCTTCGGGCTTGTTGCCCATCAGCCGCTCGACCGCGTCCCCGGTGGAGGCGCGGGCCTCGTCCAGCACCTCGACCCGCAGGAGCGTACGCTTCTTCGGGTCCATGGTGGTCTCCTTGAGCTGCGCCGGCATCATCTCGCCGAGGCCCTTGAAGCGGCCGATCTCGACCTTGGCCCCCTTGAACACCGTCTTGATCAGCTGCGCCTTGTGGTCGTCGTCGCGGGCATAGGCCGTCTTGGCGCCCTGGCTGATCCGATAGAGGGGCGGGATCGCCAGGTAGAGGTGCCCACGGTCGATGAGCTTGGGCATCTGCCGGTAGAAGAACGTGATCAGCAGCGAGGCGATGTGGGCGCCGTCGACGTCGGCGTCCGTCATGATGATCACCTTCTCGTAGCGAAGGTCCTCCGAGCGGTAGCCGGTGCCGGTGCCGCAGCCGAGCGCCTGGGTCAGGTCGGAGATGAGCTGGTTGGCGCCGAGCTTGTCCCGGCTCGCCGAGGCGACGTTGAGGATCTTGCCGCGCAAGGGCAGGATCGCCTGGGTGGCGCGATCGCGCGCCTGCTTGGCCGAGCCGCCGGCCGAGTCGCCCTCGACGATGAAGATCTCCGAACCGGCCATGCCCGCCTTGGAGCAGTCGGCGAGCTTGCCCGGCAGGCGCAGCTTGCGGGTGGCGGACTTGCGCGCGACCTCCTTCTCCTGGCGGCGGCGTAGGCGCTCCTCGGCCCGGTCGATCACCCAATCGAGGAGCTTGTTGGCCTGGGCCGGGGAGGCGGCGAGCCAGTGGTCGAAGGCGTCGCGGATCGCGGTCTCGACGATGCGGGAGGCCTCGACGGTGGCGAGCTTGTCCTTGGTCTGGCCCTGGAACTCGGGCTCGCGGATGAACACCGAGAGCATCGACGCGCAGGTCGCCATGACGTCGTCGGTGGTCACCGCCGTCATGCGCTTGGCCTGGCCGACCCGCTCCGCATGCTCGCGCAGGGCCCGCAGCAGGGCGACGCGCAGGCCACTCTCGTGCGTGCCGCCCTCGGCGGTCGGAATCGTGTTGCAGTAGGAGGCCGAGACGCCGTCGTCCGCGACCATCCAGGCCACCGCCCATTCCAGCGAACCGTGCCCGCCCGGCTTGGTGATCTTGCCCGAGAAAATCGCGTCGGTGACGAGATCCTTGCCCTCGAGATCGCGGGCGAGATAGTCGCGCAAGCCCCCGGGGAAACGATGGACCGTCTCGGCCGGCACGTCGTCCAGGCCCTCGAGCAGGGAGGGCGCGCAGCGCCAGCGGATCTCGACCCCGCCGAACAGGTAGGCCTTGGAGCGCGCCATCTTGAACAGGCGGCGGGGATCGAACTTCAGCGCCCCGAAGATCTCGGCGTCGGGGTGGAAGCGCACGCGGGTGCCGCGCCGGTTCTGCACCCGGCCGACCGTCTCCAGGGGACCCTGCACATGGCCGCGCGAAAAGGTCTGGCGGTAGAGCGTCTGGCTGCGGGCGACCTCGACCTCGAGTTCGTCCGAGAGGGCGTTGACCACCGAGATGCCGACGCCGTGCAGGCCGCCGGAGGTCTCGTAGACCTTCGAGTCGAACTTACCGCCCGCGTGCAGGACGGTCATGATGACCTCCAGCGCGGACTTGTTGGGGTATTTCGGGTGCGGGTCGACCGGGATGCCGCGGCCGTTGTCGGTGACGACGAGGTGGCCGCTCTCCTCCAGCTCCACCTCGATGAAGCTGGCGTGCCCCGCCACCGCCTCGTCCATGGAATTGTCGATCACCTCGGCGAAGAGGTGGTGGAGAGCCCGCTCGTCGGTGCCGCCGATATACATGCCGGGGCGGCGGCGCACCGGCTCCAGCCCCTCGAGTACCTCGATGGTGGAGGCGTCGTAGCCGGCTTCCGCCGAGACGGGCGGCGCCAGCGGAGCCACCGCGGCATCGAGCTTGCGGCGCTCGGCGGGCTTGGCCGGCGGCGCCTTACCGCCGGCGAAGAGATCGCGTGCGGGGTCGCTCACCGAAGCGCCCCGCGCTGATGATGGTGCGGCCGCGGGCTTCGCGGATCGGATCGCAGAGGGAGACCGTGCAGCATTCGCCTTCATCCTCTCACTATACCGGAACAAACCGGAAACAGAAAGGGGTTCCCGCCCGGCGCGGCAGGGGCTCGAAGCCCCCGCCGCGCACGGCGTACCACCCCATGACATGGTATGGGGGTGGTTAAGAAGGCCTGACGGTGGCGCGCGGCGCTTATCGTTGCGGAAGGGGCGGGTTCTCTGCTCCTCAGGTCCCGACGCGGCCGCCGCCGCGCTTCGTGATCGTCAGCACGGCGGGGCGGGGCGGCATCACGGGGTCGAAGTCGGGCCAGCGGGTGGCGGGCGCCTCGAAGGTGGCGGGCACCGCCTTCGGGTCCTCCTCGTCGGCCTCGCCGGGGTGCTGCACGGCGACGAAGAAGGTGGTGTCGTCGGGGGTGAAGTAGGGGCCGCACATCTCGGCCCCGTGGGGCACGCGGAAGAAGTGCTTGCCCGTGCCGCGCGCCGCGCCTTCCGTCTCCATCGCCCAGATGCCGTCGTTGCGGCCGGTGCGCGAGGGGGCATTGCCGTCGGTGGCGACCCAGAGCCGGCCGAGGCCGTCGACGGCGCAGTTGTCCGGCATGCCGAACCAGCCGTCCTTCGTGGTGGCCGACGAGAAGGTGGCGCCGACCGACGCGATCCCCGGATCGCCGCACCGGACCAGGATCTCCCAGGTGAAGCCGGGCGCGGCGTGGTCGCCGTCGTCGGGGGTGAGTTCGACGATGTGGCCGAAGCGGTTGTCGGCGCGCGGGTTGGCGGCGTCGACCCCGTCGGCCTTGCGCTTCCCGTTGTTGGTCAGCATCACGTAGACCTTGCCGGTCTTCGGATTGGCCTCGACGTCCTCGGGCCGGTCCATCTTGGTGGCGCCGAGCCGGTCGGCGGCGAGCCGGGCGCCGATCACCACGTCGCCTTGCGAGGCGAAGCCGTTCTCGGGCGTCAGGGGCCCCTGCCCGAACACCAGCGGCATCCAGGTGCCGCGCCCGTCGGCGTCGAAGCGGGCGACATGCAGGGTGCCGGAATCGAGGAGGTCGCGGTCGCCGCTGTCGGCCCGGCCCGTGGTGACGAACTTGTAGACGTAGTCGAAGCGCTCGTCGTCGCCCTGGTAGATCACGTACTGGCCGCCCCTGGCGACGATGCCCGCCGCCCCCTCGTGCTTGAAGCGCCCCAGCGCCGTGCGCTTCTTCGGAACGCTCGTCGGATCGAACGGGTCGATCTCCACCACCCAGCCGAAACGGTTGGGCTCGTTGGGCTCGTGTGCGACGTCGAAGCGCTCGTGGTAGCGGCCCCAGGCATAGGCGCTGGCCGGCAGGTTGAAGCGCTTGTGGTTGGCGGCCTCCGGCGACCCCGCGGGCAGGGCGCCGGAGAAGTAGTAGTTGATGTTCTCCTCGCAGGTCAGCCACGTCCCCCAGGGGGTCGTGCCGCCGGCGCAGTTGTTGATCATGCCCAGCGCCGCCCGGCCCGTGGGGTCGGCGGCGGTCTTCACCCGCTCGGTGCCGGCGGCCGGGCCGGTCAGCACCATCGGCGTCGTGGCGGTGATGCGGCGGGCGTAGCGGGAGTCCGGCACCACCGTCCAGCGGCCGTCCTGGCGCCGGATCTCGACGACCGATCCGCCATGGGCCGCCATCTCGATGTCGACGAGGTCCCGCGTCATTCCCTTGAAGTCGGCCGCCTTGGTATCCTGACGGCCGAGGCCGGGGAACATGAGTTCCTCGTTGGTGTATTCGTGGTTGACCACGAGGAGGCCGTGCGCCGCCGGATCGGCCGCCCCCGGCATGGGGAAGTACCCCACGAAGTCGTTGTTGTAGCCGAATTGCTGGGCCTGCGCGGCCGGCGTCTGGTTGCGCGGGTCGAAGGCCGGCGCCCCCGGCAGCACGGGATCGCCCCAGCGGATCAGGATCTCGGCGTCGTGCCCGGGGGCGACGTGGTGATGCGCGTCCGACCCGGCCTCGATTTCTTCGAACGGGAAGCGGGTGCCCGGGCCTTGCGCCGCCTGTGCCGCCCCGGCGGCCAGCGCCCGGGGCGTCACCACGGCCGCGATGGCACCGACGCCGAGCAATCCGCGCAGGAGGTCGCGCCGGTCGAAGCGCGCCGCCACCACATCGCCGAAGGTCGGGTTGGCGCTGCCGTTCGAGCCGGCATCCTCGGCGGCTTCCGCCGCCTGCGAGCGGGTTCGCGTCGGTTCGGTCATCGGTCGGGTCCGTGAGGGCTGAAGACGAGCACTCCGGGTAATCCGCCCGCATGGCACCGGTGTGACAGCGCCCCAGCCTCGCGAAGCCCCACGAGGGGAAGCCCCGCGAGGATCAGAACCGGTAGGCCGTGCGGCAGGCGCCCCAGTGCCGCCCCTGGACGCGGATCGGCGCATCGACCTCGCGGACCATGACGATGCGGTCCCCGACCTCGCGGCGATAGGCCTGCACGGTGGCCGGGCGGGTCGAGCGGGCCGCCGTGATGCCGGTGCGGTCGTCGAAGATGCGCCGGTTGCGGCTGTTGGCGTTGTTCCAGACGGGGTCGCCCGGCCGCTGCGGCTGGGACACCGCGCGATTGTGCACCGGCACGTAGCCGTTCCGGTCGGCCACGATGCAGAACATCATCGCGGGGTCTTCGGCCAGCGGCGCCTCCAGCACCGGGCGTAGCAGCCGCTCCAAAACCTCGACCGAACGGGTCGTGAACTGGCGCGGTTCGGTACCGAGGATCGCCACGTAGTCGGTATCGAACAGGAGGGCGGCGGTGAGCCGCCCGGCGGCGATCTCGGCCTCCATCAGGTCCCTGATGCTGCCGGCGAGCCCCTGGGCCCGGGCGACCAGGGGGGCATATTCCGCCTGGATCGCTCCGAGCTTGCCGGCGAGCTTCGTCTCCGCTTCGGACCCGAGGACCTCGAAGGCGCAGTGCAGGCCCATCGGACTGATCGCGGCCACGCGCGCCCGGACGGCGCCGATCCCGACGATGTCGAGTTCGAGCGCCTGACCGGCGGCGATCTCGGGCCCGGTCTCGGGCCGGGCCAGCAGGGCGCCCCCCTCGCTGAGGTCGATGGTGCGGGTGCGCGTGCCGCTCCCGAGCGCGACGGACAGGTCGGCCGGGTAGCGGTCGGCCCGGCGCCGGTCGCCGATCTCGTTCTGGCGGATCACCGCGACGAAGCGGCGCCCGAGGCCGGCGGCTTCCTCGGCGGCACGGGCCGCCGCGCTCTCCATGGCCTCGGCCCGATGGTCGAGGGCGACCGTGGCGGCGCTGGTCTCGCCCGCGCCGATGTTCACGTCGGCGATCAGGTCCGCCGTCCGCGTGGCCTCCGAGACCACGTGGGTGACGATGCCGACCTGTTGGTCGACGATGCCCCGCACGGTGCCGAAGGCGGGCCGGACCGCCTCGATCGCCTCGGCCGCCGCGCCGATGGCGGCGCTGGAGGCGGTCGCTCCCTCGCGCAGGCGCGCGATCCGGCTGCGCACGTCGTCCGCCGCCCGGGCGGTCTCGATCGCCAGAGCCTTCACCTCCGCCGCCACCACGACGAAGCCGCGGCCCGCCTCGCCGGCGCGTGCCGCCTCGATCGTGGCGTTGAGCGCCAGCAGGTTGGTCTGGCGTGCCACCGCCGAGATGGTGTCGACGATGCTGGCGATCTCATTGCCGGCCGTCGCAAGGGCGCCGATCAGCGCCCGGGCCTCCGCGCCCCGGCTGCCTGCCTGGTCGAGATGCCCGGAGGCCTGGTGCAGCGCATCGGTGATGCGCGTCGAGACCGTGGAGAGGCCCTCGGTCCGCTCGGTGAAGCCGGAGCTGGCCGCACTGGCCGCCTCGGCGGCCTCGGCGAGATCGCTCATGCGGGCGCGGATGGCGGCGAGCCCCGCCTGCATGTCCACGACGTCGGTGCGGGTCGCCGCGATCGATTCGCCGACGCTGCCGATCGCTTTCAGGACGTCGCTCTCGATCGCGTCCAGCACCTCGCCGTGGCTGGCCTGCGGGGGCGCCTGTGCGGCGCCGGCCGGAGCCTGCACGGCGGGCGCGGGCTGCGCGAGAGTTGCGTCGGGCCGGCCGGCCTGTCGTCTGGACAAGAATCGCATGCCCACAATGTTCGGGGCGACACCCTAAACAACTGATAACAACAGCGGCGTGCCCCGCCCCGTCCTTCTCGACGCGCGACCGGTCCCGCATTCAGATTTTCGTGAGCTCGGGCGTCGGGATCTGCACGGCGTCTTGCACCCCGGAGCGGTTCGAAGCCGACACACGGTCCGACCGGGGCTTCACCACCGTCGCGGCTTCGTTGAACACCGCGACGGTGGTGAAGTGGCCGGGCTCCGAAGGCCCGCGGACGCTAAACCTCAAGCCTTCTTGCGCGCCGCCGGCTTGGCGGCCGTGGTCCCGGCAGCGCTCGCGACCGTTTTCTTGGCCGCGGCCACCTTAGCCGCCGGCTTGGCGGCAGGCTCGTCCCCGTCCGCCGCCGTCTTGGCAGCGGCCGTCTTGGC
>NZ_JAIEOF010000064.1 GCF_019750675.1 Methylobacterium sp.
GGCTCCGCCAGTCCGTCCAGGATCGCCGTCGCCTCAGAAGAGACAGGGCCCGCTTGCGTGGTTTCTTGCCGTGACACCGATCGACCTCACGCCCGGAGGGAAGACATGCGCGCAATCGCTTGCGGCCAATGATATTTTTGAACCCGGGTCATCCGCGGACACCCTCGTCGACATCAAGGGGCGCCACGCCGGCGGCCTTGCCGTCGGCCCCGAGGGTGATCTTCTGGATGCGGGCCTCGGCCTTCTGCAGAAGCCCTTCGCAGTGGCGCTTCAACGCCTCGCCGCGCTCGTAGATCGCCACCGATTCGTCGAGGGGTACGTCGCCCTTCTCAAGGCGGCGCACGATATCCTCGAGTTGCTCCAAGGCCTTCTCGAACGGCAGGTCGAGTGCCGTCTCACCGGCACCGCCCGTCGAAGCAACGGCGGGTCGCGTGACACTCATTCTAAACTACCCCTTGATTCTGACGGTCTAAGCCCGTCGCCGCGAAGCCGGCAACCCGATCCGGCCGCCGGGCTGGCGTTTCGTGATCCGGGGCGGCCTTTGCGCCACACCTGATCCCGAGGCGTTCCACCCGGCGCCGCACCGCGAATTCGGGCCCGGATCAGCACGTTCCGCCAACGTGTTATGCGCCGCTTCGAAGGTCGGGTGTCAACGCCAGCCGGAACGGCTCACCCTCGAAGGCATCCGAACCGCGCCCGATCTCCGCGATGGCCGCGACCATCCGCCCGCCGCGGCCCAGCATCCGGTCGGCGATCGCCACGAACAGGGCGTTCGGGGTCGCCGAGGGCGAGGCGTCCCGCAGGGCGCGGGCGACCTCGACCTCGTCGCGCTCGGGCGCCAGGGCGCAGGCGGCGATGTAGGCCGCCGCGGTGGAACGGCTGATGCCCGCGTAGCAGTGGATCAGCAACGGTTCACGCCGATCCCAGGCCTCCGCGAAGGCGAGGATCGCGGCCACATGCGCCTCGCCCGGCGTCACGTGCCCGTCCATCGGCGCCACGACGTCGCTGACCTCGACCACGCAGTGGCGTCCCTCGGCGATAGCCTCGGGCCGGGGGATCGCGGTGCCGACCTTCATCAGCGTCATGAGGTGGCGCGCGCCGGACGCCGCGAGGGTCTCGGGCAGGCGCGAGAGCGGGCAGACCTGGAGATGGGGCATCAGGCGGGTTCCGGGCCGGTCAGGGCGTGGAAGCGGGCGAGGAACCGGCTCTGTGCCACATCGGTCGGCCAGGGTGCCAGCAGGGCCTCGGCCTCGGGTGCGAGCGCCGCGCAAGGCCCGAAGACCGCATCCGCCTCGTCCCGCGCGAAGCCCGCGAGCCGGATCGCCTCGTGATAGGCGGCGATGCCGTCGGCGCGCTTCACCAGGGCGACCTGCGCCGGGCCGGGCTCTGGCAGGGCGAAGCGCGCGCGGATCGCCGTGAGGAGCCGGCGCTCCACGTCCTTGTAGGAATCGCCGATGGCCGCCTTGAGGGGCGAGATGATGTCGCCGATGACGTATTCGGGCGCGTCGTGCAGCAGGAGTTCGACGCGCAGGGACCGCCCGGCCCCATCGGCCAGGTTGCCTGCCAAGCCGCCGCCGACCGCTTCGACCAGCAAGGCGTGCTGGGCCACCGAGAAGACGTGCGGTCCCGCCGTCTGCCCGTTCCAGCGGGCGACGCGGGCGAGGCCGTGGGCGATGTCGGCGATCTCCACGTCCCGGGGGGACGGATCGAGGAGGTCGAGGCGCCGGCCCGACAGCATGCGCTGCCAGGCGCGCCCGCGCGGCCCGCTCACGGCGCTTCCCCGAGGGCGGCGCAGGGGGCATGCCGGTGGCAGCCCACGAGGTGATCGTTGACGAGGCCGACCGCCTGCATGAAGGCATGGACGATGGTGGGCCCGCAGAACGTGAACCCCTCCGCCTTCAGGGCCTTCGACAGTTTCCGGGAGACCTCGGTCTCGGTGGCGATGCCCGTTCGGTCCCGTGCCCGCCCCTGGATCGGCACGCCATCGACGAAGTCCCAGAGGAAATCCGAAAACCCCGGCCCGCGCGCCTCGATGGCGAGGTAGGCCCGCGCGCCCGCGATCGTACCGACGATCTTGGCCCGGTTCCGGATGATGCCGGTATCCTGCATCAGCCGCGCGACATCCGCATCCGTGAAGCGCGCGATGGCCTCCGGGTCGAACTTCGCGAAGGCGCGCCGGAACCCCTCGCGGCGGCGTAGGATGGTGATCCAGGACAGGCCGGCCTGAAAACCGTCGAGGATCAACTTCTCGTAGAGGGCGCGCCCGTCGCGCTCGGGCACGCCCCACTCGGTGTCGTGGTAGGCGACGTAGGTCGGGTCGGTCCCGGCCCACCAGCAGCGGGCGCAGCCGTCGGGGTGGTGGATCAGGCCGGAGGTTTCTCGGGCGGAAATGTCCGGGCCGGAGGTGTCGCTGAGCATCGGCGAGGGTTTAGCCGGGTGCGGCCCGCGCGTCGATCTCAGCCGGCCGGCACCACCTCCGGAAACGCGAAGGTCGCGAAGGCCGGCTTCTCGACGCCGATCAGGGTGCGGCCGGCGCGCAGGGTTTCGCCGGCGGCGAGCGCGTCGGCGAGGCGGTCGAGGCGCAGGGTGCCGAGGCCGCGCCGACCCGCGACGCTGCCCACCGTGCCGAGCCCGCGCGGCCCGGACGTGATCTCGGCGCCGGGTTCCAGGGCCCCGCCGTCGACCGCCACGAGGGGCACGATCCGGGTGCGGGCGGTTCCGCGATGCTGCATGCGCGAGACCACCTCCTGGCCGACATAGCAGCCCTTGCGGAAATCGACGCCGCCGAGCTGGTCCATCAGCGCCTCGTGCGGGAAGGCGTCGGACCAGGGGAAGTCGCGCCCGCCCTCGGGGATGCCGTGGGCGATGCGGTGGGCGTGGTAATCCGCCTCCGTGGCATCCGCCGAAAAGGCGCCGAGGGGAAAGATCAGGCGCTCGCCCATGCCCCTCAGACGGCCGTCGTGCAGGCGCGTGACCGTGGCGGCGGTCTCGGCGCCGTCCCAGGCGGCGGCGACACCCAGCGTCGGGTCGAGGGTGATCGTCACCTTGGCGCGCAGGCGGTAGAGCCCGAGGCGCTTGGCGAGGCCGGGCGCCTGATCGGCGGCGACATCGAGCTGGAAGCCGTCGGCCGCGCGGGCGACGAGGAAATCGAACAGGATCTTGCCCTGGGGCGTGAGCAGGGCGCCAAGGCGCGCCTCGCCGGGGTCCAGGGTCTCGACGTTGCAGGTCACCACGCCCTGCAGGAAGCTCGTCGCATCCTCGCCCGAGACGGTGACGACGGCGCGGTCCGGCAGCAGGGCGATCGGCATGGCGGCTCCTTGGATACAGCGGCGGCGGCATTGCGCGCCGTCCGGGGCTGACATAAGTCGCCCGCGACCCCGTCTCAATGCGCGCCGCACGCAGGGCCCGCCCGAGGAGATCCGGAATGGACCAGCCCTTCGACCTCCTCCTCAGCGGCGGCACCGTGGTGAACCAGGACGGCGCGCATCGCGCCGATCTCGGCATCCGCGCCGGGCGCATCGCGACGATCGGCGACCTCGCGGCGGCCGCGGCCACCGAGCGGCGCGACTGCACCGGCCTGCACCTCCTGCCCGGCGTCATCGACAGCCAGGTGCATTTCCGCGAGCCGGGGCTCGATCACAAGGAAGACCTCGAATCGGGCTCGCGCGCGGCCGTCATGGGCGGCGTCACCACGGTGTTCGAGATGCCGAACACCAACCCGCTCACCACCAGCGCCGAAGCGCTCGCCGACAAGGTCGCACGCGCCCATCACCGGATGCATTGCGACTTCGCGTTCTGGGTCGGCGGCACCCACGAGAACGCGCATCTCGTGCCCGAACTCGAGCGCCTGCCAGGGGCGGCCGGCATCAAGGTGTTCGTCGGCTCCTCCACGGGCTCGCTGCTCGTCGAGGACGATGCCGGCGTCACCGAGATCCTGAAGCGGACCCGCCGGCGCGCCGCCTTCCACGCCGAGGACGAACCCATGCTGCGGGCACGACAAGACCGCCGCGTGGCGGGCGATCCGTCCTCGCACCCGGTCTGGCGCTCGCCCGAGGCCGCGCTGAAGGCGACGCAGCGCCTCGTGCGCATCGCCCGGGCCACGGGCGCGCGCATCCACATCCTGCACATCTCGACGAAGGAGGAGATGGCGTACCTGGCCGAGGCCAAGGACGTCGCGACCTGCGAGGCCACGCCCCACCACCTCACCCTCGACGGCGACGAGGCCTATGCCCGCCTCGGCACCCTGGTGCAGATGAACCCGCCGGTGCGAAGCGCCGACCACCGCGACGGAATCTGGCACGGGCTCTCGCAGGGCGTCGTCGACGTGCTCGGCTCCGACCACGCCCCGCACCTGCTGGAGGAAAAGGCCAAGCCCTACCCGGAGTCACCCTCCGGCATGACCGGCGTGCAGACCCTGGTGCCAATCATGCTCGACCACGTCGCCGCCGGCCGGCTCTCGCTGGCGCGCTTCGTCGACCTCACCAGCGCCGGCCCCAAGCGTCTGTTCGGGATCGCCCGAAAGGGGCGCCTCGCGGTCGGCTACGACGCCGACGTGACGGTGGTGGACCTCAAGCGCCGCGAGACCATCCGCAACGCGTGGATCGCCTCGAAATGCGGCTGGACGCCCTATGACGGCGTCACCGTGACGGGCTGGCCCGTGGGCACCCTGGTGCGCGGCCACAGCGTGATGTGGGAGGGGGCGCTCGCCGCGCCGTCGCGGGGCGAGGCGGTGGTGTTCGAGGAGGCGCTGCCACGCGCCTGACGGCGACGGCGCGTCCGGGAACAGCGGACGCGCCCGACAAAAAAGGGCAGGCCCGAAGGCCTGCCCGCGTGCCGATCCCCGACCGGGGACCGCCATTTCCCGTTCGGGAACGTGTAACCTTAATGCTGCGGGCTCGTGGTGAAGGCGCCGCCGCGAATTCGGTCCGGAAACCCTTCCGCGTAGCGGGCGGTCGCCTCCTCGCCATAGGTCATCACGAGTTCCTGGAAGGCCGCGAACAGGGCGGCCTGGGCCATGCAGTCGCCGTCGAGGCCATCGAGACAGCCTTCGGCAAAGGCCTCCGAGACGTAGCCGAGCGCGGCGCGCTTGTCGTCGAGATCCGCCTCGAAGGGCGCGGAGACCGTATCCATGTGCATGGGCCACATCATCGTTTGCGCCGGCGAAACAACCGGCCAGTCCATTGAGGATAGGACGCGGCGGCGGGTTCGCAAAGCCAGGAATTGCGAAGCGGTTAACGCCGGTGCTCAAATTCTGCGTTTCGCGGTCATGCCCCGGAACTGTGTCCCGGTTGCATCAACGGGCGCCGATCACGGTCCGTTCGCGGTCATCCCACGCGGATTCGGAGCAGCCGACAGGGTGAACCGGCGGCCCCGCGGCGGGTGACGCTCAACCGCCGAAACGGCTCGCCAGCGCGTGCGAGAGGCGCTCTCCCTCGGTCACGAAACGGCTCGCGGCTTCCGTCGCGGCGGGGGTGCAGACGCGGTAGGTCAGGCTGTAGCCGCGATAGCCGCGGTTGTAGGCTCCGGCGAGGCGATCGCGCCGGTTCGGGGTCACGCCCTCCGCTTCCATCAGGGCCTTCATCCGGGCCGGCCACTCGGCGGCGTCCGGGGTGGCGCAGAGTTCGCGCAGGAAGGCCAGCGATCCGATGATCTCGGAGAGCCGCATCAGGTCGCGGTCGTAGGGTGCGGGCGGCGGCTCGGCGGGCGGGGGCGGCTCCTTCTCGGCGGGCTTCGCGGCGGGGCGGGCGGCGCTGCCCCGCGACTGCTGGGCGAGGCCGGGGCCGGGCAGGGCCACCAGCATTGCGAGGCCGCCGAGAAGGATCGACGACAGGACCCGAACACGCCTCACGCAAGCGGCTCCGGGCTTAGGGTGACGCGGGCGAAGGCCTCCCGGACGGTGCCGGCGAGGCCCGGCGTCGTCGCCAGGGTCTCGAGTTCCGCCAGGGTCGCCCAGCGGACACCGAGGGCTTCCGGCCCGGCCACCGGCTCGCCCCCGTTCCAGAGGGCGGCGTGGGGATGAACGACGTAGTGGTGGCGCACGCGGCCGCCCGCGTCGCGCAGGATGATCTCTGTAGGGCTCAGCACGCCCACCACCTCGGCCGAGAGGCCGACCTCCTCCTGCAACTCGCGCAGGGCCGCCTCGGCCAGGGGCTCGCCCGCCTCGACGAGGCCGCCGGGCAGGGTCCAGACCCCGCGCATCGGCTCGTTGGCCCGGGCGGCCAGGAGCACGCGGTCGCCGCGCAGGACCGCGATGGAGGTGCCCACGAAGGGGCGTGTCGGAAAGAGCCGCGCCTGCGCGTCGTCCGGATCGGTCGGGCTCGGACCGGTCCCTGTCGGATCGCTTCCCGTCACGGCGTCACCACGGCGATGCGGCCATCGGCCAGGCCCACGAAGAGACGGGCGGCGCTGCCCCGCCCGAGCCCGGCGAGGCCGAAGGCCGCCAGCCCCGGCAGGGGCGCCCGCACGCGCTCGCGGATGCCGTCCTTCAAGGACAGGATCGCCAGGGCGCTCCGGTCGGAGACCGGCAGGGCGAGCTCGGGCGCGCCCGGCCCGGCGGGCTCGACCAGGGCCGAGAGGTCCGCCTCGCCCTCGCCGGGGGAGACGTTGGTGTAGCCCTGCGCCTCTTGGGCGACGCGCAGGGCGCCGGCCTCCAGGGTCCAGAGCTGGAGCAGGCCGGCGGCCTCGGGCGCCGCAACGGCGGCGACCTGCGTCTGGCCCGATCCGGTGAAATCCGCGACGGCCGCCGGCTTCAGGGGCTGGCCACCGGGGGCGGTGGCCTGGGTCGGGCCCCGCGCCAGGCGCACCCAGGATGGCGCGGACTTGCCTGCTTCGGGCTTGGCTGCTTC
>NZ_JAIEOF010000281.1 GCF_019750675.1 Methylobacterium sp.
AGGGCGGCGGCCACGGCACCCGCCTGTCCGCCGTTGGCATCGGTGATCCGGCGCGTGAGGGCGTTGCGCGCGTCGTCGATGGCCGCCGCGAAACGGGCGCTTCGATCGGGGGCCTGGGCCGGTGGCCGGACCTCGATCTTGCCGACGAGCGAGCCGACCGCGCCGATGCCGCGGAAATAGGCGTCGCGTCCGAAATCGTAGCCCCCGGGCCGCGCCGCCTCCGGGGGTGGCAACAGCCGGGCGGTGGCGGCGATGCGGTCGCCCGGCTTCAATGCCACCGCCTTGCGATAGGAGACCCGCACCCGCGCCGGGCGCATCTCCGGGCCAAGAACGCCGAAGCTCTCTACCCGCACGATCAGGCGTGCCCCTTCCTCGCGCTCGTCGAGGGCCTCGATGGTCCCGACGAGGCTGGCGATGGTGATGCGGGCCAGGATCGGTCCGGCCAGGCGATCGACCCGGATGGTCGCGGCGGCAAAGCCCAGCAGGGCGGCGATGCCCGCGAGGGTCAGTCCGAGGCCGAGGGGTCGCGCGCGCAGGAACGGCGTGGTGGCAGCGAGGAGGGCGGCGGCAACGAGGGGCGCGGCGAGCGCCGGCGCCCCGCGCGTCCCCGTGAAATACACGAGGATGCCGAATCCGAAGGCGACGGCGAGCCAGGGGAACAGACGGCGCTGCTCGACCTCCCGCGTCCACCCGGCCCGAAACCAGTCGCCGACGAGGCCGAGCACGGGGCGACGCACCGCGCTCGGGCGAAACGCCCGCGCCGCCGCCGCTATTCCCTGCGCCCGCGCCATGACTGCGCCCTCGGTGAGACCGGGCCGGGGAAATCGGCACGATGCGAGACGATTTCTTAACGCCTCGGCTCGCGCATGCTACACGCGCGTCTCCGGGCCGGTCGATCCGCCTCCCGCCCGTTCCACCAGCCAGTTCAAGTCAAGATTGATGTCGTCAGTCGTCACGCGCTTTGCCCCCTCGCCCACGGGCTATCTGCACATCGGCGGGGCCCGCACGGCCCTGTTCAACTGGCTCTATGCCCGGCGCTTCGGCGGCCGCATGCTGCTGCGCATCGAGGACACGGACCGCGAGCGCTCCACTCAGGGCGCGATCGACGCTATCCTGGACGGCATGCGCTGGCTCGGCCTCGATTGGGACGGCGACGTGATCTACCAGTACGCCCGCGCGGAGCGTCACCGGGAGGCGGCGATGAGCCTGCTGGACTCGGGCAACGCCTATCGCTGCTACGCGACGCCGGAAGAACTCACGGCGATGCGCGAGGCCGCCCGCGCCGAGGGCCGCCCCCTGCGCTACGACGGGCGCTGGCGCGACCGCGACCCCTCAGACGCGCCGGCCGGCGTGAAGCCGGTGATTCGCCTGCGCGCCCCCGCCGATGGCGAAACGGTGGTGGAGGACGCCGTGCAAGGGCGCGTCGTCTGGCAGAACAAGGATCTCGATGACCTCGTCCTGCTGCGGTCGGACGGAAACCCGACCTACATGCTCGCGGTGGTGGTGGACGACCACGACATGGGCGTCACGCAGGTGATCCGGGGCGACGACCACCTCACCAACGCCGCGCGCCAGCGCCAGATCTACGATGCCCTCGGCTGGGTGGCGCCTGCCATGGCGCATATCCCGCTGATCCACGGGGCCGACGGGGCGAAGCTCTCGAAGCGCCACGGAGCGCTCGGCGTCGATGCCTACCGCGACCTCGGCTACCTGCCGGCGGCCCTGCGCAACTACCTCGTGCGCCTCGGCTGGAGCCATGGCGACCAGGAGGTGTTCTCCACCGAGGAGATGATCGCCGCCTTCGACCTGAAAGCGATCGGCCGCTCGCCGGCCCGCTTCGACTTCGCCAAGCTCGAAAACCTGAACGGCCTCTACATCCGGAGCGCCGCCGACGCGGACCTCGTCCAGGCCATCGCCGACGTGCTGCCGGCCCTCGGGCCGTCGCGCGGCATACCCGTACCGATGGCGCCCGATCTGCGCGACCGCCTGACGGCCGCGATGCCGGGCCTGAAGGAGCGCGCCAAGACCCTGGTGGAGCTTCTGGACAGCGCCTACTACCTGACCGCGATGCGCCCCCTCGTTCCGGACGAGAAGGCCAAGGGCCTGCTCGGCGACGAGGCACGCGCACGCCTGGCCGCCCTCCTTCCGGCCCTGGAGGCCCTGTCCGACTGGGATGCCGCCGCCACCGAGGGCGCCGTCCGCCACTTTGCCGAGGCGAACGGCCTAAAGCTCGGGCAGATCGCCCAGCCCCTCCGGGCCGCGCTGACGGGACGCGCGACCTCGCCTCCGGTCTTCGACGTGATGGCGGTTCTGGGGCGAACGGAATGCCTCGGCCGGCTCCGCGACCAGATCCCCGCATGATGCACGCGGACCGGGAAAGAGCGTCCGGCGAGCACGCGTTTCATCCTGCAAAAGAATGACAAATCGGCCTGGATTTCGCTTGGCCCACGGCGTGAAGCGGAGCGTCGGTTGATGACGGTCCGCCGATCCGCTACCCCCATGCTCGTGTGAGCAAGTGCAGCATAGCCCGCGCTTGCGCCCCGGACCCGGGTGGCGGATCTCATCGCCACGCGGGCCGGCGACGCCCCGCTGCCACGAAAGGGTCCAGGTCTCCATGAGCGCCTCCAGCACGATCACCGTGGGCGACAACCACGTCGAGCTCCCGATCAAGACCGGCACGATCGGTCCGGATGTCATCGATATCGGCAAGCTCTACGCCAAGACGGGCAAGTTCACCTTCGATCCCGGTTTCACGTCGACCGCCTCCTGCGAGTCGAAGATCACCTACATCGATGGCGATGCGGGCGTTCTCCTCTATCGCGGTTACCCCATCGAGCAGATCGCCGAGAACGGTGACTTCCTCGAGACCTGCTACCTGATGCTGTTCGGCGAACTGCCGACCCCGGCCCAGAAGGCCGATTTCGACTACCGGATCACGCGCCACACCATGGTGCACGATCAGATGAACCGCTTCTTCCAGGGCTTCCGCCGCGACGCACACCCGATGGCGATCATGGTCGCCTGCGTCGGCGCGCTCTCGGCCTTCTACCACGACTCCACCGACATCTCGGACGACCAGCAGCGCATGGTCGCCTCCATGCGCATGATCGCCAAGATGCCGACCCTCGCGGCGATGGCCTACAAGTACTCGATCGGCCAGCCGTTCGTGTATCCGAAGAACGATCTCGACTACACCTCGAACTTCCTGCGGATGTGTTTCGCGGTTCCCTGCGAAGAGTTCAAGGTCAACCCGATCTTCGCGCGCGCGCTGGACCGGATCTTCATCCTGCACGCCGACCACGAGCAGAACGCCTCCACCTCCACGGTGCGTCTGGCAGGCTCCTCGGGTGCCAATCCCTTCGCCTGCATCGCGGCCGGCATCGCCTGCCTGTGGGGACCCGCCCATGGCGGCGCCAACGAGGCGGCGCTGAAGATGCTCGAGGAGATCGGGCATCCGGAGAACGTGGCCAAGTACGTGGCGAAGGCCAAGGACAAGAACGACCCCTTCCGCCTGATGGGCTTCGGCCACCGCGTCTACAAGAACTACGATCCGCGCGCCCGGATCATGCAGAAGACCACCCACGAGGTGCTCGGGCAGCTCGGTATCAAGGACGACCCGCTCCTCGAAGTCGCCGTGCAGCTCGAGCAGATCGCCCTGAAGGACGATTACTTCATCGAGAAGAAGCTCTACCCGAACATCGATTTCTACTCGGGCATCACCCTCAAGGCGATGGGCTTCCCGACCTCGATGTTCACGGTGCTGTTCGCGCTCGCCCGCACCACGGGCTGGATCGCCCAGTGGGCCGAGATGATCGAGGATCCGTCGCAGAAGATCGGTCGTCCGCGCCAGCTCTACATCGGCCCGGAAAAGCGCGAATATACCCCGATCGATCAGCGCGGCTGACGATCGCGCGGACGCCCTGCCGGATGAGATCCGGCGGGGCGCTACGTTTCTGATCCGAGGCGACGGCCGATGGCCGGCGGCTCAGTGCGGCCGGGCGCGGTCGACCACGGCGCGGGCGGCCGCGAAGGCCTCTTCCGCATCGAGTTCTGTGGTGTCGAGAATCACCGCGTCGGCGGCCGCCTTGAGGGGCGCGGTCGAACGCTGGGCGTCGCGGGCGTCCCGGGCGACGATGTCAGCCAGGATGGCGCCGAGCGTCGCCGATTCGCCGCGCCGCAGCAATTCGAGATGGCGGCGGCGGGCGCGCTCCTCGGGGGCGGCCGTGATGAACAGCTTCACGCCGGCATTGGGACAGACCACGGTGCCGATGTCGCGCCCGTCGAGGACCGCGCCGCTGGCGCCTCCCGCGAAGCGTTGCTGCCAGGCGAGGAGCGCGGCACGGACGGCAGGCACCGCCGAGATGCGCGAGGCGGCCTCGCCCATCGCGCGCTCGCGCAGACGCGGGTCGGCGAGACGATCGGCGATCAAGCTGGCGGCCGCGCGCGCCGCGGCCTGATGGTCGTCGAGATTGTGGCCCGCATCGATCACCGTGAGGGCGACGGCCCGGTACAGGAGGCCGGTATCGAGGTGGGGCAGGCCGTAATGCGCCGCGAGGCGCTTGGCCAGGGTGCCCTTGCCGGAAGCCGCCGGCCCGTCGATCGCGATCACCATCGGCATCGCGCTCAACCCTCGATCCGGCCGCCGAGGCCCTGCATCGTCGGCAGAAAGCTCGGGAAGCTGGTGGCGATCATCGCGCCGTCATCCACCGTGACGGGCTGCTGCGTGGCCAGCCCCATGACCAGGAACGCCATGGCGATGCGATGGTCGAGATGGGTCGCGACCGTGCCGCCACCGCGCGCGGGCTCGCCGGTGCCGTGCACGACGAGGTCGTCGCCGTCGACGAGGTGGGCGACGCCGGTGACGCTGAGCCCGTCGGCGACGGCCGCGAGGCGATCGGATTCCTTCACACGCAACTCGTGCAGGCCCCGCATCCGCGTGGTGCCCTCCGCGAAGGCGGCGGCGACGGCGAGCACGGGATACTCGTCGATCATCGACGGCGCCCGCTCGGGCGGGACGTCGACGCCCTTGAGCCGGCTTGCGCGCACGCGCAGGTCCGCCACGGTCTCTCCGCCCTCCTCCCGCTCGCGCAGGCGCTCGATGTCGGCGCCCATCTCGATGAGGGTGGTGATCAGCCCGATGCGCAGCGGGTTCATCATCACGCCCTCCAGGGTCACTTCGGAGCCCGGAACGATCAGGGCGGCCACCAGGGGGAAGGCGGCCGAGGACGGATCGGCGGGCACGACGACCTTGGTGCCGCGCAGGGTCGGCTGACCGGTCAGGCTGATCGCCCGTCCGTGGCCTTCGGGGCCGTGCGGAACCACGGTCACCTCGGCGCCGAACAGACGCAGCATCCGCTCGGTATGGTCGCGGGTGGCCGCCGCCTCGACCACTGTGGTGGTCCCGGGGGCATTCAGGGCGGCGAGCAGCACCGCCGACTTGATCTGCGCAGACGCAACGGGCGTCTCATAGGTGATCGGAATCGCCTCGCGGGGGCCGCGCAGGGTCAGGGGCACGCGCCCGCCCTCCTCCTCGCTCACCACCTCGGCCCCCATCCGAACCAGGGGATCGAGGATGCGGCGCATCGGGCGCTTCCGGAGCGAGGCGTCGCCGTCGAAGATCGCGGTGACCGGCTGGCCGCCGACCACGCCCATCATCAGGCGCGAGCCGGTGCCGGCATTACCGAAATCGAGCACGTCCTCGGGATCGGTGAGGCCGCCGATGCCGACGCCCCGAACGCGCCAGAGCCCGTCTCCCACCCGCTCGACGTCGGCGCCCAGCGCCTTGGCGGCGGCGGCGGTCCGCAGCACGTCGTCGCCCTCGAGCAGGCCCGTCACGTTCGTCTCGCCGATGCTGAGCAGGCCGAGAATCATCGCGCGGTGCGAGATCGACTTGTCACCGGGCGGGCGCAGACTGCCTTGCAGGGCCAGGCCCGCATGGGCGGTCAGGGGTTGCGGGGCGGAATCATGGGACACGGGCAGCGACTTTTCGGCTGGGCGCACGGGGCGCGGGCATTCAGGGCGCGGGCGCGTCGATACCGGCGCCGGTGCGATCAGGGCGGTTAACACGGGCGCGTGCCGCCGTCATCCGAAGCCCCGCACATCGCCCGCCGGGCGCCGCGAAGGGCCGAGGAAAGACGTCGCCGCGCCTTGGGACCCCAGGAATTTGACAGGAGCGTTCCACGCGACTAACGGGGCCCCTCTCCCAAAAGATTGCACGTATAGAGGTTCGCCCGTGGCCAGACCGGAACTCGGCTTGAAGCGTCAATGCATGAGCTGCGGCGCCAAGTTCTACGACCTCGACAATGATCCGCCGACCTGCCCCAAATGCGGGACGATCTATCAGGTCGCCGCAGCCTCCGGCCGCGCCGCTCCGGCGCTCGCCGCGCGCGCGGCCGCCGTTCCCGCCGATGACGACGAGGACACGGATGCCGAGAAGGGCGGTCCGGAGATCGTTTCCCTCGACGAGGTCGAGGCGGCCGAGGACGATGCGGACACCACCACCGAGGACGTGGACGGCGACAGCAACGACGACGCCGACGACACCTTCCTGGAGGAGGAGGACACCGGCGACGACGACGTGGCCGATCTGATCGACAGCGACATCGAAAACGACGAGGAGAGTTGAGCACTCTCACCCCCGTCCACACCGTCGGCCAAAAAAGTTTGCCGGCGGGGCACAAAGGGGGTTGAGACGGCGGGCAAGCCCCAGTACATCACCGCCATCGACGGCGGGCAGCGCCCGCCGCCGACGAAGACCGCTCCGGACCTCCAGTCTCCGGCGCGTCGAGAGTGGGGCCTTAGCTCAGCTGGGAGAGCGCTTCCATGGCATGGAAGAGGTCATCGGTTCGATCCCGTTAGGCTCCAC
>NZ_JAIEOF010000398.1 GCF_019750675.1 Methylobacterium sp.
ATGTCCGATCTCTTCGCCTCGGCCGGCCTCTCCGCCACCGCGCCCCGCCCCCTCGCCGACGCCCTGCGCCCGAAAACCCTCGCCGAGGTTGTCGGCCAGGAGCACCTGACCGGCCAGGACGGGGCCTTGACCCGCCTGCTCAACGCCCGCTCCTTCGGTTCGCTGGTGTTCTGGGGGCCGCCCGGCACCGGCAAGACCACCGTGGCGCGGCTGCTGGCGCACGAGACCGACCTCCACTTCGAGCAGATCTCGGCGATCTTCTCCGGCATCGCCGAGTTGCGAAAGGTGTTCGACGCGGCGCGCGGGCGCCGGGCCATGGGCCGGGGCACGCTGCTCTTCGTGGACGAGATCCACCGCTTCAACCGGGCCCAGCTCGATGCCTTCCTGCCCGTGATGGAGGACGGCACGGTGACGCTGGTGGGCGCCACCACGGAGAACCCGTCCTTCGAGCTCAACGCCGCGCTGCTCTCGCGCGCCCGCGTGCTGCTGTTCCGGGCTCTCGATGACGCGGCGATCGCCAAGCTGCTGGTCCGAGCGGAAGGCCTCACCGGCCAGCCACTGCCCCTCGACGAAGAGGCGCGCGGGGTGCTCGTGCGCATGGCAGACGGCGACGGCCGCGCCGCGCTCACCCTGGCGGAAGAAGTCTGGCGCTCTGCTAAACACGAAGAAATCTTCGACGCGGAGGGGTTGCAGGCGATCATCCAGCGCCGGGCCCCGATCTACGACAAGTCCCAGGAGGGGCACTACAACCTCATTAGCGCCCTGCATAAGACGGTGCGCGGCTCCGATCCGGACGCGGCGCTCTACTACCTCTGCCGCATGCTCGACGGGGGCGAGGACCGCCTGTTCATCGCCCGGCGCCTGGTCCGCATGGCGGTGGAGGATATCGGGCTGGCCGACCCGCAGGCCCTGGTGGTGGCCACCGCCGCCAAGGACGCGTTCGACTTCCTCGGCTCGCCCGAGGGGGAGCTGGCGCTGGCGCAGGTCACGGTCTACCTCGCCTGCGCGCCCAAATCGAACGCGGTCTACGAGGCCTACAAGGCCGCGACCCGGGTCGCCAAGTCGCACGGCTCGCTGCCGCCGCCCCGCACCATCCTCAACGGCTCGACCAAGCTGATGCGCAAGATCGGCTACGGCGAGGGCTACCGCTACGATCACGACGAGCCCGACGCCTTCTCGGGCCAAGATTACTGGCCGGAGAAACTCGGCCGCCAGCACTTCTACACCCCCACCGACCGGGGCATGGAGAGCCGGTACACCGACCGCCTCGCCCACTGGGAGCGCTTGCGCCGGCAGCGGCGGTCCGAGGAGGACTGACCGTTGGACGTGCTCTGGAAGGGTCTCCTCGGCGGCCTCGTCACCGTGGCCATCGTGCTCGCCTCCCGACGCGGCAACGTGCTGCCCGGCATCCTGCCGCTGGCCCCCACCTTCGCCATCATCGCGCTGCTGGCGGTGGGGGCGAAGGGCGATCCGGCGGGCTTGCGCGCGGCCTGCCTCGCGGGCGCCAGGACGATCCCGGCCTACCTGGTGTTCCTCGGGGCGGCCTATGCCCTCAGCGGCCTGATGGATTATCGGCTGGCGATTCTGGGCGCCACCGCCGCGTGGCTTGCGGCCGCCCTCGCGATCTTCCTCCTGCCCCAGTGGCTGTGAACGGGCTCACCCTGGACAGCGCGGCGCGCCGCATGGAAGGCTCCGGTCATGACCCAACCCTTCGGGGCGGGGACCCGCGACAGCAATTCCGCAGGAGAGACCCGGCCATGCAGGCCTACCAGACCCTCGCCGGTCGCTTCGCCCGGCTCGGCGCCCTCGGTGACGCCGCCGGAATCCTGTCCTGGGACCGGGAGACGCTGATGCCCGACGGGGCCGCCGACATGCGGGCCGAGCAGCTGGCGCAGCTCGCCGTCATCGGCCACGAGATCCTGACGGCGCCTGAGACCGGCGACCTGATCGCGCGCGCCCTCGACGACGCCGCGGCGCTGGGGGAGTGGGAGCGGGCGAACCTGCGCGAGATGCGCCGGACCTACCTGCACGCCGCGGCGGTGCCGGCCGACCTCGTGGCGGCGAGTTCCCGGGCCGCGTCGCAATCGGGGATGATCTGGCGCGAGGCCCGGGCGCGGTCCGACTTCGCGATGCTGGCGCCGGCGCTCGCCGAGACCCTGCGCCTGGAACGGGAGGTCGGTGCCGCCAAGGGCGCCGCCTTCGGCCTCGACCCGTACGACGCCCTCCTCGACGGTTACGACCCGGGCATGCGCCGCGCGGCGATCGACCCGCTCTTCGAGACCCTGCGGGCCGAGCTGCCGGGGCTGGTCGCGGCGGTGCGCGAGCGCCAGGCGGCCGAACCGGCGCCGCGGCCCCTGCCCGGGCCGTTCCCGGTGGAGGCCCAGAAGGCCCTGGGCGAGCGCCTGATGCGGGCCGTCGGCTTCGACGTCACCCGCGGGCGGCTCGACGTCAGCCTGCATCCGTTCTGCGGCGGCGCCACGGACGACGTGCGGATCACCACCCGTTACGACGAGGCCGACGCCTCCGGCGCCCTGATGGGCGTGCTGCACGAGACCGGCCACGCCCTCTACGAACAGGGGCTGCCGCCCGCGTGGCGCCACCAGCCCGTGGGCGCGGCGCGCGGCATGACCCTGCACGAGAGCCAGTCGCTCCTCGTCGAGATGCAGGCCTGCCGCTCGGCCGAGTTCTGCGCCTTCCTCGCGCCCGCCCTCCGCGAGACCTTCGGCGGGGCGGGCCCCGCCTGGAGCCCTGAGAACCTGCACCGGCGCTACACGCGGGTGGAGCCGGGCTTCATCCGGGTCGATGCCGACGAGGTCACGTACCCGGCCCACATCCTGCTGCGCTACACCCTCGAGCGGGCGATGGTCGCGGGCGACCTCGCGGTGGCCGACCTGCCCGGCGCCTTCAACGACGGCCTTCGCGACCTCCTCGGCCTCACCGTGCCCGACGACCGGAGGGGCTGCCTGCAGGACATACACTGGCCGGGCGGAAGCTTCGGCTACTTTCCGACCTATACCCTCGGGGCGATGGCGGCCGCGCAGCTCTTCCGTGCCGCCTGCGCCGCGGTTCCGGGCATCCCGGACGACCTCGCGGCGGGCGACTTCGCGGCCTTGCGCGGCTGGCTGCGGACCCACGTGCACGCGCGCGCCAGCCTGCTGGAGACGGACGAACTCCTTCGCGAAGCCACGGGCAAGTCCCTCGGGGCGGACGATTTCCTGCGCCACCTACGCGCACGGTATCTCGGCGCGCGCTGAGGGCCTGCGTGGCGAATCCGGGAGGCCGGCACCCGCAGCCCTGCGCCGGCGGGCGGGGCGGGGCGGCGATTTCGCGGGCCGGGACAGGTGGACCGCAGGCGGCACAGCCTGTAGGCCGGCGGCCCCTCCCACCAGCGGACCTGCGTCCGGAGATCCCCATGGCGGCCTGCGGCCTCGATTTCGGCACGTCGAACACCACCCTCGGCCTCGTCACCGGACAGCGCCCGCAGCTCGTGCCCCTGGAGGACCGCCACCTCACGATCCCGAGCGCGATCTTTTTCCCGCCGGGCCGGGATGCCGTCATCGGCCGCGCCGCCATGGCCGAATACGTGGAGGGCACGCCGGGGCGCCTGATGCGCAGCCTGAAATCCGTGCTCGGCTCGGCACTCCTGGAGGAGACGACCCCGGTGGGGCGCGAGCGCATCCGCTTTCGCGACGTGATCGCGCGCTACCTCGCCGCCGTGAAGGCCCGCGCCGAGGCCGAGACCGGGCGATCCCTCGACACGGTGGTGCACGGCCGCCCGGTCCACTTCGTCGACGGCGACCCGGAGGGCGATGCCCGCGCCGAGGACGCCCTGCGGGACATCGCGGAGGGCATCGGCTTCCGCCACGTCTCGTTCCAGTTCGAGCCGATCGCCGCCGCCCTCGACTACGAGCAGCAGGTGCGCGCGGAGGAGATCGCGCTGATCGCCGACATCGGCGGCGGCACCTCGGACTTCTCGATCGTGCGCCTCGCCCCGGAGCGCCACGCCAAGGCGGAGCGCGGCGACGACATCCTGGCCAATGACGGTGTGCGCATCGGCGGCACCGATTTCGACCGCCGCCTCAGCCTCGGCACGGTGATGCCGCTCCTCGGGCTGGGCAGCGCCATGAACCGGGGCGACCTCGACGTGCCCACGGGCTATTTCCACGACCTCGCCACCTGGTCGAGCATCAACCGTCTCTACAACGGCAAGACCCTGCGGGAGATCGAGGAGGTGCGCCGCGACGCCAGGCGCCCCGACCTCCTCGCGCGCCTCACCACCGTGGTGGAGGCCGAGCGCGGCCACGCCCTGGCCATGGCGGTGGAGGGCGCCAAGATCGCGACCTCGGAGGAGGGACGGGGCCGGATCGACCTCGACTGGGTCGAGGCGGGCCTTCACGCCGAGCTCGACCGCCCGGGCCTGAAGGCCCAGACCGGCGAACTCGCCCGGCGCATCGCCGAGCGGATCGACCGCTGCCTGATGCAGGCGTCCCTGAGCGCCGACCGCATCGACGCCCTGTTCCTCACCGGGGGCTCCACCGGCCTGCCGCATGTGCGGGCCGCCCTGACGGCCTGCCTGCCCCGGGCCCGCGTCGTCGACGGCGACACCTTCGGCTCGGTCGGCACCGGGCTGACCATCGAGGCGGCCCGCCGCGCCGCCTGAGCGCGGAAGGCCGCACCCGCGCGGGGTTACCCCTGTCCCGCAGGCGCTTTGTCGCGGGGCCGCCGGGTGGTACGAGCAGGCCATGACCACACGACCACCATCACGCGGCGGCGCCGGGCGCAGGGGCGCAGGGCCGAGCCGCAGCGGCACGCCGGGCAAATCCGGGGGCCCGGGCCGGCCCTCCGCGCAGGGCAAGTTTTCGGGAAAGCCCGGGCGTCCGGGCAAACCCGGGGCCTTCAAGCGTCCCGACCGCGAGCGCACGGGCCCGCGCACCAGCGCCCTCGACGCCGCCCAGCGCGCCGCCGAGAACCGGGGCGAGGCGGGCAAGCCCGCGCCCTGGCGCCCGGGACAGCAGCCCCGCGACCGGGAGGAGGCGGAACACGAGGCCTTCGAGGCCCTGACCGAGGCCGCGCCCCGGCCCCCGCGCACCCGGGCTCCGCGTCCGGATGCCGCCGAGGCGCGCCCGCGCCGTGCCGATTCCGATACCCGTGCGGGCGCCCCCGCCGGGGAGGCGCCCACCCGGCGCGAGCAGCGCGCGGCGGCCTCCGCCACCCTGGCCTCCGGCGTGCAGACCCTCACGGTGGAGGAGGACGAGGCCGGGATGCGGATCGACCGCTTCCTCACCACGCGCTTTCCCCAGCTGCCCTTCACCCGTGTCCAGAGCATCGTGCGCAAGGGCGAGCTGCGGGTCGACGGCAAGCGCGCCAAGCCCAACGACCGGCTGGAGCCGAGCATGAGCGTGCGCGTGCCGCCCCTCAAGCTCGACGCCCAGGGCGAGCGCCCGCGCTCGGCCGCGAAGGACGCCACCGACGCCGACTTCATCCGCTCGCTGATCCTCTACGAGGATGCCGAGATGATGATTCTCAACAAGCCCTTCGGCTTGGCGGTGCAGGGCGGCTCCGGCACCGTGCGGCACGTGGACGGCCTCCTCGAGGCGCTCACCGGCAAGGACGGCCAGAAGCCGCGCCTCGTGCACCGGCTCGACAAGGACACCGCCGGCTGCCTCATCGTGGCCAAGACGCGCCTTGCCGCCGCGACGCTGGCCAAGAGCTTCCGCTCGCGCTCCGCCCGCAAGGTCTACTGGGCGCTCACCGCCGGGGTGCCGCGCGTGCCCCAGGGCCGCATCTCGACCTACCTCGCCAAGGAGGAACCCACCGACGCCGACGCGCGCATGCGGGTGGCCCAGCACGGGGACGAGGGCGCCGCCCACGCGCTGACCTACTACGCCATGGTGGACAACGCGGCCCAGAAGCTGTCCTGGCTGTCGCTGAAGCCGGTCACGGGGCGCACGCACCAGCTGCGCGCGCATGCCGCCCACATCGGGCACCCCATCGTGGGCGACCCGAAATACTTCAGCATCGAGAACTGGGAGCTGCCCGGCGGCATCCAGAACCGCCTGCACCTGCTCGCGCGCCGGATCGTGATCCCCCACCCCAAAACCGGCCGTCCGGTGGACGTCACGGCCCCGCTTCCGCCGCATATGGCGCAGAGCTGGAACCTGCTCGGGTTCGACGCCGCGCGCTACGACCCCATCGTCGAGGCACCCGAAGCCTAGGCGACTCGGCAAGGTGCGGCTTGTCGAGTTGGGACTCGGCATGTTGTGACTTGGCAAGCGCCCGGCATGCCTTATCCTTCAGGACATCGTCCGGTCGGTTCCGTGCCGCCGGCCAAGGACCGTCGCGCCACGATGCATCGAGACACGATCCTGAAGCCCGCGGCCGTGCTCGGCCTCGCGCTCCTCGTCCTGACGCTGCCCGCGGGGAGCCTCGGCACCCCGGTGCTGGCACAGACGGCGCCCCAGGCCCGGCCGCAGGCCCAACCGAGCCCGGCGGCCGCACAGCCCCAGGGACAGGGGCAGGGGCAGCAGCAAGGGCAGCCGGGACAGGCCCAGGCACCTCGCCCCGCAGCCCCGGCCGCCGGTACCGCCGGTGGGCGCGGCGCGGCGCAAGTCGGGCGCAATCGCCGTCCATCCTACGCAGCCTGCAACCGCGTCTCGCACGCGCGCGGCCTGCGCGGGGGCGCCCGGCGTCGGTTCCTCGTGCGCTGCAAGCTCGGCTACGACCGGCCGCGCACCGGCCAGCCCCAGGCCGCGCCCACGCGCCAGCCATGAGCCGCGCCCACGCGCCAATCATGAGCTGCGCCGAACCGTCAGCCATCGGGCGGACATTCCGGTGCCGGGGCCCGCATCCGTGAAGCTCATCGTCTTCGACGTCGACGGCACCCTCGTCGACAGCCAGCACCTCATCGTGGCGGCGCAGGGCATG